>JAGVAH010000129.1 GCA_020060385.1 Syntrophobacterales bacterium | reverse complement strand
GGTCATCATATGCAAGTTCCTAACCGGACACTGCTGGGATTTAGGGGGATTTTGGGGAGTCAATAAAATCCCCCCAGCCCCCCTTTTTCAAAGGGGGGAATAAAAATTTCATCTAATCAGTCTCACAGGCTATTTTTAAACACCTTGATAAGGAGCGCCATCCGGCGAAAAGAATAGACATGGCCCAGGTAAACCCTGATTTTGCCGCAGAACTTAAAACCTACGGGGTGGATACGGCCCTGGAGTGCTTCAACTGCGGCACCTGCGCAGCCATCTGTCCCCTCCTGTTTGAGCATTTTCCCCGGAAGATGATCCGCTACGTGCAGGTGGGGGCCAAACAAAAGATCCTGGAGCGGGCCGCAGACCTCTGGCGCTGCCTCCACTGCGGGCTCTGCACCCAGACCTGCCCCCGCCAGGCCAACCCCGGGGAACTCATCCTGGGCTTGCGCCGCTACGTGGTGGCCCAATCAAGGAGGGCCTGAGATGTTTCAGCCCCAAGACATCATCGACCTCCTGGCGGCCAATGTCCGCAAAACCCGGAACCCCTTCGGGGTGCCCAACTCCCGTTTCAACACCTGGTGGCGGGACGCGGGCGGCTTCACCCGGCGGCCCGGGGACGCGCTGCTGTTCACCGGCCTGATGTACCAGGCCATCCCTTATATTGAGGCCACCACCCGCTACCTCGAGCGCCTGGAAGGCAGCCCCTGGGCCGGATATCTGCGCTACGGCCGCTATCTCCCTGGCTCCCTCCTGGGCCGGGGGCTGGCGGCTCTGATCTCCGGGGCGGAGAAGAAAAGATTCGACGGCATCCTGCACACCATCTGCCGCATCCTGCAACAATCCGGCGCTGGCTTTTTTTATCATCCGGAGATGGACTTCTACAGCGGCATCCTCCTCTACGACCTGGGCGATCAGGAGAGCTTTGAGGAACACGCCCGGTTCGTGGCCCGGAACCTTAAGCTCCATGGGGTCACCAAAATCATCACCGTTGATCCCCACACCACCTATGCCCTCAAAGAGCTCTATCCCAAACACCTCGGGGTTGGTTTTGAGGTGCAGCCGTATTTCTCCATACTCAGCCTTAAGGAAGCCGCCGGCAATGGCCAGCCGCCGGTGGCCCTCCACGACCCCTGTATTTATGGCCGGTACCTGAAGCTCGCGGCTGAGCCCCGCCGTCTGCTCAGCAGTCTGGGCCTTAAGCTGGTGGAGGTGCGCAACAGCGGCGAGTTCACCTCCTGCTGCGGCGGTCCCGCGGAGTCAATTTCCCCGGCCCTGAACCGGGAGATCCTGGAGCGGCGGGCCGCGGAACTTAAGGCCGCGGCCGCGCCGGTGGTCACCTTCTGCCCCATCTGCCTGGCCAATCTGCTGAAGGCGGGGCTGCCCGTGGAGGACCTGGCCAGTCTGCTGGCGCGGCATCTGGATCATGAGGGCGCTTAAAATGCCTTACGCCAAGACGGCAAGGCGCAAAGACGCATGATTTGGTTATCAGGATGAGCGGTGCGCTCCCGAGCATTCACCGACCCCCTGCACCCTAATCCTCTCCACCCGCTAGGGGGAGAGGGGACAAGAGGAAAAAACTTGGGACAAAACCAAGAAGTGGCATCCTTAACTTTGAACTTTGAACTTCGAACCTTGAACTCTGGTTTAAAGGGAAGGGGTGAAGGCGCTGCCCCCCGGCCCCAGCAGTAATAACCTAAATCGACAGGAGGGCTAACATGGCGGAAGAAAAAGAGAAAATTGTGTTAATCGCCACCCATGCGGGGGAGGACCCGGAACGGGCCATCTTCCCCTTACTGCTGGCCAACGCCGCCCAGTCCATGGACGTGGAAGCCGTGGTGGTGCTACAGGCGAACGGAGTCCACATCGCCCAAAAGGGATATGCCGAAAAGGTGACTTTCCCCGGCCTCACCCCTTTAAAGACGCTGGTGGACAACTACGTGGCCAACGGCGGCACATTCCTGGTCTGAATCCCCTGCATCGAGGAGCGCAAGATCAGTCAGGCTGACTTGATCCAGGGATGTGAATTGATTAAGGCCGGGCGGATAATCGTCGAAATGACCAGCGCCAAATCCACTGTAGTTTACTAAACAAGAAGGCCGGCCCCAGCCGGGGTAAATATAACCCCCCTGGGTGCCGGCCGCAGCCAGGCCCGGGTGGGGGGGAGAGGCCGGGCCCTTTCTCCCTTTAACTCATCCCCCATTCGCAGGTGATGCAATTTCTAACTGCCGTGACCTCGAAAACCGGTCTGGTTAACCCCCCTTTGACAAAGGGGGGCTGGGGGGATTTGATTAACTCCCTGAAATCCCCCTAAATCCCCCTTTTTCAAAGGGGGACTTTAAGACCTGTGAGCTCCGGTTCTCCCCTGGTTAAAGGCCATACTGTTTACCCAACGGCCCCCCCCAGCATCTGCTCCCTATTTTGCCCGTTGCGCGGCCGCCCGGTAAATATCCCCGATGATCTCCCCGGATAATCTTTGCATGGCCCGGCTCATGCCCTGGGCCAGGCCCTGGGGGGTCTTCTCCGTCAGCAGCTCGTTGGCGCGGTAGTTTTTCTGGAAGACCACCCGTTCCGGCAGCTCCTGGCGGCTGAGGTCCAGGAGGGTGACATTCAAGGATAGGGTCGCATACCAACCATCCGCCGCGTCGGTCTCCTGAAATTCCACCACCCCCCCTTCCAGGAGAAAGCGGCTCTTCCCGGAGCTGCCGTAGGGGAGAACGGCCTTGAATAACCGGGAATTTCTCAGATCCCGGACCAGATAGTCCGTCACCAGGTTCCCCGGGTTGACCCGCCAGCGGTGGTAATTATAGGCGTCGCTCTTGAAGGGGCCCGGCTGATAGATCATAGCCGGGCTGTTGTACACCTGGGCCACGGAAAAGAGCTCCACCTTCACCACTTCCCCCAGCTGGGGGGATGTGGCCACCGTCGGCGGCGGGTATTCCAGGATGTACTTTTGCACCAGGGTGGGCGGTTTGCCGCAACCGGCAAAAAGGAAAACCGTTATCAGCAGGACGAGGGCCTGGACCCAGGGACCGGACCAACCCCAGCGCCCTGCCTCTGCCTGGAAAGAGCGCGTCTGTTTCATCTTTGCACCTGGAAAATTCATTCATTCCACCGTTTTTTGGGGGGTTTGCCGAAAAGCAGGTCCGGAGGCCGGTCGTAGATCCTCTCCAGGAATTTCTCCAGGGTATCTGAGGCCCGCTGCAGGTTGGCCACCGTGCTGGTGGCCTCCTGGGCGATTTCCGGAAGCCTCATGGCCCGAATATCCTGCTGCACCGTGGCCAGTAAGG
>JAGVAH010000081.1 GCA_020060385.1 Syntrophobacterales bacterium | reverse complement strand
GCCAAAAGTTCTTTCCTCTTATCCCCTCTCCCCCCAGCGGGGGGAGAGGGTTAGGGTGAGGGGGGGCGGAAAAAACTTTTGGCAACCAGTATAATTAAACTCCCTGAGGTGAATCTATGAGTTCATGGAAATCCTCAGTAAATTCTGAGAATTTCGACGCGGTATTATTTAATCTCGACGGGGTGCTGACGGCCACCTTCAAAGTACATGCGGCCTGTTGGAAGAAAACCTTTGATGACTACCTGCAGCAGCGGGCCGTCCAGACCCTTAAGCCCTTCAAGCCCTTCGACATCAATAAGGATTACAACTTATACGTGGACGGTAAGCCCCGTGACGATGGGGTCCAGAGTTTTCTCGGGTCCCGGGGGATTCATCTCCCCCTTGGCGACCCCCGCGACCCTCCGGATCGGAAAACGGTCTGCGGTCTAGGCAACCACAAGGAGGAACTGGTCATCGCCACCCTAAAATCAGAAGGGGTGGAAGTATATCAAGGCTCGGTGGCCTGGGTGAAGCAACTCCGCCAGGAGGGGATCAAGACCGCGGTGGTGTCCTCCAACAAGAACTGCCTTACTGTGCTGCAGGCCGAAGGCATCGAGGGATTGTTCGATGTGCGGGTGGACGGCCACACCGTGGAAGACCAGAATCTTCCCGGCAAACCCCCGCCGTACACCTATTTCCATGCCGCCGCCCAGGTTGAGGCCCTGCGGCGTCGCGCCCCGGAGCGTTTCCAGGCCCTGGCCGAGAGGACCGGTCTGCACCCCCAAGAGATCCAAGACTGGCAGCGCGCGGCCAGGGAGATGCATATTCCCTTTTCTGTCATTCTGAGCATAGGTGAGAATCTGAAGTTTGCCGATAGTTGAGATCCTTCGCTTCGCTCAGGAGGCCAAAAAAAGGTTTTGCAATCGCTTTTAGAGCTTCCTTTTTTAAGACCCGCGCTGCAGATGGCGGATGCCCCCGGGACCGGCGACGATGACGTCATCCGCCAGGTTGAGAAAGAGGCCATGCTCCATGATCCCGGCTCGCGAGGCCAATTTCTGGGCCAGGCCCTCCAGGTCGGCGATGGGGCCGAAGCGGCTATCCAGGATGATGTTGCCCTGGTCGGTGTAAAACTCGCAACCGTCGGCGGTCTTCCGCAAAGTGACCTCGGCATCCAGGGATTCCAGGAAGCGGGCCTGGGACTGCCAGCCGTAGGGCAACACCTCCACCGGCACCGGCCACCGGGTGCCCAGCTGCGGCGACAGCTTGCTCTCGTCCACGATGATGATCTCCCGGCGGCTGGCCTGGGCCACGATCTTCTCCCGCAGCAGGGCCCCGCCGCCGCCCTTGATAACGTTCAGCTTCGGGTCCACCTCGTCGGCGCCGTCGATGGTCACATCGATGGCCTGGGGCATATCTTCCGTCAGCATGGGAATCCCCAGCCTGACGGCCTCCTGCCACACGGCTCTCGAGGTGGCGAAGGCCACAATATCCCGCAACTCCCCCCTCCTAAAGAGCTCCGAGATATGCCGGGTGGCAAAGATGGCGGTGGAGCCGGTGCCTAGCCCCACGGTCATTCCCGATTGAATGAACTGCACTGCAAATTCCGCGGTTTCCTGTTTGTGCCGGGCCTGGGATTCACTCATGACTTCCTCCTCAACTGGGCGGCTGCCGCCGCGTCCAGCAGCCAGTGCAGTTCGCCGTGAGTCGGCTGGATGATCTGGGACGGCAGCACCTCCGGCTGATACGGACCTTCCAGAACCCGGCCCAGGATGGCCGCCTTATTGGCCCCGGACACCAGGAAGGCCACCCGGTGGGCGGCGTTGATGACCACCGGGGTCAAGGTGAGGCGCCACCTGCCCACCGCCTCCACATACTGGGCCATGACCCAGCGCACCCTTTCCCTTACTGCCTCCAGGCCCGGGAAAAGGGAGGCGGTGTGGCCGTTGTCCCCCAGGCCCAGGAGGATCAGGTCGAAGCCCTCCGGGGGCGGACCCCCCGTGGCCGCATCACCCCCGAAGGCTTTTTGCAGGACCCGGGCATAATCCGCGGCCGCCTGCTCCGGCGCCTCTTCGCCCCGGAGGCGGTGGATGTTCCCGGCAGGCAGCGGCACCTGCTCCAGCAGGGTTTCCCGGACCATGCGGTAGTTGCTTTGGGGGTCGTCGGGGGGCACGCAGCGTTCATCCCCGAAAAAGATGTGCACTTTGGACCAGTCTATCCGGTCCCGGTAGTCCGGGGCTGCCAGGCGGGCATAAAGCGGCCGGGGGGTGTGGCCGCCGGACAGCGCCAGGGTGAAGCGGCCCCGGGCGGCGATGGACCTGGCGGCCGCTCCGGCCAGGAAAGCCGCCGCCCCCCTGATCAGGCGCTCATGGTCTGGATAAACGATAATCTGGGACATGGTTCCTGGCCCCGGGCCTTGCAGCCGTTGGCTCGCTATCAGGATTATCTTTCCCGGCCTTTATGCCTGCAGGAACTCCCGCAGATGGTAGTCCAGCAAGGCGTTGTCCACGTCGAACAGGAAGACGGCCTTGTGCCTTTGGGTCATCACTGCCTCTCCGGCGGCCCCCAAGGAGACCGGGGCCGCAGCCAAAGGAGCCCCCGACAACCACCTCACTCCTCAGGGGCGGTCTTCTCCAGGTGCCCCCCGAATTCGTAGCGCATGGCCGACAGGAGTTTGTCCCCGAACTCGTCCCGGCCCTGGGAGCTGAAGCGGCTGAAAAGCGCGGCGGCGATCACCGGCGCGGGCACGCCTTCGTCCACCGCGGCTTGCACCGTCCAGCGCCCCTCCCCGGAATCGGAGACCCGGCCCGCGAATTTGGAGAGGTCCGGATTGGCCTGGAGGGCGCTGGCCGTCAGGTCCAGGAGCCAGGAGCCGATGACGCTGCCCCGGCGCCAGACTTCGGCCACCTCCGGGAGGTTGAATTCGTACCGGTACAACTCAGGACGGCGCAGCGGGGAGGTCTCCGCGTCCACCTCCTGCTGCCGGTTGCCCAGGTTGGCGTTCTTGATAATGTTCAAGCCTTCGGCGAACGCGGCCATGAGACCGTATTCGATGCCGTTGTGGACCATCTTCACGAAATGGCCGCCGCCGTTGGGGCCGCAGTGGAGGTAACCGTGTTCCGCGGGCGTCGGTGCCCCCGTGCGCCCGGGGGTGCGGGGGGCCGCGTCCACCCCGGGGGCCAGGGCCTGAAAGATGGGGTCCAGTCGCCGCACCACTTCCGTCTCGCCGCCGATCATCAGGCAGTAGCCCCGCTTCAGCCCCCAAACGCCGCCGCTGACGCCCACGTCCACGTAGTGGAGGCCCTTCTCCTTCAGGGCCGCGGCCCGGCGCAGGTCGTCGCGGTAATAAGAGTTGCCCCCGTCCACGACGATGTCCCCCGGGGCCAACAGCGGCGTCAGGCTGGACAATACCGGGTCCACGGTGGCCGCCGGCACCATCAGCCACACCACCCGGGGTGGGGCCAGCATCCCCAGGAACTCCTGCAGGTCGGTGGAGCCTTTGGCCCCCTTATCCACCAGGGGCTGCACGGACCCAGCATGGCGGGCGTGGACGACGCACTCATGGCCGGCCTGCATCAAGCGGATTACCATGTTGGCGCCCATGCGCCCCAGCCCGATCATTCCCAGTTGCATTGCGGTCCTCCTCTTGCATATTGGGGTTAACGGCAGGAGGTCTATAAGAACCTATTTCAAAACCTATTCTGAGGCGGCAGATAGATTATAAACCAGTACAAGGATGGCAGGAGGATTCTTGAAGTCCCCCTTTTCTAAAGGGGGATTTTGGAGGGATTATCAGGCGCTTATATAATCCCCCCGGCCCCCCATTAGAAAAGGGGGGTTGATCTTTTTATCAATTAAACCCTCCTGGATAAGCCAAAACGACTGCAAAAATCGGTTTTGAAATGACTTCTAGTGTCGTGTCCCAGAAATCCTTTTCATAATCAGGACAGTCTTTTCTCCCTCCCCCTTGAGGGGGGAGGGTCGGGGTGGGGGTGGCGTCTTTTTGCCTGATTACAAGTATTTGCCCAAAGTCGCCCCCCTCCCCCCAACCCCCTCCCCCCGTGGGGAGGGGAGTTTTTAAGTGTAATTAGGGACTTTTGCAGAAGTCTCATGACTTCTATGATAAAAAAATTCTGGCAAATAGAAGTTCTCGAGGCAGCGGTGCCCATTTACCGAACAGCAGACCATTCCTGGACTTGCCCCCACTCCAACTTAAGTGCCGGCAAAATCCCTGGGGACAGGTCCAGGGCCTGATCTTTGGTTCTGCGGTCCGGTCCGGGCCTCCTCAGCGGGGGGGATGCGGCGGCAGAACGGGGCCCGGCGGCGGCGCCGGCGGCTCTAATTTGGGTGTGATCTGCAAAACCGGGAGAGTGCTGGCCGGGGGGGTGGGCGCGCCGATAACGGTCTCCGCGATCCCCGGGGTGGGGATTTGGCCGGGCTGCGGCAGAACAGAGGCCGCGGCCGCTCCCGAGGGCAGTCCCGCGCCAGACGCCCCGCCCGTCACTCCCGTGGACAGTTGCCGCTGCAGGAACAGGAAATCCTCCCGGGTGGCAGGGGTGGGGATGGTGGGGGGCAGATTCCAGCCCACTCGGGTGAACTCCCTATCCTTGAGGCAGACTTCCCCCCCGACCTCCGCAAAGGCATTGGACGCGCACACCTTCCCGGATTCATTGAAGACATCGGTGGCAATGGGATGGAGCACGGCGTACCACTTGGTCCCCCTCACCCCCATGATGGCCGTATGGGTCTTCAGGAGAAAATCCGGCTTCTCGGTCTGCAGGATGCGACTCACCACGGTATACACCATGCCATAGAAGACCTGGACCACTCCCTGGCGCTGTTTCTTGGCGGCATCATACATATAAGACTCGATGGCCACCCGGCTGCCGGGGGAGATGGACATGGTGGTATCGTCCACAAAGGTAATCTGGGCCCGGGCCTGGGACTTGGTGCGGATGATATCCCCGGGCTCAACGCTATCCTGGAGTTTGACCGGCATTGCCGGCAGCTTGCCTTGCTTAAGGAGGTTCACCTCGCCTTCCACCTTGGTGAACCGGCCCACGGCCGCAGCCTGTGCGCCCCCGGGAAACGCCAGCAGCCCCACCAGGAGGGCAACCATCAAGTACTTCATCTCTTTCTTCCCCTTAGTAGCGGTAGCCCAACTGGGCCCCGAATATATGTCGGGAATAATCGTAAAGAGCTTTATTGGAGTCATCCCGCACGAAATAGTAATGGATGTTGGCTTCCAGTCCTTTATAGATGCTATAGGTGGCCTGGGCCCCGAAAATCAGGATTTTGTCATACCGGGGGGAGCCGCTGGGGGATCCGGGAGAGCTGACAAAGCTGTTCACGTAAGGCTGCAACATGAGGTCCAGGAAGAGGCTCGCTTTCAGGGAGGAGGTCACCGGGTAGAGCCCGGCCAAAAAGAGGCGGTAGGTGTTATTGGACCAGTTAGTCCCGGAGGCCCAATTGTGTTCGTAGGAGCTCCGGGCCAGCAAATAGCCTTCCTGGTTTTTAAAGAAATAGTAGAGCCCCAGGCTGGGGCCTAAGACCCGGCCGCTCCGATCATCCTGGGGCAGGGCGATGGGAAACCAGTAATATTGCCGGGCCGCCCGGGCCCCCAATTCCACCCCCACCTTGGGAGTGAGCATATGGAGATAGGAGGGGGTGAAATAATAGGCGGTGTAATATTTGTCATTCTCCACATCGGTGTAATTATAATTAAAGGGGAGGAAGAGGCGCCCCTTTTCCCAGGTATAGATGGGACTGAGACCCACGGTATTGGCCCAGGTATCGTACTTGGTGAGGCGGCGGTGGAAATTCTGGTAATAGGAGTATTGGGCCAACAGGCTCCAGGGACGGCCCGCGCCCAGGGTATACTCCAGGATCGCGGTTTGGGTGTAGACCGCATCCCCTTTGCCGGAGACCTGTTGGGCCGAGGCCGCATCCCCCGGCTGCAGGGTGACGTTGGAATCATAGTCCCAGCCGGCGGTGACGGTGGCCCGGAAGGGCCGATATTCCCGGGCCCGGCGTTCCATGGCGGTGAGATAGCGCTGGCCGATGTCCGCGGTGGGCGTGTGGGGAGCCGCGGCAATGGCCTCCTTCATGGTTTTCTCCGCTTCCGGCAGGCGCCTTTGTTGGGCCAGCACCAGGCTGAGCTGGAACTTGGCCTCTTGGGCCACTGCCGGGTCCTGGGCGGCCTGGCGCAAATACTCCAAGGCCTGCTTCTGCTCACCCCGGCGGGCAGCCATCTGGCCTAACAGGAGGGCGATGCGCCCGGGTTGGTAACCCGCGGCTTCCAGCTGCTTTAATTGCTCCTGGGCCAGGTCCCACTGCTCCAGGCCCATCAGGGTATCGGCCAGCAGCAGCCGGGCTTCCTGATAATCAGGCTTAAGCCGCACCGCCTCTTCCAGATATTCCCTGGCCTTTTGGTATTGCAGCTGCAAGCGGTGGACCTTCCCCAGATAATAAGCCGTTTCCGGAGTGCGGCCTTTCTGCCAGGCCGCGTTCAGCGCCTCCAGGGCTTCGTCATAGTTTTCCCGGTCTATCTGCTTGATCGCCTGTTGGACCAGGGTATCGTCAGGGGGAGCAACCCCCTGTGCCAGCCCCGGGGTGAAGATCAAGGTGACGCCGAACAGAACCAACCAACAGCACGTTTTCCCCCGGAAGCCCCTCATAGACAATCTCCCCCATCCCTTCCTGACAATATGTTTAGGCCTGCAAATTATCTTCCCATTCCTGGCAAATAATTAATTCCATCCGCTTGGGGATCTCTCTTCCCGGCGCCGCAGTCCCCAACCGGGGGGAAAGCGGCTTTAACTGAAACCTAGTTCCCGAGCAACAAATAAAGCCACGGTCCCACCTTGTTCTTTTTTTTGGGTTGCAGCCAGAGTCCAAGTTTATAGGGGTCAACCACGTTGGCATGGTCGACGCCGTTGTAGCGGACCTCAAAATGCAGGTGGTCGTCCTTAGTCTGGCCGATGACCTGCCCCCTGGTCACCTGGGCATAGCCGTTGGCATTGATCTCCGCCAGGATGGCGGCACTCAAGGGGGCGTAGAGATACCAGGAGTAATAACCGTTTTGGTGGTCGATATAGGAATTGTAATAGTAACTGTACCCCGCGTCGTTGACCAGGTCGGTCACGGCCTTATAAAGCTTGCCGTCCGCGGTGGCCAATACCGGGGTGCCCTCGGGCACCTGGTAGTTGTAACCGGGATTCCCCGCATAGGATAGATAGGGACCGTTGAGGTAGTTGAGGGGACGCTGTCCCCCGGCGTTGGGAGGGAAGAAATCGGTGCCACTACTGTTTTTATAAGCCGGCCAGTACTTGCCGTAGGAATCCATATACTTAACCCCATATTGTTTGGCCCCGGTTTCGCCGTTAAAGGCCTTGATCACGTCCCCGGGGACGTAAAACTTAATGGGGGTTCGCTCCAGCACGGAGTTGTCCATCACCGCGCTCACCGGCGCGTCCTCCGGGGTATACCCCGGCAATGGGAAGGATAGCCCGAAGCCGACTTGTATCCTATCTTGTTCGGTGGCCATCACTCCCCCATCCACCAGGACGGGGATGGCAAAGTTATATTCACCCAGGGAATTGGCGGTAAAAGTCACGTTGAAACTAAAGGTGCGATCGATGCTGCGATCATAGGTCCCCGTATAGGAGGGCGGGGAAACATTGACCGTCAGGCCGGACGGCACTGAGGCAGTGCCTAAGCTGACGGTGCTGTAATTGGTGAAGGAGGAGATAATGGCCTCTTTGATGACATTGACAATCTGGGTTACGTTCAGGCCGGTGTGATAATGGCCCCCGGTGGCGCCGGCAATTCTTTGGGCCTGGCCCGTGGCATTTAATGAACCAAGATCAAGGGCCTCCACCTTGATGGACTTGGCGGTCAAAGCGGCGATGGCTTCTGTTTCAGTTACGCCCGGACTGGGTCCGGCCGGGTCATGGCCCGGAGCATCCCCGAACCAGACGAGGATGCGGGTGGACCCGGAGCGCCAGGAACTGGTGTTGGCCGCCTGATAAAGTCCATATATCTGGGCCTCCTCCCAATCGCCGCCGCCGCTGGCGGTCCAGGCGTTTATGCCGTTTTGAACGGCCGCGGTATCTTTGGTGATGTCCTGGTTCAGGCGATAGACAAAAGGATCCCCCACATCTTTATATTCACCCACCCCATAGGCCACGTCTCCCAGCCCGGAAGTGGCGGTGATAATGTCGGAGGCTCCGGTTTGGACGGAGCTGATCGCCCCTCCCATGCTGCCGGTGGTGTCCGCCAGGAAAAAGACATCCACCTTGGCGGAAGTGGGAGTTCCCGCATTGATGATTACGGTTTTGACAATGGTGACACTTTGTCCCAGCGATAGATTGGCGCTGTAACTGGCTGGATTTACAGAATCGGCCAGGGCCGGGGCCGGAAATAGCATGAATAAATTAACCAACAATATCAAACCCGCCAGCCCCAGAGGGGCTAAGGCCACTGCCAAAGCGGCGCCATATAATTTAGAGAGGCGATTTTTCATATTATCTCCACCGCAACCAATGCCTGGGCTCCATGGGGCGTCGGTTCATCCAAAAACCGGACATTCCTATCACTTTGACCTGAAGCAAAGGGGGATTACGGAAAAATAGCCGAGCTGCCTTTGGCTAGGCAACCCGGCTATCTCTCACCGCTCAAGACCCGTGGCTTTCCGTCCCCGCCTCACGACGGGTTTGGCTTTATCTATTAAAGTTAAATTAGGCAATTTTTCTTAACTCTTGTCAATTGTAAAGTTTATATCTATGGAAAATCGGGAGAACCTGGCCCGCGGTGGCGGGTGAGGACAAAAAGCCCATCACTCTCCTCCAACGGCAGGTTTTCTGTTCCGGCCCCGGGCGGACCTGGCTGCATTCCACGAAATCTCCCGGCCCCTTCCATGTTGGGGGATATCAGTACGTTAATGCTAAAATTAATAATATCGATAATAAAAAAAGAGGTCTTCTCTGGCTCGGCCGGAGAAGAAAGCCCCCCCAATTATTTAGTGACGGCGACGGCTGGGGATGACCCGAAATCGGAGATAGGGGTGGGGAGAGGTAGGGGGCGTCCAGCATTTAGCGGCCCAGGTGGAGAAAGTACATGAATATCAGGTCGATGGTCCTGCTGGTCTTGCTGATTGGTGCGGGCTTCCTGGGGAACTATTACGCCATTCCCCTTTTTTTCGGCGCGGATTTCCTCTTCGGCAGCATTGCCGTGCTGTTGGTACTCTATTTCTATGGGCTGGGATGGGGCCTCCTGGCCGCGGTTGTGGTCCACGGCTATACCTATTTTCTCTGGGGGCACCCTTACGGCTTCCTCAATTTTATTTCTGAGGCCCTGTTTGTGGGGCTTTTTCTGAAGAAAGGATACCGGAACCTGCTGGCATTGGACGGCGCCTACTGGCTCTTGCTGGGCATGCCCCTGGCCTGGTTTTATCACGGGGTGGCCCTACACATGGATGGCACTATGGCCTCCTTCATTATGCTCAAGCAAGGCGTCAATGGCGTCTTTAACGCCATGCTGGCCAATCTGGCCATTTGTTTTCCCCCCGTCGCTAGACTTTTCCGGCGTCCGCAATATTCCGGCGATATCTCTCTCCAGGAATCTTTGTTTAATCTGCTAGTCATGATGGTTCTTCTTCCCACTCTGCTGCTCACCCTGGTGGAAACCCGGAAGGTGAAAGAGAACCTGGAAGCGGGAGTGGTCGAGAGCCTGCAATCAATGTCGGCCAACTTGCAGGTCCACCTGCATTCCTGGTTTCAGCAGCAGGTGCAGGTTCTCCAGGAGCTGGCGGGATTGGCCAGCATGGCCTCCATGACTCCCTCCAGCCAATTACAACGGGAAACCGAGATCTTACAACAGGCTTTCCCCAATTTTCGCACTTTGCAGGTGGAGAACGCCGCGGGGTGCACCATTGCCTGTGTCCCCAAGATGGATGAGCGGGGCCAGTCCACGTTAGGCCAGGATTTTTCCGAGAGATCCTGGTTCAAAGAGGCCAAGGCCAAAAAATACCTGGTGGTATCCGCGGTTCTGCAAAGCAGGGGAGCATCATTTTCCCCGATTTTAATCTTTAGCGTGCCCCGTATCAGGGAGAATCATTTTCTGGGTGCAGCCAGCGGGTCTCTGGATCTCACCATAGTCCAAAAAATACTCCAACCCTACAGCTGGGGAAGGCCGACGGTCATTACGATTACTGATTCTCAAAGGCAGATCATTGCCAGCACGGCCCCGTCCAGGGCCCCTTTGCAGGTCTGGGATCGGCACCAGACCGGGGTGTGCCTGCAGCTCAAGAACCATGTTTGCCACTGGTATCCCCGTGACCGCAGCCTCCCCTCCATGACCCACTGGCAGCAGTCCTACTATGTGCTGGAAACCTCCTTGGGGCCGGAGCTTCCCTGGAAGCTCACCATCGAAATCCCCGTGGCCCCGCTCCAGCACACCTTATACAGCATTTACGTGAAGAACCTGACCCTCATGGCCATTTTAACGGGCCTGGCCCTGCTTGTCTCCCTCATACTCAGCCGCTGGCTCACCAGACCCCTGGCCCAACTGTCCCAGGTGACCGCCCGTCTGCCGGAGAAGCTCCCGGAGGCCCGGAAGATCCTCTGGCCCAGCAGTTCCACCCTGGAGATTAATTCCCTCATAGCCCATACCAAGTCCATGGCCTGCAACTTGGAAGAGAACTTTAATCAACTCCAGAGGCAGAGTGAAAAGCTCAGTGAAGCCAACTGGGAATTATTGCAGGAGGTCCAGGAACGGCAGCGGGCCGAGGAGGCCCTGCGCGCCAGTGAAGAACGCTATCGCTTACTATTTAACAACGTCAGTGATGCGGTCTTTGTCCATGAAGTATCCCCAGAAGAAAATATGCCCGGCCGCATTATCGAGGTAAATGATATCGCCTGTCAATATTTGGGGTATACCAGAGAAGAACTTTTACAAATGACTATTCCCCAAATCGACGACCCGGAGACTATTCCCAATGTCCCATCAATCATCAAGCGGCTATTTACAGAAAAACGCATCCTCTGGGAAGGACTGCACCTGAGCAAGGATGGGCGCAAGATCCCCGTGGAGATCAGCAATCAATTATTCCACCTGGATGGGAAGCCCCTGATCCTCTCCACCGTCCGCAATATCGAGAAGCGCAAAAGGGCGGAGGAGGCCCTCATGTCCCGTCAGGCCGAATTGGATGGGATATTCCGGTCGGCGCCCATAGGTATTGGCGTGCTGGAGGACCGGGTGATGAAAGAGGTTAATAATCAGGTCTGCGCCATGACCGGTTACACCCGGGAAGAGTTATTGGGAAAAGGCGCCCGCATCTTGTATCCCACCGAAGAAGATTTTGCCTGGGTGGCGCGGGTAACATACCAAATGATTGAGAAAAACGGCATTGGCTCAGTGGAGACTCGCTGGCAGCGTCAAGATGGAGCCATCATTGACGTCAGGCTGACCTCGGTCCCGCTGCTTCCTTCAGGATCGTCTTCGGAGGTGTTGTTTACCGCCATAGATATTACCGAACATATCAAAAGCGACCTGGCCTTCAGGACCTTAATGGAGAGCACCCTCAGCATTACCGGACAGGATTATTTCAATATCGTGGTCAACAAGTTAGCCGATTGGCTCGATTGTGAAGTGGCCTTGGTGGGAGAACTTGAAGACAGCAATACCGTGAAGATATTGGCAAAGCTGGTGGACGGCGACTTATCCCATGGTGGTTTCTACCACCTTCAGGGGACTCCCTGTGAAAACGTGGAAACCAAGGATTTTTGCCTTATTCCTCAAGATGTCCGGGAACTCTACCCGCAGGCCGAGAATCTTACAGACCTGAAAGCCAACGGCTATGTGGGGATTCCCATCAGAGACTCCCAAAATAAGGTGGTGGGGACGCTCTGTGCCCTCTCCCGGCAGAAGTTGATTCCTCCTCCCCGTACCAAAGAAGTGATGCACATGATGGCGGTTAAGTCCGCGGCCGAAATTCAACGGCAAAGGATGGCGCGGGAAAAAGAAGATATTGAGAGCCAATTGCACCAGGCCCAAAAAATGGAGGCCATGGGCACCCTGGCAGGGGGCATCGCCCATGATTTCAATAACATTCTGGGATCCATCATGGGTTTTACCGAACTGACCCTGCAATCGATTCCCAGGGACAGTCAGGAATACTATAACCTCGACCAGGTGCTAAGGGCCGGAGAGCGGGCCAGAGACCTGGTCAAACAGATCCTGGTTTTCAGCCGCCGCGCGGCCCAGGAAAAGAGACCACTACAGGCCAGCTCTATTATTAAGGAGACTCTAAAGTTATTGCGGGCCTCCTTGCCCACCACCATTGAGATCAAAGAAGACCTGGCGGCCCCCGCGGCCACGGTCTTAGCTGATCCCACCCAATTTAACCAGATTCTGATGAACCTCGGCGCCAACGCCGCCCATGCCATGCGGGAGAATGGCGGTCTCCTGGAGGTTAAGCTCCAGGAAGTCTCCCTGGACCATAGTGACCTGTTGCAACACCCGGAGCTGACTCCAGGCCCTTATGTGATGTTGAGCGTCAGCGATACCGGCCAGGGCATGGACCAGGAGACCATGGGCCGCATCTTTGACCCATTCTTTACCACCAAGGAGGTGGGTGAAGGGACCGGCATGGGGTTGGCCGTGGTCCATGGGATCGTCAAGTCCGGTGGCGGCGAGATTACGGTTGCCAGTCGGCCGGCGGAAGGCACCACCTTCACTATCCTGCTCCCGAAAATTACGGGGGAGGTGGCGCCGGCAGCAGCAGTGCTTCCCCCACTACCCACTGGCCACGAGTCCATCTTGTTTGTCGATGACGAAAAGATGCTGGCCGATCTGACCAGGGAAATGCTGAAAAAGCTGGGGTATGAGGTGGTGGCCCAAACCAGCAGTTTGGAGGCCTTAAAATTCTTCCAGGCTCAACCCGAAAAATTCGACCTGGTAATAACCGATCAGACCATGCCCCATATGACCGGGATGCAACTGGCCCAGGAATGTAGACATCTGCGGCCCGATATCCCCATTATCCTGTGCACGGGCTTTAGTGAAAAGGTCTCTCTGGCGAATGTCAAAGCCGCGGGCATAAATGATCTTTTAATGAAGCCCTTTGTCATGCGCAACTTAGCGGCAACCATCAGGAAGGTCTTGGAGAAAAAGTAGATTTTTGCCGAAATAAGCTCTATGTAAAAATAGTGAAGCCTCATGGCCTTACAAAAACGAGTCAGAGGGCCCGTTGCCCAAGACTTTGGGGGGGGCGGCAGGTATTTGCGGGCATGGGCGGGGCTTCGCAGGCGGAAACCCGAGGTGTGATCAATGCATGGGCGGCCTCTGCTCCCTTTTTCCCGGCTAAGACTCGAAAGACCAAAACCAATCTGGATATCCCCTCAGACAAGTATTGGGTGGATTTAGGAAAAAGAGGTGGGACAAGTGAGGCGCAGCGGCTTGGCGACGGATGACACCGCGGCAAGTAAAGACCCGGTGGCCCAGAGTGGAGGCGGGCGCCTGTTTCTGGGGGTTATCTCTGCCCGCCGGCTTTGCTGGGTCTTAGGGATGTTCCTGGTGATCTGCCAGGCCCTGGGGTCGGCCAGTCTGGCCACCCCCCAAAAAAATCCGGAAGTGCTGATCCTCAACTCCTACCATCCAGGGTTCGCCTGGTCCGATGCGGAAGAATCCGGATTTATCCAAAGGCTTAGGGAAGTCTATCCCAAGCTCGATGTGCCCATGGAGTTTTTGGATGCCAAACGCCATGCTGGTGAAAAAAACCTGGCGCGCATGCAGGACTTCCTCATGGATAAATACCGGGGCAAGAAGCTGGACCTGATCGTGGCCTTTGACAATCCCGCCCTGGCCATGCTCATGGGCTACCGCCATGAACTTTTTCCCGAGGTTCCCGTGGTTTTTGCGGGCATCAACGATATCCAGCAATTCCGGCTGAACGGGCGCCAGGGGATAACGGGCGTGGCCGAGATGCAGGACGTCAAGAATACTTTGGAACTGGCCCTGTCCCTCCATCCCCGGACCAGGGAAGTCCTGGTGATCAATGATTATACCCTCAGCGGCCAGGCCGCGCGCCGGGACATGGAGCCCCTGGTGCAGGCCTATGGGGATCAGGTAAAGATTAGCTTCATCCCTCCCAGCACCTTTGAGGAAGTAAAAAACCGGATAAGTTCACTTCCCCAGGATGCCTTGGTGCTGATAATGTCCTTTGCCACGGATCGCTTGGGCGAGAACCTGTCCCTGGCGGAGAGCACCACGGTGTTCACCTCCGCCACCCGAGTCCCGGTTTATGGGGTACATGAGACCCGCCTGGGTCACGGCATCGTGGGCGGCTACCTTCTGGGGGGCAGTGAGCATGGCCGGCGGGCCGCTGATATCGCCCTCAGGGTCTTGGCCGGAGAGGCGCCCGGGGCCATACCCGTGGACACCGCCAGCACCGCCAGGCCCATGTTCGACTACCTGCAACTCCGGAAATTTGGCATCCCCCTGGGAAAACTGCCAGAAAATAGCTCGATCATCAACCAGCCTGCATCCATCCTGGACCAGTACCGGGATCTGGTCGTCGGCACCCTGGTGGTCGTGGCTTTCCTGATCATCATGGTGATATCCCTCATCGTGGCCATCATTCGACGCAAGTGGGCGGAGAAGACCCTACATCAATACGAACGCATCGTGGCCACTTCCCAGGATTTGATGGGGATTATCAACCGGGACTACATCTATGAAGCCGTCAATGAGAGATTTTTAACGACGCACCGGAAGGCCCGGGAAGAGGTCATCGGCCAGACGGTGGCCGCGGTCATGGGGGAGATCTTTTTCCGGGAGCGGCTGCAGCCCCGGCTCGACCAGGCCCTCTCGGGACAAACGGTACACTATCAAACCACCTTTAACTTTACGGGTTTGGGCCGGAGAATCATGGACGTTAACTACTTCCCCATGTTGGACGAAAAGGGGAAGGTGGAGGGAATCGTCCTCAATGTCCGGGACATCACGGAGACCAAGAAACTGGAAGAGCACCTGATGCAGGCCCAAAAAATCGAGTCCATCGGCACCCTGGCCGGCGGGGTGGCCCATGAGATCAACAACCCCATTAACGGCATCATGAACTATGCGGAGTTGATCCTCGACCGGATGGAAAAAGATAGTCCCGGGCGGGAGTACGCCCAAGAGATCCTCCACGAAACCCAGCGTATCGCCAAGATCGTGAAGAATCTGCTGACCTTTGCCCGGCACGAGAAACAGTCCCACAGTCCGGCGCGGCTCACGGATATTGTCTCCGCAGTGCTCTCCCTGATCCAGACGGTAATGCGCCATGACCAGATAGACCTGGAACTGAGTATCCCGGAGGATCTCCCCCAGATCAAGTGCCGCAGCCAACAGATCCAACAGGTGTTGATGAACCTCATCACCAATGCCCGGGACGCCCTCAATCAGCGCTATCCCGGCTACAGCCCGGAGAAAAAACTCAGGGTTTACGCCGGGATTATCAATAAGAACGGCCGGCAATTCCTCCGCACCACCGTGGAGGACTCGGGGGCCGGCATACCGGCGGAGATCAGGGACAGGATCTTCGACCCCTTTTTCACCACCAAACCCAAGGAAACCGGGACGGGTTTGGGACTTTCCATCAGCTATGGCATCGTTAAGGACCATGGCGGGGAATTGAGTATGGAAAGCCAACCGGGACAATACACCCGTTTTTATCTGGACCTCCCCGTGGACAACGGCTGGCATCTCACCAAGGACTAAGGATTAACCCATGGGCAATATCCTGGTAGTCGATGACGAACGCAGCATTCGCGTTACTTTAAAAGATTTTCTCGAATTTGCCGGCCATACCGTAGAGATTGCGGCCGAAGCGGATACGGCCCTGGCTATCCTGAAGAGCCAGCCGATGGATGTGATCTTGACGGATATCATTCTGCCCCGGGTGTCCGGAGTGGAAATGCTCCGGCGCATCCGGGAAATATCCACCACCGTGCAGGTCATCATGATGACCGGGGAACCGACCCTGGAGACGGCCTCGGAGGCGTTGCGCCTGGGGGCCATTGACTACCTCCAGAAGCCGGTGGGCAAGAAAGAGATCCTGAAGGCCGTGAACAACGCCCTGCACGTAAAAAACCTCATTGATGAGAAGATGCGTCTCGAGGAGGAAAACCAACGATATTTGCAGCAGCTGGAACAACTGGTGGAACAGCGCACCCAGGCCCTGGCGGCCAGCGAAGCAGCCCTCCGGCACCGGGCCGAGGAACTCTCCATTATCAACCGCCTGGCCCGGCAGGTGAATGAAAATATTACCGTGGATGTCGTCGTCCAGTGCGGGTTGCAAGAAATCGTCAACACTGCCGGCCCGGATCTGGCGGTCATTTTCTTGCGTAACGGCGACGGTCTGGTGCTCAAAGGG
>JAGVAH010000143.1 GCA_020060385.1 Syntrophobacterales bacterium | reverse complement strand
CTCCTTGCAGGAACTCTTTGAACCGCCCGGCCCAACGCCGGATAATATGAATGTTAATAACCAGTTAACCCTGGTCTGGGCTTAACCGGACAGAAATGAATTCAGAGACAATTATGAGGCCGTCGCCGCCGGCCTGATGCGCAAAAAGGCGGTTGGGAGTTTCTGGGTAAACCAGGTTGCCGATGCGGCAGACAGCGGAAAGTAATTCATCGATGGCATTATAGAACCAGATCTTGTCCTCCTGATAGATTGTAGAAGTTCCTTCTATATCAAGGTAAATAGCCCATCTATTCATCGATGCACCTCCCGGTGCTTTTTTTCGGAAAACAGAAAACAGAAAACAGAAAACAGAAAACAACCTATTCCTTATCCATCCTTCCCGGAGAAGACCTTTAATCCCAGCCACGTCAAAAAGGGCAGGTAAATAAAGACGCCCACCAGGCCCAGGCAGATCTCCCCGATCCAGAAGGTCATGAAGATGTTGAACCCCAGAATCCCCAGGTAGAGGCCGGGTCCCAGCAAGGCCCGGGAGGGGAAATCCCGGCGCCCCCAGGACCACCCGGGGTCCGGGAGGCGGGTGATCAGGAGTTGCAGGACGCGGATCATCACCAGGCCCACCAGGAACCAGCCCCCGAAATTGGCCAGGGGGACGCCGAAGTAGACGCCCGGTTCCGGGTAGCCGTAGATTTGCCCCAAGAACCAGCGGTAGCCCCTCAGGGCCAGGGGATCGATGACGATGTCCAGGGTGACCATCAGCACTGCGGCCAGGATTAAGACCTTTAAGGAACCCAGGAATTCCCGGTCCTCCTCCAGGTGGAAGCCGCGCCCTGCCCAGTGCCCCCGCCCCAAGGCCAGCAGGGCCATGGAAAAGCTGGCATAAGCCAGAAAGACATAGGACAGGGAATCCATGAAGGGGACGCCCGCCACCCAGAGTTCCCGGTGGACGGTGGCGGGGATATAGATATACTCGCCGAAGGGAATACCCCAGTGGATGGAACTGAACTCCGCCGCCCAGCCTGCCAGATAGCCCAGGATCAGAAAGGCCAGGGTGCGGCCCCCGCCCAGGTGCCAGGTGGCCAGGAGCAGATAGGCGGCCAGAAAGATGAAGACATAAGGCCGTAAAGCCAGGGTGCCGCCCAAAAGCAGCAGAAAGGTCAAGGGCAAGGACCTCCGGTTCAATTGCTGGACCAAATTAACACAGTGGAAGACAGTAGGTCAAACCGGGAGGCGGCAGGTGATCGTGGCGGGTTTGTCAGCGTTCTTTTCGGCGCCGGCAGGCCTTCTTCCAGGGGTAATAATTCAGGGTAATTATTCACATTTAGTGGACATTTCTCAAAAAATTGATCTATAGTAAGTATCTTATTAGAAGATATAAGGTGGCGCCCAAGTTACCCGGGAGTTGATGACTAAAGATATCGCTGAATCCAATCAAAGGTGCCGAAAATGAAAAGATACTTCCAGTGGCTGTTTTTTCTCCTCAAGTGCCTCATCGGCGGTATTATTTTGTTGGAAATATGCAGCTTTCTGGCCATCTGCCTGAGCAACTACTGGATTTATGGCCAGTTGCGGGATGGGGAACTGGTGTGCTATGACCCCTACGCCCTGTTTCTGGAAGGGGTGAGGCCCACTTTCCACAATCCCCCCCCGGGGAAGGAGGCCTTGACCATTTGGTTTTTCGGAGGCTCCTCCATGCGGGGGGCCACCAACCATGACGACCGCACCATCCCCAGCTTTTTGGCGCAGATCTGGAACCGGAAAGAACCGCAATTGCCCGCGGCCATGATCAACCATGGGGAAGATGGCTTCAATTCTTTGATGGAAACAAAGTACTTGCAAAAACTTCTGATAGGTGAGAAGGCCCCGGATGTGATTGTTTTTTTTGATGGGGCCAACGATTCCGCTTACTTTGCCCAACACCGCACCCCGGACGCCCACCAGGGTTATGAACGGGTGCGGGGGATGATCGAAGATTACCACCGCAGTTTTTTCGGATTACTGAAGCCTTTGAATGCCGCCATGTGGTCCTCTTTCACCCGGGAGATCTATGATAAAATGAGGCAGGGCATTATTCCCATCGCCCCGGATTCTCCGGAACTGCGGAAATTTGTGGACAGTTGCGAAAAGAGGTATGACTACGTCGAAAAAATAGCCGCCAGTTTTGGGTCAAAATTTCTGCTCATCTGGCAGCCATGCTGGTGGGCCGAAACCGAACCAGTGGCCCAACAGGTGAGGCAGTCAGAGGACCTGATCCTGGGGAAAAGATCGACTCTGCGCCACAACTTCATAGTCACCTACCAGGCCCTGGTGGGCCGGCTCCAAGGCAAGCCCTATTTCGTCAATTTTCAGAATATCCTTTGTTCCAGGACGGAGCCCGTTTACCAGCCTGATGGCATCCACCTGCAGGATGCCGGTCGGAAATTAGTGGCCCAACACCTGGACCAGACGTTGAAGGAGCGGTTTTTGATCTCCGCCCGCCTGACCTCCCCCCGGGCCTGGGCCGCGTTGGGGGCCCATGGAGTAAACCGCCAGTAGAAGGCCCCTGTATTTCATATTTGCCCATACCTGGTTGGATGTTTTCGGAAGGCGGGCCTGGCCCGTCTTTCCTCTTTCCACAGGGAATCGCGGCCTAGCCGCAATTATCCCTAATCCAGCCGGGCGCATTGATACACCCGGGCTATCAGCCAGCAACGGCGCAGTCTGAAGCCTGGGGCTGACCGTTGCTTGCCCTGGCCCGGCATGGCTTGTCTAAGCACCCCCCAGAAATTGCCCTGGAGTTAGACTAGCAGGAAAATCAATTATAGTGTATAGTTATGGTGGGAGTTAACCCAGGAGGCAGTTGTCCATGAAGGTTATTCTGGCCCGCACCGCGGGTTTCTGCATGGGGGTCAAGCGGGCCTTAGAAATGGTTTTGAAGGCCATCAACCAGAACCAGGGGCACATCTATACCTACGGCCCGCTGATCCATAACCCCCAGGTGCTGGAACTCCTGAAGGAACGGGGCATTGCCATCCTTAATCCCGGGGAGATGATCCCCGATGGGCTGGTGGTCATTCGGGCCCACGGCATCCCCCCCAGGAGCGTATGGCCTTGGAGACCGCAGGGGGCCGCATTATCGACGCCACCTGCCCCCGGGTCTCCCGGGTGCAGGCCATTATCCGGCGGTGGGCCCGCCAGGGATACGCCACCCTCATCGTCGGCGACGCCGACCATCCCGAGGTGCGGGGTCTTATGGGCCATACTGACGGCCAGGGTTATGTGGTGGCCACGGCCGAGGAAGTGGCGGGACTGCCGCAACTTAAGGACGTCATCGTGGTGGCCCAGACCACCCAAAGCGGTTCTCAGTTCAATGCCCGGGTGGAGGAAATCCGGGCCCGCTTCCCCCAGGCCCGCATCTTCAACACCATCTGCGACGCCACCGCCTCCCGCCAGGGGGAGGTCCAGGAACTGGCCCAGCAGGTGGAGGCCCTGGTGGTGGTGGGGGGACGCAATAGCGGCAACACCCAGCGCCTGGTGGAGATTTCCCGGAATGCCGGGATCCCCACTTACCACGTGGAGACAGAACAGGAGCTGGACCTGGGGGAGATGAGCCGCTATCATATCGTGGGCGTGACCGCCGGGGCCTCCACCCCCCACTGGCTCATCAGCAACGTGGTCAGCACCTTGAAGCATGCCTGGCTTTTCCGCCCCGGGTCTTTGATCAACTACCTCTACCGGGCTTGGCGGTTCATCCTCAAATCCAACCTCTACGTGGCCCTGGGCGCGGGCTCCCTGAGTTACACCTCCTGTCTGCTGCAACAGGTGACGCCCATGTGGTCCTATTTTTTCATGGCCTTCTTCTATGTCTATGCCATGCACCTGTTGAACCAGTTCACCGATGAGGCCTCCAAGTTCAATGACCCGGTACAGTCCATGTTTTACGGACGGCACCGCCTCTTCCTGCTGAGCACCGGGGCCGTCTCCGCCCTGCTGGCTTTGGTCCTCAGCCTTTTGTTGGACCCCGTGGCCTTTCCTTTCATCCTGGTGATGAGCGGCTTGGGCCTCATCTATAACTTCAAGATCATGCCCGAACGGGTGGCCGCGGTGACCCATATCGCCAGACTCAAGGAGATCCCCGGGTCCAAGACCATGTTTACCGCCGTGGCCTGGGGGGTGCTGGCGGCCCTGATTCCGGTGGTCTGTTCCGATCAGGACTTTTCCTGGGCCACGGCCATTGCCTTCTTTTTCGTGGCCGGGATGATCTTCATCCGTTCCGGTCTCTTTGAGATCCTGGCCATCGAGGGGGACCGGGTGGTGGGCAAAGAGACCCTGGCCATTGCCCTGGGGAAGGAGCGCACCCTGAACTTTCTCTTCCTGGCCACCCTGATCTTTATGGCCGTCCTGCTCCTGGCCGCGTGGGCGAGCTTGATTCCCTCCCTGGGATACGCCCTGTCCCTCTGCGGCCTTT
>JAGVAH010000174.1 GCA_020060385.1 Syntrophobacterales bacterium | reverse complement strand
TGGTCACCGGCACCGGGATGCCGTGGGCCTGGGCGTAGGCCACCAGGTCGGTGCGGGAGACCATCTGCCACTCCCGCCAGGGGGCGATGATAAAGAGATCGGGGGCCAGGGCCTGGTAGGTGAGTTCGAAGCGCACCTGGTCGTTGCCCTTGCCGGTGGCCCCGTGGCTCACCGCGTCGGCCCCGGTTTTCCGGGCCACCTCCACCTGGGCCTGGGCGATCAAGGGCCGGGCAATGGAGGTGCCCAGGAGGTAGCTCCCTTCGTAAAGGGCATTGGCCCGGAACGCAGGGAAGACAAAGTCCCGGACGAAGACCTCTTTCAGGTCCTCGATGAAGACCTGGTCCGCGCCGGTGCGTTTGGCCTTGTCCGCCACTTCCGTGAGTTCGTCTCCCTGGCCCAGGTCCGCGGCAAAGGCCACCACCTGGCATTTGTAGGTCTCCTTGAGCCACTTGAGGATCACCGAGGTGTCCAGGCCGCCGGAGTAGGCGAGAACGATTTTTTTAATATCACTCATCTTTTATCATCCTAAGAAAATAAGATTATCAGATGAAGGCTGAAAATCTCACCCGCTCTAATCGAACATCAGCCTTCTTTGGTACCTCAGGGTCAAATTGCCGCACTGCGGACAAGGAATCCGGGCCACATCGGCGCCGGAATAAATCGGCTGCAGCCGCTCCTTGCCGCCGGGGCATTTATGGGGCTTGCGGTAATCTTCCCAACTTTTAAGTTTGAGGCGCACAAACTTCTTGGTTATGGCGCAGTAGCCGGTTATCGTCGGCGACACCTTGCCCCCGCCAATTTTCAGGTCGGTTTGGTAACCACAACCGGGGTTGGTGCAGAACACCTTCCCGGCCTCCCCGGCCAGGGCGTATTCAGCCAAGAGGAAAATACCGCAGCAAATTGCCAGGAAGCCTATCTTGCCCCAGGTCTTCATCAACTGACCACCAACTGGTGGGCCATGCCCACCCTACATCAGGCACAGGCTGGAAAGCCTGTGCCACGGGAATTATCTCCTCTTGCACCGGCGAGACGCCGGTGCCACTGGCTCTTGTCTTTTTCTGCTCACTGCTTACTGCTCACTATTCACTGGCCACTGACCACTGGCCACTATCCTAACAGCCACTCCAGCAGCGCTTTCTGGAAATGCAGGCGGTTTTCCGCCTGGTCCCAGGCCGCGCTCTGGGGGCCGTCCAGGACCTCGGAGGTGATCTCCTCCCCCCGGTGGGCCGGGAGGCAGTGGAGGACTATGGCCTCGGGCCGGGCCAGTTTAAGGAGTTCCGAGTTTACCTGGTAAGGCTTGAAGACCTGCCGCCGGGCCGCGGCCTCCTCCTCCTGGCCCATGGAGGCCCAGACGTCGGTATTGATGACCTGGACGTCGGCCACCGCGGCCTGGGGGTCCTGGGTCAAGTACACTCGCTTCCCGGTTTTCTGGGCCTGCTGGAGCAAGGCGGTGTCGGGTTCATATCCTTTCGGGCAGGCCAGGTAAAGGGTGAAATCCAGGTGCAGGGCCGCGGTGATCCAGGAATTGGCCATATTGTTGCCGTCCCCCACCCAGGCCACTTTCAGGTGCGACAGGTCCGGGAAGCGCTCCCGGACGGTCAGCAGGTCGCTCAACACCTGGCAGGGGTGATGGGTGTCCGTCAGGCCGTTGATCACCGGGATGTCCGCGTGGCGGGCCAGTTCCTCCACCGTTTCCTGGGCAAAGGTGCGGATCACCACCCCGTTGACGTACCGGGAGAGCACCCGGGCGGTGTCGGGGATGGGTTCATTCCGGGCCATCTGCGTCTGGCCCGGGGCCAGGTAGATGGAGGTTCCCCCCAACTGGGCCATGCCCGCCTCGAAAGAGACCCGGGTGCGGGTGGAAGGTTTGTCAAAGATCATGGCCAGGGTTTTGCCCGCCAGGGGGGTATGGCTCCGCCCCTGGCGCTGCCAGGCCTTCAACTCCCGGGCCCGGGCCAGGAGGGCCTCGATCTCCTCCCGGGTCAAGTCCAGGACGGTCAACAGGTCCCGTTTCATGGGAAGACCGCCTCCAGGGCCGCGGCCAGGATTTCCAGGCCCCGGTCGATTTCTGCTTGGCTGACGATCAAGGGCGGCAGGAGCCGCAGGATATTGCCCTGGGTGCAGTTGATCAGTAACCCCCGCTCCCGGCAGGCGGTGACCACGTCCCCGCCTTCCTGGGTCAGCTCCAGGCCCCAGATCAGCCCCAGGCCCCGCACCTCCTTGATCACCGGGAAGCGGCTTTTAAGGGCTGCGGCTTTGGGCCCCAGATAATCTCCCTTTTGCCGCACCGCCGCCAGAAACTCCGGGTTGCTGAGAATGCTGAACGCGGTCTTGGCCGCGGTGGCGATGACCGGCCCGGCCCCGAAGGTGCTGGCATGGGCGCCGGGGACGAAGGCCTGGGCCACCTGGGCGGTGGCCAGGAGCGCGCCCATGGGCAACCCGTTGGCCAGGGCCTTGGCCAGGGTCATGACGTCCGGTTTCACCCCGTAATGCTCATGGGCAAAGAGCTTACCCGTGCGGCCCAGCCCGGTCTGCACCTCGTCCAACACCAGGAGCAGGCCCTTCTCGTCGCAGAGCCGGCGCACCCCGGTGAGATATCCCGAGTCAGGCAGACAGACGCCCCCCTCCCCCTGGATGGGCTCCAGGAGGACGGCGCAGGCCCCTACCTCCGTGGCCTTCTCCAGCGCGGCCAGGTCATTGAAGGGCACGAAGATAAAGCCGGGGAGGAGGGGCTCAAAGCCCTGCCAGAATTTGTCCTGGCCCGTGGCCGACAGGGCCCCCAGGGTGCGGCCGTGGAAGGAGTTGCGCATGGAGATGATGTTATGCCGCCCCGGCCCGTACCGCTCCCGGGCATACTTCCGGCAGAGCTTGATGGCCCCTTCATTCACCTCCGCGCCGCTGTTGGCGAAAAAGACCTGGTCCGCAAAGGAATGGCGCACCAGTTCCTCCGCCAACTCCACCATGGGGGTGGTGTAATAGATGTTGGAGGTGTGCACCAGTTGCTGCAACTGGGCCGCGGCCGCCCGGGCCACTTCCGGGTGGGCGTGCCCCAGGTTGCAGACCGCCAGCCCGGCCAGGAAGTCCAGGTACTCTTCGCCCCCATCATCCCACACCCGGCAGCCTTCGCCCTTGACCAGCACCAGGGGCTGGCGGCCGTAGGTGGACATGACCACCTTGTCGGCTCTGTCCATCCAGTTTTGATTAACCACGCCTCCTCCGTTTCAGTTCAAAGTTCAAAGTTCAAGGTTCAAAGTTAGAAGGACTCCGGGTCTTTTAACCTTGAACTTTGAACCTTGAACCTTGAACTATCCCACGATTTCCGTCCCAATTCCAGTGTCGGTAAATATCTCTAACAGCACCGCGTGGGGCAGCCGCCCATCCAGGATATGGGCCTTGGCCACCCCCTCCTCCAGGGCCTCCAGGCAGCACTTCAGCTTGGGGATCATGCCCCCGGAGACGGCCCCCTCCTCCATCAGGGTCAAGGCCTGGTAACGGCCCAGGCTGGAGACCAGACGGCCCTCCCGGTCCAGGACCCCGGGGACGTCGGTGAGGAGGATGAGCTTGGCGGCATTGAGGGCCCCGGCCACCGCGCCGGCCACCGTGTCGGCGTTGATGTTGTAGGTCTCCCCCTGCTCCCCCACCCCCACCGGCGCGATCACCGGGATGAAATGCTGGGCCTGGAGGGTGCGGATCAACTCCACGTTGACCGCGGTCACTTCCCCCACCAGGCCGATGTCGATGATCTCCGGGGGTTCGTCCGGCCGGGGGCGGTAAAATTCCATTTTCTGGGCTTCCAGGAGTTTGCCGTCCTTGCCGGAAAGCCCCACGGCCCGGCCCCCCGCGGCGTTGATGAGGTTGACGATCTCCTTGTTGATCTTCCCGGCCAGGACCATCTCCACCACGTCCATGGTGGGGGCGTCCGTGACCCGGAGCCCCTCCACGAAGCGGATGGGGATGTTCAGATCCTTGAGGTACTGGCCGATCTGGGTGCCGCCGCCGTGGACCACCACCACGTTGATCCCCAGATGCTGGAAGAGGGTGATGTCCTGGGCGAAACCCTTTTTTAACTCCGGGTCCTGCTGGGCCGCGCCCCCGTACTTGACCACCAGGCTCTGGCCCTGGAAACGGCGCAGGTAGGGCAGGGCCTCCAAGAGAATTTCGGCTTTTTTGATGTATTCCTGGGTCATGGTTTAGCTTTCAGCTCTCAGCGGTCAGCTTTCAGCTTTCTTAATTTAACATTCTTCCTTTTTATTGTTTTTATTCTCCATGGAAAATCAAAAATCTGTTTCCAATCATATTGATAAACTGGCATTAAAGTTTCCATTGACTCTGCATGGAACATAAGATGATATTTGATATATAATTTATCAAGAAATTCAATTGTTTCATCGACATTCTGGAATGAAGGAATAACTTTTGGCTTTTTCTTATCAAGATGTGCTATCATCTTATCTGCAAAAACTTCTAATACACGAGCTACTTCCCTTAGATGACAAATATCATTTATTACCATTTCACGAGAAATAAACTCATCACCAGAGTTTATACAAAATTGATTGAAATCATTGTCAGCTAAAAATTCTACTGCTGAGACTTGATAAAGGCTCTTAAAATATTTTCTTGAAATTATTTGTGGTTGCTCAGCAATTTCGCTAAGTAAACGAACTAATGAAATACTCTGGTAGTCATTCTTAATTTGTCTTCTTATTCCCATGACAATGAAGGCAATATAGGTATAGGCCAAATATTCATAAAAACTACTCGGCTTTTGAATATCTTTATTCTTCTTAATCATTTCTTGAACCGACCAAAAAATATTTCTTGCAATAACGAGTTGCGTTATCTCCTCATTAATTAATTTCAGCCACTTAATCCATTTCTGTAATTTCATATTCATGAAAGTCTACCAAGGTGGAATCTTTTAGCTGACCGCTGAAAGCTGAAAGCTACAAAATATACCTGCTCAAATCCTCGTCTTCGATCAGATTCGCCAACCGCTCCCGGACGTAGGCGGCGTTGATGGTGATGGCCTGCTCTTTGAGGTCCGGGGCGGTGAAGGAAATGTCCTCCAGCAACTTTTCCATGATGGTATGGAGCCGCCGGGCGCCGATGTTTTCCGTGCGTTCGTTCACTTTGGTGGCCAGGGCGGCGATTTCCTGGACCGCGTCCGGGGTGAAGTTGAGGTTGATCCCCTCGGTGGCCATCAGGGCCCGGTACTGCTTGATCAGGGCGTTCTCCGGCTCCGTGAGGATGCGCTCGAACTCCTTGGGGCCCAGGGACTGGAGCTCCACCCGGATGGGAAAGCGGCCCTGCATCTCCGGGATCAGGTCCGAGGGCTTGGACATGTGGAAGGCCCCGGAGGCGATGAACAACACGTGGTCGGTGCGCACCATGCCGTACTTGGTGGTGACGGTGGTGCCTTCGACGATGGGCAGCAGGTCCCGCTGCACCCCCTCCCGGGAGACATCCGGCCCCCGGCCGTGGTCCCGGCCAGCGATCTTGTCGATTTCGTCCAGGAAGATGATGCCGTTCTGCTCCACCTTGCGCCGGGCCTCCTCCACCACCCGGTCCATGTCGATGAGGCGTTGGGATTCCTCCTGGTAGAGGATTTCCCGGGCCTCCGCCACCTTCACCCGGCGCTGCTTGGTCCGGGCCGGCAGCAGGTTGCTCATCATCTCCTTGAAGTTGAAGTCCAGCTCCTCCAGGCCCGCCGCGGAAAAGATCTCCACCACCGGCGTGCTCCGCTGGGACACCTCCAGGTCCACGAAACGCTCTTCCAGGCGGCCGGCCCGGAGCATACCCCGCAACTTTTCCCGGGTATGGTCTTTCTCGGGCTTGGCCTCGGGGGGGGCCCAGATTGCGGGGCCGCGCTCCGGCGTCTCCTCCAATAGGCCCGCTTCGTCAACTCCTTCCATGCTTCTTGGCGACGAACCGGGTAGAAGCAAGTCCAGGAGGCGCTCTTCCACCGCGTCCTGGGCCTTGAGCTTCACCTTTTCCCGCTCCTCGGACTTGACCATGCTTACCGCCAGTTCCATCAGGTCCCGGACCATGTATTCCACGTCCCGGCCCACGTAGCCCACTTCCGTGAACTTGGTGGCCTCGATCTTCAAAAAGGGGGATTGGGCCAGCTTGGCCAGCCGCCGGGCGATTTCGGTCTTGCCCACCCCGGTGGGGCCGATCATGATGATGTTCTTGGGCGCGATCTCGTCCCGGAGGGCCTCCGGAATCTGCTGCCGCCGCCAGCGGTTGCGCAGGGCCACGGCTACGGAGCGCTTGGCATCCTCCTGGCCGACGATATATTTATCCAGCTCCGCCACGATCTCCCGGGGGGTCAACTGGCCCCCATTGGCGCCGGGGAGCGGTTTGAGGATCCATTCCATGGTTACCTGTCCTTTTAGTGCAGCCGGCCGCGAGGGCTTGTCAGCGGTCAGCCCCCAATTGCATGCCGCTAAAACGGTTCAAAGTTCAAGGTTCAAAGTTGAGACTGCTCCGCAAAGCTGGTAGCACAGGCTTTCCAGCCTGTGCGAATTACCAAGGCGGGCGAGACGCCCGCCCTACGGGACTTTTCAAAATTTCTGTGAGCCAATGGCTCATGAGCAACTGCCAAGAAGATGTGAGGTGGGCCCGGCCCACCAGCATTAACCTAACAAATATGGGTGAGAAAGGGAACCGGGGGCCGCGGCCGCCCGGGAATTTATTAACCGGCTATTTTTCCAGAAAAAGCACGCGTCGCCATTTTCCTTGGCCCCAGAGAGCGTCCAGGAGCACGCCCGTCAGGTGCAGGGCCAGAAAGATGGGGATCAGAGTATGGCCGATTTCGTGCATCTCCTTGATCACCCGCAGGAAGCCGTGGGCCCGGCGGCCCGGCTCCAGGTAAGTGAAGAGCAGGCTGCCGCTCAAGGCCATCCAGGCAAAGACCAGGAGGCCGAAGAGCTGCACCACCCCTTTCAGACCCCAGAAGCGGGGGCGGTCCGGCATTTCCAGTTTCAGGAGGGACTGCAGGTCCTCCACCGCGGAGCCTATCCAGGCCTTCAGGTCCAGGGGAATCAAGTGGCCCCAGCGGCACTTTTCCGGCCCCCACACCCCGTAAAGCAGCCGGGCCAGGATCAACAGGGCCAGGCAAATCCCCAGCCCCTTATGCAGGGAAAAACCGGGGTGGCTCAATTTCTTGTAATCCCCGGCCCATTCCCCGGTCAGCCAGGCGCAGGTCCCGAAAATGGTGATCCCCAGGTGCAGCGCCAGAGTGGGAAAATCGAGATTATCTGTTTCTGCGGATGTGGGGGGCATTATGACTCCAGCCAAAATGTAGGGTGGGCACGGCCCACCATCATACCAACCGATGTTAACCGGTGGAATGGCGGGTGGTCCCGCCCTGCAATGGCTTACTTAAATAAGTTGCCAAATCTTTTCTCCCTCCCCCTTGAGGGGGTGTATAGACCGGGGACATAGGTAACAGTTGTTCGGAGACATGGGTAACAGTTTAAGATGGCAGATCGTTTACCAGGAGAACGATCATGCCGTGGC
>JAGVAH010000159.1 GCA_020060385.1 Syntrophobacterales bacterium | reverse complement strand
GTCCCGCGCCGGAGAAACCCATAGTCACCCGGGCCGGCAGCGAACCCCCGGAAGTGGTCATGGGACCCCTACCCGCGCCGCTCCCCGACCCGGGGGCGGTGGTTCCCAAACCCCGGCGGGGCGCGGCCGCCAAAGGCTTCACCCTGCCGCCCCTGGACCTTCTGGACCAGGTGCCCCCCTGGGACCAGCAGGTGCACGAAGGCATGATGGTGGCCCAGGCGGAAAAGCTGGAGGACACCCTGCGCCACTTCGGGGTGGAGGGCAAGGTGGCGTCCATCATGACCGGCCCGGTGGTGAGCCGCTTTGAACTGGAGCCCGCGCCGGGGGTGAAAATCAGCAAGGTCACCGGGCTGGCCGACGATCTGGCCCTGGCCCTGAAGGCCCTGTCCATTCGCATCGTCGCCCCGGTGCCGGGCAAGGCGGTCATCGGCATTGAAGTGCCCAATGCCAAACGCCAGGTGGTGGGCCTCCGGGAAATCCTGGCGGACGCGGCCTACCGCAAGTCCGCCTCCCGCCTGACCATCGCCCTGGGCAAGGACATCATGGGCCAGCCGGTGGTCAACGACCTGGCCAAGATGCCCCATCTGCTCATTGCCGGGGCCACGGGGAGCGGCAAAAGCGTGGGCCTCAACGCCATGATCTTGAGCATCCTCTATAAGGCCACCCCCCAGGAGGTGCGTTTCCTCCTCATCGATCCCAAGCGCATCGAGCTCTCCAACTACGAAGGCATCCCCCATCTGCTGCACCCGGTGGTGGTCAACCCCAAGGAGGCCACGGTGGCCCTGCATTGGGCGGTGGCGGAGATGGAGCGGCGCTATTCTCTGCTCTCCGACTTGGCGGTACGGAACATCGAAGGCTTCAACCAGAAAGTGGCCAAAAACGCCAAGGAAAAGCCTCCGGAGGGAGAAGAGCCCCTGCGGCCTCTCCCCTATATCGTCATTGTCATCGATGAGTTGGCGGACCTGATGCTCCTTGCCTCCCGGGACACGGAGGAATATCTCATCCGCCTGGCCCAGAAGGCCCGGGCCTCGGGCGTCCACCTCCTGGTGGCCACCCAGCGCCCCTCGGTGGACGTGATCACCGGCCTCATCAAGGCCAATTTCCCCACCCGGGTCTCATACCAGGTCTCCGCCAAGCCCGACTCCCGGGTCATCCTGGACACTGTGGGCGCAGAAAGGCTCCTGGGCATGGGTGACCTGTTGTTCATGCCCCCCGGCACTTCCCGGCTGAAGCGGATCCATGGGGCCTTTGTCTCCGATGCGGAAGTCACCCGGGTGGTGGAGTTCCTGAAGGCCCAGCAGGCGCCGGAGTTCGAGGCCGGTATTCTGGAGATGCAGGAAAGGGAAGTGGAAGAAGGGGAGGTGGGGGAGAAGGATGAGAAATGGGACGCGGCCGTGGAGTTGGTGGCCGAAACCCGGAACGCCTCCATTTCCATGCTGCAACGCCGGCTGCGCATCGGCTATAACCGCGCGGCCCGCATTATCGAGACCATGGAAAACGAGGGCCTCATCGGCCCCTCGGATGGTCTCAAACCCCGGGAGGTTTATATTCCCCGCAGGTAGATATTTTTCAAAGGCTTAACGACTTAAAATTTCTTAGTTATCTCAATATTTCGTTTTCCCCGAGAGCTGAAAACTTCCTTTTCAACCCACCGTTTCTGAATCTGTTTCCCCAGCCGTAAACACCCGGTTGCGGCCCCCCTGTTTGGCCCGGTAGAGGGCGGTGTCCGCGGCCCGGATGAGGGCCTCCCCGTTCTCGCCCTGATCCGGATAGACCGCCACCCCCAGAGACACGGTAACCGGTCCCATGGACTGGCCCTGATATTCCACTTGGAGGTTTTCCACCCCCTGGCGCAGCTCTTCGGCCCTTTGACGGGTGACCTCCAGTGTCGTCTCTGGCAGGATCATGATAATTTCCTCCCCCCCATAACGGCAGGTAATGTCTTCCTGGCGGATATTGGCCTTCAGGAAGTTGCCCAGGACTTGCAGCAAGGTATCCCCGGCTTCATGGCCAAAGGAGTCGTTGAATCTCTTAAAGTGATCTATATCCAGCATAATGATCCCCAGGAAACCCTTCTTGCGCCGCACCCGCAGGATCTCCCGCTCCAGGGTTTCCTCCATATAGCGCCGGTTGAACAAACCGGTCAAAGGATCGTGGATGGCCTGTTGCAGCAGGGAGTTTCTCAGGTTCAGGTTCGCCAAGGATAAAGCAATCTGTTTGGCCGCGGTGGAGGCCAGCCGCTTCTTGGATTCGCTCAGGGGTTCATCCATGGAGCTTTCCTGGGACTTCTTGAGTAAAACGAGCAACCCCAGGTCTTCAGTATGGGTGACGATAGGGACGCAGAAATAATTGGCCGCGGATATTCCCGCCAAATGTCCGCAGAGTAACCCCGAGTCAGGAGCCTTGACTAGATGCTCATGTCCTTTCCGTAAGGCCCAGCATTCATCGGCGGAGAACTCCAAGGCCCCCACGGGAGAGCTTCCCCAACGAACCACAGCTTTTAGGGCATTCTTGTTTTCCTGGTATACGAACAACGCCCCTGACCCATCGGGGAACATCAGGGGGATGTACTGGCCTACGCCGGCATAGGCCTCCTCCAGGGTATGGCAGGCCTGGAGCAGGTCCCCCATTTCGTTGAGCAGGGTGATGTCCCGGTTGCGGCGGCTGAATTCATAAACCCAGACCTTGAGTTTTTCATTGGCCTTGAAAAGTTCTTCCTCCATCTGCCGCCGCTCAGTGACATCCTCCAGCACGGCCATGACCCCGATTAATTCCTCCTGGGGGCCGTAGAAAGGGGACATGGAAAAGCTGAAATCCATGATCGTGCCGTTGCGGTGCTGGCACCCCCCCCACCGCGCACCGGCTCTCCCCGTAAACCCCGGGAGTACAGATCCTGAAACTCCGGGGACGGGTCTTCGGGGAGGAAAGGCGGCGGTTGCCCCACCACCTCGGAGGCCCTCCAGCCGAAGATGCTTTCCGCGGCCGGGTTCCAGAGACGTACGCAGCCCTGGGTGTCCAGGGTCATGATAGCCAGAGGTGACGCCTTAATATACGCTTCCAAGGTTTGCTTGGCCTCCTGGAGGTCTGTCTCCGTCCGCCTCTGTTGCTTCAGCCCCTTTCCCAGGTGAAAAGAACCCAGGACAATGCATACAAGTCCCAGCAGCCAGAAAAAACCATAGCTTATCCAGATCATGGACATATGTTTCCCGGTCACCGCCCGCAGCGGTTCCAGGGGAACGGCAACGCTGATCCCTCCCCCAATGTCGCCCACTTTATAACCTTGGGAGGCATGACACTGCAGACAGGACTGGTCGATGATCAGAGGCTGGATCAGGCGCAGGTAGTCCTGGTCCGGCATATGTTCCACGGCGCTGAATTCCGGGGCTCCTCGCTCCAGGGCCTCAAGGGCCTTTTTTTCCCAAAAGTCCGGGGTATTTTCCGGGCGCAAAGGTTTGAGGCTGATGATGCGCCCCTCCACCTTATTCTGCCGCTGGGCCAACTCATATAATTGCCGCGTCATGTAGGCGGGGTTTATCAAGGTCAATTTTTTGCCAGAGGGAGTGCGCAAATCCCGCTCCGGCAAGGCGGCGAGATAGGGATTGGGGGGGGTATGTTCATCCACCCGTACGTAAACTCCTTGATGGAGGGAATTCCATTGCCGGTAAAGGACGATTTGTTCAATGTGGCTCCGGGCCTCAGCCCGGGCAATCATTAGGCCCGCTTGGTTTTCCTGGTACAGAGTTCCAGCCAGGAAGATGAGCACCACCACGGTCCAGGCGATCAGCAGCAGCCAGGTGTAACGGCGCAGGTGGGTCGCCGGGGCCTTGGTTTTAACAACATTTCCCGAATTCTGGTTCAATGTCTCGGGTTCCAAAATACGTTCCATTTAGTGTGGCGCTACGGTTAGGATCAATTTATTTCCACCTATCATACATCGACCGTATGTCCCAGAATATTAAGGGAATAATCTCTTCTCCAGGCATCTTCAGGGAGGGGGCCAAAGGTCTTGAAGCTCAGTTTTCACCAATCTTTAGACATTCACTAATTTACGGGAAATTTTTTTCCGAGAATTTATTGTAAACGCATTGCGGTTTCCAGGTTGACAATTATTTTTTTTGGGAGATACTTAGCCCGTATGTCTTCCCTGAGCCAAACAGATTTTACTGACATCTTTCGCAGCTCCTGGACGGACATGTGGCCGCTGCTGGATGCGGCCAGCCGCCTCCGGGAGCGCCATTTCGGGCGGCAGGTCAGTTTCTGCGTCATCACCAACGCCAAATCCGGACTCTGTTCCGAGGACTGTGCCTTCTGTTCCCAGGCGGCCGGGGCCGGGGGAGAAATTCCCCGGTATCCCCTGCCCCCCCGGGAGGAATTGGTGGCGGCCGCGGCCCAGGCCGCCCAGGCCGGGGCCTCCCGCTTTTCCCTGGTGACCTCGGGCCGGGGCCTCACCTCCCGGCGTGAGCAGGAGGCCCTGTTGCAGACGGTGGCTGCGATTGCCGACGCAGTCCCCATTCAGGTTTGCGCTTCCCTGGGGATTGTGGACCGGGGCTTCCTGAAGGAACTGCAGGCCGCGGGGGTGTCCCGCTATCATCACAACCTGGAGGCTGCGGCCTCCTTTTTTCCCCATATTTGCACGACCCACACCTATGGAGAGCGGGTGGCCACCATCGAAGCGGCCCGGGACGCGGGGCTTAGCGTCTGCGCCGGGGGCATTCTGGGATTGGGAGAAAGTGTGGCCCAACGCTGGGAACTGGCCCAGGCCCTCCAGGAATTGGCGGTGGACGCCATCCCCCTCAACTTTCTTCACCCATTGCCCGGCACCGGGCTGGCCGGGCGGCCGCTAATGTCCCCCCTGGAGGCCCTGCAGATCGTTGTGGCCTTCCGCCTCTTTTTTCCGGACCGGCCCCTCATCATCTGCGGCGGCCGCCAGGCGACTTTGCGCTCCCTGGCCCCCTTAATCTTTGCCGCGGGGGCCAACTGCCTGATGACCGGGGATTATCTGACCACCAAGGGCCGCCTTCCGCAAGATGACCGGCAGATGCTGGCCGACCTGGGCCTGGAGCTGGTACAGGAAGGGAAAGTGGCCAGTGGTCAGTGATCAGTGGTCAGTGAAAGGAGCGCTGGGGGGATGGTTCCCCAACTTGGAACTTGGAACCTGGAACTTGGAACTTTTTAAGGCTGATGACTCCGAGACTACCTGATATTCCCGCAACCCGAGGGATTTTTGTCACCGGCACCGACACCGATGTGGGCAAGACCCTGATTGCCGGGGGAATTACTGCGGCTTTAAGGCAACGGGGCCTTAATGCCGGGTATTTCAAGCCCGTCCAGAGCGGCTGTCCGGAAGAGGGAGGACGGGTGATCCCCACGGACGCCCGCCTGGTAAAGGAACTGGCGGCCCTGACGGAGCCCCTGGACCTGCTCACCCCCGTCGCCTTGCGCCTGCCCCTGGCCCCGGGCGTGGCCGCGGCCCGGGAAGGGGTGCAGGTGGACCTGGAGCGGGTGGCCGCGGTCCTCCGGGAGCTGGCCGGGCGCTATGACTTCCTGGTGGTGGAAGGCGCGGGGGGCCTGTATGTGCCCCTGGTGGATTACGGTTTCCTGGTCCTGGACCTGGCCCGCTGGCTTAGGCTACCCCTCCTGGTGGTGGCCCGGGCCGGGCTGGGGACCATCAACCATACGGCCCTCACCGTCCTGGCGGCCCGGCAGGCGGGGCTGCCGGTGGCCGGGGTGATCCTGAACCGGGGCTCCGCCGCTCCGGGTTTGGCGGAGCAGACCAACCCCGAAGTGATCGAGGCCATTACCGGCGTTCCCATCCTGGGTAAGGTGCCGGAAATCAGCAATCTGGAATCCCCGGAGGGCCAGAAGGTCTTTTTAAGCGTGATGGCTGAAATCTGCTCCCAGGCGGATTTCATGAAATTTATTTAAGGGGTTGGGGGTGTCGGCCTGGAGGAGGGAACAGGGGCCCGTAGGGGCGGGCGTCCCGCCCGCCCCAGTCCCCCCTATCTTCCACCCGAAAGCATGTTCTCAGAACTGGACCAAGAATTAGCGGCTTTGGAAGCCCAGGCCCTGCGGCGGCGCCTCCAGGTGGTGGAGGAGGTATTGCCCGGCGGCCAGGTGCGGGTGGGGGGACAGGTGTTGCTGAACCTGTCCTCCAACGATTATCTGGGCCTGGCCCTAGACCCCCGCCTCCTGGCCGCGGCCCAGGACGCGGCGGCCCGTTGGGGCGTGGGCGCCGGGGCCTCCCGCTTGGTGGTGGGGCACCTGGGTCTCCATGAGGCCGTGGAGGCGGAACTGGCCGCGTTCAAGGGCACTGAGGCCGCGGTGCTCTTCAGCACCGGCTACATGGCCAACCTGGGGGTGATCACCGCCCTGATGGGGCCAGGTGATGTCATTTTCAGCGACCGCCTCAACCATGCCAGCATCATGGACGGCATTAAGCTTTCCGGGGCAACTCTCCACCGTTTCCCCCACCGGGATATGGCCAAGCTGGAGAAGATCCTGCAGCAGACTCCGGGGGGCAAAAGGCGGCTGATCATTACGGATTCCGTCTTTTCCGTGGATGGGGACCTGGCGCCCTTGTGGGATCTGGTGGCCCTAAAGGAACGTTACGGCGCCTGGCTGATGCTGGACGAGGCCCACGCCACCGGCGTCCTGGGGCCGGGGGGCGGGGGGCTGGCCCAGGCCCTGGGCCTGACTGCGGGGGTGGACATCCACATGGGCACCCTGTCCAAGGCCCTGGGCTCCCTGGGGGGCTTTGTGGCCGGGGAGCGGCGGCTCATCGACTACCTGCATAATAGGGCCCGCTCCTTCATCTACACCACGGCCCTGCCGCCCCCGGTCCTGGGGGCCATCCAGGCGGCCCTGGCCATTGTTAAGCAGGAGCCGGAGAAAAGACTGCGCCTGCAGCAGGAAGGCGGAAATTTTCGCCGAGGATTGCAGGCCGCGGGTTTCGACACCCTGGACAGCGAAACTCAGATCGTCCCCGTGCTGGTAGGGTCAAACGAAGCCACCCTCAAATTCGCCGCGGCCCTGCGCCAGCGGGGGTTGATGGCCGTGGCCCTGCGGCCCCCCACGGTGCCGCCGGGCCGGGCCCGGGTGCGTTTCTCCCTGTCCGCGGCCCATGCCTCTGAGGACCTGGCCCAGGCCCTAGAAACCATCGTGAAGACGGGCAAGGAGATGGGGCTGACAGCTTGAAGACCATGATCCTCCTCCACGGCTGGGGCGCTAACGCCTCCATCTGGTCCCGCCAGGTCCGGGCCTTCCAGGACCGGCTGCAGGTCCTGGCCCCGGATATTCCTGACTGGGACCCGGCCTGGCTGAGGGATTATTTGCTCAATTTCCCTTTGCCGGATTGCCTCCTGGTGGGCTGGTCTCTGGGGGGGATGCTACTCCTGGAGGTCCTGGCCCAACAAAGCGCGGCCCCTGGCGGCCTGGTCCTGGTGGGGGTGCCTGCCGTCTTTTGCTCCCGGCCGGACCATCCCTGGGGGCAGCCCCCGGCCGCAGTGCGGGCCATGCGTCTGGGCCTCAAAAGTAACTCCCGGAAAGTGCTCCGGGATTTTGCCGGGAGTTGCCTGAGCCCGGGTGAGGAGGCCTGGCAAGATGAGGTCGCCCTTCTCTTCACTGCGGCCAATGGCGGCAATCTGGCCAGCGGCTTGGATTATTTATGGCGCCGGGACCTGCGGCCCCTGTTGCCCGGCCTGAAAACTCCCCCCACCATTATCCAGGGGGATCGGGACCCCATTGTGCCGGCGGAGCAGGCCCAATTTCTCCATGAACACCTCTCCGGTTCGCGTTTAGTGATCATGCCGGACGCGGGCCATATTCTCTTCTGGACCCAGGCCGGGAGGTTTAACGGGATCTTGGAGGAAATTTTGAGGGAGGACTAGAAGATTAGCTATCAGCTTTCAGCCATCAGCTTAGAAAGATATTTGTTTTTCCAATTTTGCTGAAAGCTGAAAGCTTACTGCTGAGGGCTTTTCCCCTGGCCCCCTCCCCCCAATAACGACAAAAGACATGGATATCAAGGAAAGCATCAGGCGGAACTTCGCGCGGCGGGCCGGGTCTTATGACCGGCATGCAGACGTGCAGCGCCTCATGGCCCAGGGGCTGCTGGCCCGGGTGCAGGAGGAGTTGGCCCACCCCCGGCGCATCCTGGAGGTGGGCTGCGGCACCGGTTATCTCACCGCCTTGCTCTGCCGGAGCAATGGCGGCGGGGAGCTGGTGGCCCTGGACCTGGACGCGGCCTTGATCGAGGAGGCCCGCCGCCGCTTGGGGCCTGATGCCCGGGTCTCCTGGCTGGTGACGGACGGCGAATCCTTCAGCCAAGGGGACTTCGATCTGATCATCGCCAACGCTACCTTCCAATGGTTCACCCAGCCCGGGGCCACCCTGCGGGCCTATTTCCAGGCCCTCAGCCCGGGTGGCTGCCTGGCTTTTTCCACCCTGGGCCCGGAGACCTTCGGGGAACTGGATGTCTCTATGCGGCAGGCCGCGGCCGCCATGAACCTGGAGACCGCGCCGGAGATTACGGCCCGGAGATTTCTTAATTCCCGGGATTGGGAGGACCTCCTGACCCGGGCCGGTTTTTCCCGGGTGCAGATGGCCAGGCAAATCATCACCGCCCATTTCCCCAACGTGCCGGATTTTCTCCGGGCTCTCAAGGCCCTGGGGGCCACCAACCCCAGGCCCCGGCCTTTTTCCCCCCGCTTGTTTAACGCCCTGATCCAGGCCTATGAGGCCCGCTTTCGGCAAAACGGCAGCGTGCCGGTGACCTATGAAGTCATCTGGTCCCTGGCCCGGAAGTAGGGGTGCAAGTCTTGTTCGCCCGCCTTGTCTGGGCGAACACAAGGTTCGCCCCTACGCCCACCCCCCGAAAAATTTCCTACTTCTTTGCAAGGTTTTCTTGGGCGGACCCACGTGTCCGCCCTAATGTGGGCGCACCCGGGAGTGCGTCCCTACCGTCCCGTGCCTTTTGAACCTGTCTAAATCAGTCCTCCCCTAATATTATCTAGACCCCCCCGACGTTTTCTATTGGAAAAATCTGGAAATATGTTAATTATAAAAGGTTTTACTGCCATAAATGGGGATAACTGTCCATGTCTGAATTGCTCACAGGCCAGCCGGGAGAACGGCGTCTCTATTTGGGAAATGAGGCCATCCTCCGGGGCGCGCTGGAAGCGGGGGTGGCCCTGGTCGCCACCTACCCCGGCACCCCGGCCTCCGAGATCGGCGACCGCGCCTACGTCGTCTCCAGGCAGACGGACCTCTATTTCGAATATTCCATCAACGAAAAAGTGGCCCTGGAAGTGGCCGCGGGCGCGGCGGCTTCGGGTTGGCGCTCCCTGTGCTCCATGAAGCATGTGGGCCTCAACGTGGCCGCTGACGCCCTCATGACCCTGGCCTATGTGGGCGTCAAGGCCGGGATGGTCATTGTCAGCGCCGACGACCCTTCCTTGTTCTCCAGCCAGAACGAGCAGGACAACCGCTACTACGCCAAGATGGCGGGGCTGCCCATGCTGGAGCCGGCCTCTCCCCAGGATGCCAAGGAGATGACCCGGGCCGCGTTCGCCCTCTCCGAGGAACTCAATCTGCCGGTGCTGCTCCGCACCACCACCCGCATCAACCATAGCCGGGGCGCGGTGACCTTAAGGGAACTGGTTCCACCTGCCGGCCCCGGTTTTTTCGCCAAGGAGCCTTTCCAGAAAGTGATGGTCCCGGCGGTGGCCCGCCTGGCCCACGCCCGGCTGCTGGAGGCCCAGGCCCAGGCCGCGGCCCAGGCCGAGGTCTCCCTCTTTAATAAGATTTATGGGAAAGGCACCTGGGGCATCGTCAGCAGCGGGGTGAGCAGCAGCTACGTGGAGGACGCGGTGGCCGAACTGGGTCTCAAGGACCGGGTGCAGGTCCTGAAGCTGGGCTTTACCAACCCCCTGCCGGTCAGCCTCATACTCAAATTTTTGGCGCCTTTAGAGAAGGTGCTGGTGGTGGAGGAACTGGAGCCCTGCCTGGAGGAGGGCCTCCGGGCCATCGCCCAGGCCCAGGGGCTGACCCTGCCTATCCAGGGAAAAAGCCCGGCCCTGTTTTCCCGCCTCTATGAATACCACCCGGCCCTGGTGCGCCAGGTCACGGCCCGCTATTTCGGCCTGCCCGGCAAGGCCGGGGAACCGCAGGAACCGGAGAAGGTCCTGGGGGAGCCCCTGCCGGACCGGCCCCCCAACCTCTGTCCGGGCTGCCCCCACCGGGCCGCGTATTATGCGGTGAAGATCGCCCTCAAGGACCTGGGGTTGGAAGGGGTCTTCCCCACGGACATCGGCTGCTACACCCTGGGGTTGCTGCCGCCCTTGTCCATGGCCGATTTTCTCATCTGCATGGGCTCTTCCATCAATACCGCCGCGGGCATCTCCAAAGCCACCAACCAGAAGGTGGTGGCCTTTATCGGCGATTCCACCTTTTTCCATGCCGGGCTGCCGGGCTTGGCCAACGCGGTGCACCAGAATCACGACTTCCTCCTGGTCATTCTGGACAACGGCACCACCGCCATGACCGGCCACCAGCCCCACCCGGGGGTGACCCTCACCCCGGTGGGCTACCCCTGCGAACACGTGCCCCTCAAGGGCGTGGTCAAGGCTTTGGGGGTGCAAAACCTGTGGGTGGTCAACCCCTTCAAATATAAGGAGACCCTGGCGGCCACCAAAGAGGCGTTAAGCGCCAGCGGCGTGCGGGTCCTCATTGCCGAGGCCCCCTGTCCTCTGCATGTGCACCGGGTCCAGGGCCGGAAAAGCCAGGCCCGCTTCCGGGTCACCGATAAATGCCAGGACTGCCGCCATTGCCTGGATTACTTCGGCTGCCCGGCCATGCAACTGAACCAGGGGCCAGCAGGGGGACGCATGCGCATCGACCCCGATGTCTGCTCCGGCTGCGCCTTCTGCGTCCAATGGTGCGAAGCCATCCGGCCGGTGAAGCAGTAAGCAGTAAGCAGTAAGCAGTGAGTGAGCAGTATGGTGTGGGGGCGCTGATAGTGTAGGGGCAGGAGCCGGTAGCGCAGGCGTCTCGCCTGCGCACTTGGGCATCCTCTCCGGATAAACCCTGACTATTATTTTTTCGTTTGTATGCTATGGATATATCAATTATTTCCCCTCTCCCCCCGTGGGGGGAGAGGGTAGGGTGAGGGGGGCATAACGCCACCAAATGGCAATTATGCTCCCTCTGACAGAGAGACCATGAAAAGCCAAACGGAAAAAATCAAACTCCGCATCCTCCTCACCGGCGTGGGGGGGCAGGGGACCCTGCTGGCCAGCCGGGTCTTGGGGGAGGCGGCCCTGGAAGCCGGGTTCTCCCCCCTGGTGAGCGAAACCCACGGTATGGCCCAGCGGGGGGGCATCGTCGTCTCCACCGTGGTCCTGGGGGAGTTGCAAAGTCCCATCATTTCCCCGGGGGAGGCGGACGTGCTCCTGGGGTTCGAGGCCCTGGAGGCCTTTAGGGCCCTAAACTATTGCCACCCCAAAAGCCTGGTGATCGCCAACACCGCGGCCATTCCCCCTTACCCGGTGGCCATCGGCAAGGCCCAATATCCCCGGATCGGGCGCTTAATGGAGCTACTGGCGGCCCAGGTGGGCGGACTCTTGGCCTTTGACGCGGAGGACCGGGCCCGACAGGCCGGCAGTCCCCTGGGGGTGAACATGGTGCTCCTGGGAGCCCTGGCCGCCAGCGCCTCCCTGCCTTTCAGCGATGCGGACCTGCGCCAGATCCTCAGCACCCGCACCAACCCCAAATTCCTGGAGGCCAACCTGAAGGCCTTCCAATCCGGGGTGGATGCAGCCGGAAATGACAAATATTGGCTAAAAAGGCCCGCAGCCTGGCATTGAGGCGCAGGCGTTACTAAGTTAAGTGGCACCAGAGTTTTTTGATAATTACGGGCCGGATTAATTATATCTCTTGCCGAAGGGTCTTTCCCCTTATGCCCTCTCCCCCCGGCGGGGAGGAGGGTTAGGGTGAGGGGGGAGGAAAAAACTTTTGGTGCCCATTATCGGTTATGAAAGCAGCTGCTGCCGGAGGCAGCCGGAAAACCAAATACCGGCAACTGGCCCACACCGCGGACCTGGGTCTGCGCATCTGGGGGGCCACCCGGGAAGAGCTCTTTGAAAACGCCGGGGCCGCACTAACAGCAGTCCTTACGGACCGGCGGCGCCTGCGCCGGGAAAAAACCATGGAAATTTTGGTGGAGGCCCCCGATCTGGAGGCCCTCCTGGTTGCATGGCTGAACCACCTGCTTTATCTTTATGACGTGGACGCCTTCCTGGGGCGGGAATTCCAGGTCCTGGATTTATCCCCCCAGCGTCTGGCGGCCCGGGCCCGGGGCGAAACCTACGATCCCGCGCGGCACGTGGCCCAGACCGCGGTCAAGGCCGCCACTTATCACCATTTGGAAATAGCCAACCATCATGGCCGCTGGCAGGCCACCGTGATTTTGGACTTGTGAGAGGGTTTTTAGTGATCAGTGATCAGTAATCAGTGGCCAGTAGAAAAAAATTCTGATTACTGATCACTGGTTACTGATCACTGTGTCAAATATGGCTTTATCAGTAAAACTCCGGCAGGTGGACGAGTATCGCTGGGAGATCCCCCGGGAGGGGAAGATGCGCACCCGGGGTTTGATCTTCGCCTCCCAGAAGATGCTGGCCAAGATCCAGGAGGATCAGAGCCTGCAGCAGGTGGCCAACGTGGCCACCTTGCCGGGCATTGAGGGCGCGTCCCTGGCCATGCCCGATATCCATTGGGGCTACGGCTTCCCCATCGGCGGGGTGGCGGCCTTCAATCTGGAGGAGGGGGTAGTCTCCCCCGGGGGCGTGGGCTACGACATCAACTGCGGCGTGCGCCTGCTCCGCACCAATCTGGAGAGGCCGGAGGTGGAGCCCCGCGTCGGGGAGCTGGTTAACGCCCTGTTCGGCAATATCCCTTCAGGGTTGGGCTCCCGGCGCAAGGATTTGAAGCTCACGGTCCCCACTTTGCACGAGGTCATGCGCCTGGGGGCCGGCTGGGCGGTGAAAAACGGCTTCGGCAGCAAAGAGGACCTGGACCACATCGAGGCCCAGGGCCAGATTCCCGGAGCCGACCCGGAGCTGGTCTCCGATTTTGCCATGAACCGGGGCAAAGACCAGTTGGGCACCCTGGGTTCCGGCAACCACTTCGTGGAAGTGGGCTATGTCTTGGAAACTTATGATGAAAAGGCAGCCGCGGCCCTGGGGCTCTTTAAAGACCAGATCACGGTCATCGTCCACACCGGCTCCCGGGGGCTGGGACACCAGGTGTGTGACGACTACATCAAGGTGATGCTCAAGGCCGCCCAGAAATACGGCATTGAGCTGCCGGACCGGCAGCTCTGCTGCGCGCCCTTGAGTTCGCCGGAGGGCCAGCGCTATCTGGCGGCCATGGCCGCGGCCGCCAATTTCGCCTTCGCCAACCGGCAGATGATCACCCACTGGGTGCGGGAGAGCTTCGAGCAGGTGTTGCAGATGGGCCCCAGGGACCTGGGTCTGGAACTGGTCTATGACGTGGCCCACAACATCGCCAAGATTGAAGAGCACCAGGTGCACGGCAAAAAGAAAAAGTTATGCGTGCACCGCAAAGGCGCGACCCGGGCCTTTCCCCCGGGCCACCCGGAAACCCCTGCGGCCTATCAAAAGACGGGGCAGCCGGTGCTCATTCCCGGGGACATGGGGCGTTACTCTTATGTGCTGGTGGGCACGGAGCAGGCCCTCACCGAAACCTTCGGCAGCACCTGCCACGGCGCGGGCCGGGAGATGTCCCGGAAGGCGGCCCTGAAGGCGGCCCGGGGCCGGTCCATCATCCAGGAATTGAAGGCCCAGGGCATCATCGTGAAGGGCGCGGGCCGGGCCACGGTGGACGAGGAAATCCCCGAGGCCTACAAGGACGTGGAGACAGTAGTGGCAGTGGCCCACGGCGCGGGCATCAGCAAGAAAGTGGCGAAGCTGAAGCCGTTGGGAGTGATCAAGGGATAATGTAGGGTGGGCCTGGCCCACCAACACTTCTTAACCGAAACGAGAAAATAAAGAAAAGGTGGGCCGTGCCCACCCTACAAAAAGATATTGCTGACCGCTGAAAGCTGATAGCTCGTATGTTCGACCGACTCTCCGACAAACTGGCCGAGGTTTTTAAAAAGCTCAAAGGCCATGGCAAGCTCTCCGAGGCCCAGGTGGAAGCCGCCCTCCGGGAGGTGCGCCTCGCCCTCTTGGAAGCCGACGTCCACTACAAGGTGACCAAAACCTTCATCGAAGGCATCAAGGTCCGGGCCGTGGGCGAGGAAGTGATGCGGTCGCTCACCCCGGCCCAGCAGGTGATCAAGATCGTCCACGAAGAGCTCACCGGGCTCCTGGGGGGCGAGTCTCCCAGGTTGGACCTCAGCGGCAAGCCCCCGGTGGCCCTGATGCTGGTGGGCCTCCAGGGCTCGGGTAAGACCACCACCGCCGGAAAGTTGGCCCGGCGTCTGAAGAGCCAGGGCCGCCAGCCCTATCTGGTGCCCGCGGACGTGCAACGGCCCGCGGCCATTGAGCAGCTCAAACGCCTGGGCGCAGATATCGGCGTGGAAGTCTATCCCTCGCAAACGGATCAGAACCCGGTGGCCATCGCCGACGCGGCCATGGAGGCGGCCTACACCGCGGGCCACGATATTGTCATCCTGGACACCGCCGGCCGTCTGCACATCGACGCTCCCCTGATGGACGAACTCAAAGCCATCCGGGCCAAGGTTGAACCCAAAGAGATTCTTTTGGTGGCCGACGCCATGACCGGTCAGGACGCGGTGCAGGTGGCCCAGAAATTCCACGACCTCTTGCGCCTCACCGGGGTCATCCTCACCAAGATGGAAGGCGACGCCCGGGGCGGCGCGGCCCTGTCCATGCGGGCGGTCATCGGCCAGCCCATCAAGTTCCTGGGGGTGGGGGAAAAGCTGGACGCCCTGGAGGCCTTCCATCCCGACCGCTTGAGCTCCCGCATCCTGGGCATGGGGGACGTCCTCACCCTCATCGAGAAGGCCCAGGAGACCTTTGACGCCGACCAGGCCCAGGCCCTGGAAAAAAAGCTGCGGAAAGAGGGCTTTACCCTGGAAGATTTCCGGGACCAATTGCGGCAAATCAAAAAGATGGGTACAATGGAACAATTGCTGGGCATGATCCCGGGCCTGGGCCGGAACAAGGCCCTCAAGGACCTGAAGCCGGATGACCGGGAACTCAAAAGGGTGGAGGCCATTATCAATTCCATGACGCCCAGGGAGAGGGCCGATCATTTGATTATCAACGGCAGCCGGCGGCGCCGCATCGCCATGGGCAGCGGCACCACCGTCCAGGACGTCAACCGGCTGCTGAAAAATTTTGCCACCACCCAGAAGATGATCAAGCAGATGACCCAGGGAGGCAAGAAGGGCAAACGCCCCTTCTTCCCGGGAAAGTTTTTTTAAAGACGGCGGCGGGGAGGGCCGGGTGAAGCAGTCCCAGCCTTCTCCTCTCCCATACCAAACCCAAAGGAGGGTAGAGCGGCCTCATGGCATTACGTATCCGGTTGGCCCGTTTCGGCGCCAAGAAGCGCCCTTATTACCGCATAGTGGTAACCAATAGTGAGTCCCCCCGGGACGGCAAGTTTCTGGAGATTGTGGGCTCTTACGACCCCCGTCAAGATCCGGCTGCGGTTACGGTAAAAGATGAACTCCTGGCTTTATGGATGAGTCGGGGAGCAACCCCCACGGACACGGTGGCCAGTCTTTTAAAGCGGCGGGGAGCCCCGGCGGCCGCAGCCGCGACAGACTGACGCCTAACGCCCGGAAGACCATAAAGAGGTGGAGCCCACCCCATCCTCGACGAGGTGGCGACTATGAAAGACTTGGTAAAGTTCATCGCTCAGGCTCTGGTGGATAATCCTGACCAGGTACAGGTCAAAGAAATCGAAGGGGAGCAGACCTCCGTCATCGAACTGAAAGTGGCCAAGGAAGATCTGGGGAAGGTAATCGGCAAGCAGGGACGCACGGCCCGGGCTATACGCACCATTCTGAGTGCGGCCTCCACCAAGATTCGCAAACGCTCGGTTCTGGAAATCCTTGAGTAAAGGACCCGGAACCGTCCCCGCCACCGTAGGGTTGGGGAAGGTGTCCGGGGCTCACGGACTCAGGGGCGCTCTGAAAGTTAGAGCAGACGCCGCCACGGCCACCACGGACCCTGAGGTGATCATCGCCCTGGGGGAGGTGGAAATCGGGGACAGACGCCACCGGGTGGCCGACGCCAGCCGCCAGAGGGGGCAGGTTCTCCTCTATCTGGAGGACATAACCACCCGGGACCAGGCGGAAGCCCTCGTCGGCCAGGAAGTCAGGGGGGAGGTGGCGCGTTTTCCCCGCCTGCCTGCAGGAGAATTTTACTGGTTCCAGGTTTTGGGATTGCCCGTCATTAATGACGGGGATGGGGCTTTGCTGGGGCATCTTCAGGAGATCATCGCCACCCCGGCCCATGATGTCTATGTGGTGCGCCGGGGAGATGGGGAGCTCCTCCTGCCCGCGGTGGAGGAGGTGATCAGCGAAATTAATCTGGAGGAGGGGTGGATCAGGGTCACGCCGCCTCCGGGACTGTTGGAGACTTATGCTCATTGAGCTGCTCACCCTGTTCCCGGAGTTTTTTGTAAGCCCCCTCAGCCAGAGCATGCTTAGCCGGGCTCAGGGGCAGGGCGCGGTGGCATTTAGAATCCTAAACTTGCGGGACTACACCACCGACCGCCATCGGGTGGTGGATGACCGCCCCTTTGGGGGCGGCCCGGGCATGGTCCTGAAGATCGAACCCCTGGTGCGGGCCATCCGGGCGGCAAGACAAAAAGACCCGGAGGTGCGGGTCATTTTGCTCAGCCCCCGGGGTTTGGTGTTCACCCAGGACCAGGCCCGGGAAATGGCCGGGTGGCGGCATCTGCTGTTGATCTGCGGCCATTATGAAGGGGTGGACGACCGCCTGCGTTTTTATATTGATGCCGAGCTGTCCATCGGCGATTATATCTTAACCGGGGGCGAGATTCCGGCCCTGGTGGTGGTGGACGCGGTCACCCGGCTGCTGCCCGGGGTCCTGGGGGGCGAAGGCGCGGTGGAGGACGAGTCCTTTCAAACCGGGTTGCTGGAATATCCCCACTATACCCGGCCCCGGGACTTCGAAGGCCATGCGGTGCCGGAGATTTTGCTGAGCGGCGACCATCAGCGGGTGGCCAGGTGGCGGCGGCAGGAGGCCCTGCGGCGCACCGCCGGGCAGCGCCCCGATTTACTGGAAAAAGCGGCCCTGGATGATCAGGACCGAGAGTTTTTGGCAACATTATCCGATTCTGGAAAAAAAGATTAGGTGGTTACTATGGAACGCGTAGACCAATTATCCCGGGAGCAGATGCGGGCGGACCTGCCTGCCTTCCGCCCGGGAGACACCGTGGAAGTGCACGTGCGCATTGTGGAAGGGGACAAGGAACGGATCCAGGTCTTCAAAGGAGTGGTCATCCGCAAAAGAGGCGCGCTCACCGGCTCCACCTTCACCGTGCGCAAAGTCTCGTACGGCGTGGGCGTGGAGCGCATCTTTCCCTTACACTCCCCGAACATCGACCAGGTGGTGGTCCTCACCCGGGGGGATGTCAATCGCAGCCGCCTTTACTACCTGCGCCAGCGCATGGGTAAAGCGGCCCGCATCAAAGAAAAGCGGACCCCCCAGGCATGAAAAGGCTCCGGGCCGGCAAGCAGGTCTTTGCTGACCCGGAGGCTTATTGGCGTTTACAGGGACTCCCCCTCATCGCCGGGGTGGATGAAGTGGGCCGGGGCCCCCTGGCGGGGCCGGTGGTGGCCGCGGCGGTGATCATCCCCCGGGACGCGGTCTTTCCCGGCCTCAAGGACTCCAAGCGCCTGACCCACGAGACGCGGCTGCTCCTGGACGCCCAGATCCGGGAACAGGCCCTGGCCTTTGCCCTTCGGGAGGTGGGCCCCCGGCAGATCGAGACTCTGGGGATCCTGGCCGCCAGCCTTAGGGCCATGGCCCAGGCGGTTAAGGCCCTTTCCCTGCTCCCGGAAATAGTGCTGGTGGACGGGCCCCACCCCCTGCCCCTGGACTATCCCCAGCAGCCGGTGGTCAAGGGGGACGACCGCTGCCCTTCCATCTCCGCGGCCGCGGTCCTGGCCAAGGTGCACCGGGACCGGCTGATGGCCTCCTATCACCGGCAGTATCCCCAATACAATTTTCCCCAACACAAAGGCTACGCCACCGCGGAGCACCTGGAAGCCCTGCGTTGTTGGGGGCCGTGCCCCATCCACCGCCGCACCTTCAGCGGCGTGAAGGAGTGGGTGGTTGACAAAGAATAATACCTGGTTCCTGCCTGAGCCCTTTGCCATGCCCTCTTCTGTCATTCTGAGGGAGCGGAGCGACCGAAGAATCTAGTGTTGGGATTGCTACAAACCAACAAACCGGCTTTGGACCCACAAACATCTAGATTCTTCACTCCGCTGCGCTCCGTTCAGAATGACAATTCTGGGACAGGGCATTTTGCTGAGAACCTCACCTGACAGCAATTTTTCCTTTGCGTTCTGGGCGCCTTTGCGTGAAATTTATTCTTGATGAAAGACCCTAGACGCCAGTTGGGCGACGCCGGGGAAGACCTGGCGGCCGCGGCCCTGAAAAAACAGGGCTATAAAATCCTGGCGCGCAATTATACCACCCCCCTGGGGGAGATCGACCTCATCGCCCGGCACCGGGGCGAGTTGGTCTTCATTGAGGTCAAGACCCGGAAAAGCCTGCGGTTCGGGGAGCCCCAGGACGCGGTCTCTGCCCCCAAACAGGCCCGTTTGCGAAAGCTGGCGGATTATTATTTAAAACGGCAGCGCCTGGGGGAGGTGCCTGTGCGGTTCGATGTGGTGGGGATTACCCTGATTGAAGGTGAACCCAGGGTAGAGATTATTCAAAATGCTTTTTGAGTCATACGCCGGGCAGGCACTGGCCCCAATAATCAGCCTAATCTAAAAAAATATAAGCTCCAATGCTCTACATCGTCGCCACCCCCATCGGCAACTTAGAGGACATCACCCTCAGGGCCCTCCGGGTCCTCAAGGAGGTGGACCTCATCGCCGCGGAGGACACCCGCCACACCCGCAAGCTCCTCACCCACTACGCTATTAAAACCCCCCTGATCAGCTATCATGCCCATAACCAGAAGACCCGGGGCCCGGAGCTGATCCGCCGCCTTAAGGAGGGCCAAAATGTCGCCCTGGTGAGTGACGCGGGCACTCCCGGGTTCTCCGACCCGGGGACCGACCTGGTGGCCTTAGCCTGGGACGCGGGGCTGAAGGTGGAGGCCGTGCCCGGCCCCGCGGCCGGGGTGGCGGCCCTGTCCATGTCCGGCTTTCCAGGGGACGCCACCTTTGTGGGATTCCTGCCCTCCCGGGAGGGAAAGCGCCGGGAGTTCCTCTCCTGGTTGGCGAATGAGCCCCGGGTGGTTATAATATACGTGTCCCCCCGGCGGCTGCTCCCCACCCTCCAGGAAATCGCCGCTCTCATGGGGAACCGCCGGGTGCTGGTGGTCCGGGAGCTCACCAAAAAATTCGAGGAGGCCTGGCGGGGGCCCGTTAAAGAAGTGGCCGCCCAACTGGCCGGCCGGGAGATCAAAGGGGAATGCGCCCTGGTCCTCTCCGGTCCGGCAGGGGCGCCGGCCCAGGAAGTGGATCCGGCCGCTTATCTGCTCAGAAGGGCCCAGGAAAGCCGCCTCCAGGGGCGGCAGCTTACCGACCTGGCGGCCGGGGAGCTGAAAATCTCTAGGCGTCTGGTGTATCAGGCCTATTTGGCCTTGAAAGCCCAGGGGCGGCTTAAATAGTTATTGGTGGAGAAAGGGTCAGGGGACCGCAGGGGCAGGTGGCAAATCCGCCCCCTTTCGCCCCCTGTAGATGAATTTTTATATGTCCAAGCTAGCCGTGACCCATCGTAAAGCAAAAATCCCGGTAGTGGAAAAGGAACTCTGGGTGGAAAACCGTCTCGGACTTCACGCCCGGCCTGCGGCCCAGGTGGCGCAGATGGCCCAGAAGTTTGACGGCGAGATCATCTTGGAAAAGGACGGCTCCTGGGCCAACGCCCGGGATCTGCTGGCCCTGCTGGCCCTGGACTGTCCCCAGGGCACCCGCCTGGTGATTAGGGCCACCGGCCCCCAGGCCCAGGAGGCCGCGGCCGCCTTGTTCTCCCTGTTTGCCAGCAAATTCGGAGAGAAATGACATCCCGCAACCTGATACTCCAGGGTATTCCCGCGTCTCCCGGCATTGTCCTGGGCCGCGCCAAGGTCCTGGCCGAACGCCTGGAGTCCCAACCCTACTGTTGTCTCCTCTATTCTCCGGAAGAGATCAACTGGGAACTGGACCGCTTCCTGGAGGCGGTGGAACAGGCGGAAGCGGACCTGTTCGCCTTAAGGGACGCCCTGCCTCCTGACTATCAGGAGCATGCCCATCTCCTGGATTTGCAAATCCTGTTGCTCAAAGAACGGATGATCTTCCAGGAAACCCAGCGGCTCATCCAGGAAGAGCGCTACAATGCCGAGTGGGCCCTGTTCCAGGCCTGGCAGAAGGTGCGGGAGCTCTTCCAGGGCATCGGCGATCCCTACATCAAAGGCCGCATCCAGGATGTGGAAGAGGTTTATCGCCGCCTGCAGAGCAATCTGGCGGGCAAAGAGGCCTGGAACCTCTCCGGGGAGGAGCCGGTGATTCTCGTGGCCCGGGACCTTTCCCCCGCGGAAGCCACCCAGATGACCAGCTCCCAGGTACTGGGGTTTATCACCGAACGGGGCGGGCGGACTTCCCACACCGCCATTATCGCCCAATCTCTGGAGATTACGGCGGTGGTGGGCGTGGACTTTGCCACCCGGGAGATTGCCAGCGGCGACCAGTTGATCATGGACGGTCTGACCGGCCAGATAATCCTGGACCCCGATGAAGCCTTGAGATGCTCTTACCAGGCCCGGAAGAAGGATTTCGAGGCCTTCAAGGGCGAAGTGGCCCTCTCCAGCAACCAGCCCGCCATCACCCTTGACGATTACCCCACCCAAATCCTGGCCAATATCGAACTGCCGGAAGAGGTGATCTTGGGGCTGAAATACGGCGCTGACGGTGTGGGCCTCTTGCGCACCGAGTTTATCTATCTTAGGCAGCGCCATCTGCCCACCGAAGAGGAGTTGTTTGAGGATTACCGGCGGGTAGTGGAGGCCATGGCCCCCAGGGTGGTGACCATCCGCACCCTGTACATCGGCGGGGACAAATTTCTCTCCCACCTGGAATACGCCCCGGAAATGAACCCGGCCCTGGGTCTCAGGGCCATTCGCTTCTGCCTGAAGGAACAGAATATCTTCCGCACCCAGTTAAAGGCCATCCTCCGGGCCTCGGCCTGCGGACGGGTCCGGGTCATGTTTCCCCTCATCTCCAGCGTCCGGGAATTGCAAGAGGCCCGGCACCTCTTAAATACGGTAAAACAAGAACTGCAAGAGTCAGGCGTGCCCTTTGACGCCCAGCTGCCCGCGGGGGCCATGATCGAAGTGCCCGCGGCCGTAACCCTGGCCCATCTTTTGGCCCGGGAAGCAGACTTTTTTAGCATCGGCACCAATGACCTGATACAATATGCCTTGGCCATTGACCGGGGCAACAAGCAGGTGGCGGATATGTACCAACCCCTGCACCCGGCGGTGATGCGCATGATCCGGGAGGTGGTCCACGCCGCCCGGGTGGCCCGCATCCCGGTGGCCATGTGCGGGGAGATGGCTGGGGACCCCCTCTATATCCCGGTGCTGTTGGGCTTGGGAGTGGCGGAATTATCCATGAATGCCATGGCCATCCCCATGGCCAAGCACATTATTCGCATGATCACCAGCGGCGAAGCCCGGAAGATCGCCCGTCATGCCTTGCGTTTGGTCACGGTGGAGGAAGTCAATGACTATGTGGCCCGGGAGATGAATCGCCGCTTTCCGGAAATCTTCCGGTTCGTCCACGCCCTGGCTGCCAATTTGGAACCATGAAAAAAGAAGATAAGGAAGAAAATCTCAAGGTCATCTGCCGTAACCGCAAGGCCTACTTTGATTTTGTCATTGACGCCTTTTATGAGGCCGGCCTGGTCTTGACGGGGACCGAAGTCAAATCCCTGCGGGAGGGCCGGGCCAATATCAATGACGCCTACGCCCGCTTTCGGGACGGAGAGGTCTTCCTCTATAACGCCCATATCAGCCCTTACTCCCATGCCGCCCTGGACAGCCACAACCCCGAGCGGCCCCGGAAACTGCTCCTGCACCGCTGGGAAATGAAGCGCCTCCTGGGTAAACTCCAGGAACGGGGCTACACCCTGGTACCCTTAAGACTGTACTTCAAAAATGAACATGCTAAAGTGGAGCTGGCCCTGGCCAAAGGCAAGAAAAAAGTCGATAAACGGGAAGCCATCCGCCGCCGGGAGGAACAACGGGAGATAGACCGCGCCCGCAAACGGCGGCGGTGAGGGGAAGACGTGGGGGAGGGGGCTAAGGACCGTAGGCCCATACCACCTCCCCCAATCCCAAAATTTGTTGGTCTAAAGGCATACAGACTCAGCCTTTTTCAAAAATATCTGGGGTGTGAGGGGGGGCCAGGGGAGGGGAAAACCCGTAGGGGCGGGCGTCCTCGCCCGCCCCAGTAATCCGCACAGGCTGGAAGGACTGTCTACCGCTAGAACTTCTCGAAAAAGAAGACAATAAGGAAACACTGTGGAGTTCTTTCAAAGGATCGCCGAGAATCGCATTCTGGAGGCCATTGACAGTGGCCTCTTTGACAATCTGCGGGGCCGCGGCAAACCCCTCAAGTTTGAAGATGACAGTCACATCCCCCCGGAATTGCGCATGGCCTACAAGATTCTGAAGAATGCCGACTGCCTGCCGCCGGAGGTGCATTTGCGCAAGGAAATCGTGCAGTTGCAGGACCTGGTGGCCTCCCTCCCTGATGAAGCGGAAAAGCTGAAGCAGATGCGCCGCCTCAATTTCCTGGTGATGAAGCTGAATATGACCCGAACCGTTTCCCCCCAATTGCTGGAGCACGACCTCTATACTCCCAAGGTTCTGGAGCGTCTGGAAACGAGGCGCGGTTGAACCGGTACCATGAAGTTCCGTTGGGATAACCCCCTCTGGCGGCGCCGGGTCCCGGCCCTGGCCAAGGCTTTGGCGCAGGCCTACCTGGGCACCTGCTCCCCGGAGATGCGCATCAGTCCGGAGATGAACAACCTCTTGCTTTCCTGCCAGCCGCTCCTTTTCACGATCTGGCACTGCCAACTCCTCTTTCCCCTCTATTATGTGCGGCGCTACTTTCCCCAGCTGCCGCCCCTGGTGGTGATGGCCAGCCCCAGCCGGGACGGCGAATTGATCGGGGAAGTGGCCCGGGGTCTGGGCATTACAGTCTGCTTCGGGTCCCGGCGCAAAGGCGGGGTGCAGGCCCTTAAACAGCTGGCGGACTACTGCCGCCAGGGTTACAGTTGCGCTCTGATTGCCGATGGCTCCCGGGGGCCGGTTCGGGTAGCGCAAAAGGGCCCCCTTTATCTGGCCCGGGAGACCCAGGCGCCCCTGGTGTCCCTGGCGGTGGCCAGCCGCCGGAAAATCACCTTCAATACCTGGGACCGCTTTGAATTGCCCCTGCCTTTCAGCCGCATGGCCGTGCTGGTGGGCGACCCCCTTTATATCGGGCCTCAAGACCGGGGCCCGCTATTGGAGGACCGCCGCCGGGAATTGGAAGCCCGCCTCAATCTCCTCTTCGCCCAGAGCCAGCAATATTTTTCCCTTTAAAAAATCGACAGAAAAAGGCACGTGCATATGTATTAATAGTTCCCCCTAGGGGCATAATATGTTAAATTTAAAGAAAATCCCTTATTTGATGGTATGACATGCGCTTTGAAGAATTGGATGCCCAAACCCTGAGTCAGATCGGTACGCCGGAAGCCACTGCCAAGGCCAAAGATCTGGTTCAAGGTCAACACATGTTGCACGGTTACCGTTTGCCCGACCGCCTCCAGGGTGTAGTCTGGGATGACCAGCCCATCCAGGTGGAGGTCAGGATTCAAAATGACCAGTTATCCTATGTCTGCTCCTGCCCCCAGGTGGAAAGCGGGGAAATCTGCTCCCATGTCCTGGCCCTCTTGTGGGCCTGGGTGGAGGACTCCGGTAAATTCCTGAACCGGGCGGAACTCACGGAGAAGCTGAAGAAATATTCCAAAAAGGAGCTGATCGAGATCATTCTGGATCTGGCGGCCCGGACCCCGGAAGTGCGGGAAGTGCTCAAGGAGGAAGAGGAGGGCCTGGAGGATATCCTGGAGTCCATTGACCACGTGGTGGAGGAAGTCTCCGAGGACTCCGCCTCTATCAACGATGCGGAGGCCAAGCTGCACCGGGCCCAGGCCCGGGCCGACCGGCTGGCCCAAAGCGGACAGTTGGCGGAGGCCCGCTCCATCTATTTCTACCTCCTGGACAACATTCTGGGTTTGGAGGAACGCTTTCCCCAGGGGAAGGGCTTTTCCCCGGAACTGAAAACCGAGCTGTTTGAGGAATATTGCCAGTTCATCCATGAGGACCGGCACCTGGAGAAGGAGCTGGTGCAGCAGGAGATCGAACAATTGGAAAGCCGCTCTCCCGAGGCCCGGGGAGAGCTGGATCTGGCGGAACTGAAAAGGGAGGTCTTAGGCGCGGCCTGAGAGTCTTCTAGAAAGTTGGGCCCATAAAGTTAAGCAGGGGCGGACCCGGGTGTCCGCCCTTTTTGTGTGCCGAGCATGCACCGCAGCTTGGGGCTGAAAGTCCTCTACCCAACCTGATGGAGGTGAAGGGTTAGCAAAGCGCAAGGGCGTCGTCGTGAGGCGGGGTCTGAAGGAAGCGTGGAGCAAAGCCGTG
>JAGVAH010000128.1 GCA_020060385.1 Syntrophobacterales bacterium | reverse complement strand
GTCACCGCCTTTCTCGGAGGAACAGCGGGTGGACACGCCCATCAGCCTCTATGCCGCCACCAAACGGGCGGACGAACTCATGGCCCACGCCTATACCCATCTCTTCAACATTCCCACTGTGGGTTTGCGCTATTTTACGGTCTATGGCCCCTGGGGCCGCCCGGATATGGCCATGTGGCTCTTCACCGCGGCCATGCTCCAGGGTAAACCCATCAAGGTATTCAACTACGGCGAGATGCGTCGGGATTTCACTTACATAGATGACATCATCCAGGGGACCGTGGCCGCACTCATGGTCCCCGGCCTGGCCCCCTATGAAATTATTAATCTGGGCAATAACCGGGCCGAGGAATTGACCCGGGTAATCGCCATCTTAGAAGAGGAATTGGGGGTGGAGGCCCAAAAGGAATTTCTGCCCATACAACCCGGGGATGTGCCCGCCACTTTTGCGGATATTCACCGGGCCCAGGAGAAGCTGGGCTTTCAGCCCACCACTCCCATTGCTGTCGGTATTCCCCGCTTTATCCGGTGGTTTAAGGAGTATCACGGACTCCCCGCGGCATCTGCAGATTAATTCAGAAGTATCCTCTTACAAATAATCAATAGGTGCTACGATCAATAATTAGTTATTATCCTGATATAATAAAGTAATTTCAGGATAATTAATAATTATTGTAAATAATATTGCCTGCAATTTGGTATTGTTTAAATTTTTTTACAAAACTATTTACACTCTGTTAACAAGGGTGGTAAAAGGATAGTGTCCTGTCAGTTTGGATCCCTACCATTGACAACTTGACTGGAATTACCGGGAGGCGAATTTGGCTAATCCATCTGGCCCTGCTTCCTATATGTGGGGGTATCCCCGGGCTCCTGGAGGATTCTTACATGAGTAAGAATCCTTTTGCTTTTCTGTGGGCGGATTGGCGGGGCCGCCTCCCCCACCGGCGTTACCGGGACCGGGAGCACCGCTCCCGGCGCCTGAAGGGCCTTTTTTTTTCCCTCCTGACCCTTATCCTGGGAGCGGCCTATCTCCTGGGGGTGGCCTGGCTGGTGGTGAGAAATCCCCGGGGGCAGGATATTTTTTTCCTGGCCGGGGAGACCCTGGCCTTTCTTCTCCTGGCTCTTCTGGCCAGCGATGTCTGGGATCTGCGCTTCCATCACCCCCGGGGCCTGGAGCCCCCCGGGGATTTCCCGGTGGATATCTTTGTTCCTTGCCGGGGTGAGCCTCTGGAGGTGATCCGCACCACCCTCCGGGCGGTGACCAGGATCTCCTACACCCCGTTTCAGGTTTACGTCCTGGATGACGAAGGCTCGGAGCAGGTGGCGGAACTGGCCCGATCCCTGGGCTGCCATTATCTCTCCCGTCCCCGGGCCGGCCTGCCCTTGGAGGATTCCAAGAGCGGCAATCTCAATTTTGGCTTGAGCCGCACCCATAGCGAGTTGATCCTGGTCCTGGACGCCGACCAGGTGCCGGCTCCGGAGATCCTCACCCGTCTGGCGGGTTTTTTCCGCCTGCCGCGCCTGGCTTATGTCCAGGCCAAGCAATCCTTTTTTCTGCCGGATGGCGACCCCTTCTACAACGCGGATGAGGTCTTTTATGAGGTGGTGCAGCCGAGCAACGACCAGGCCAACGCCGTGTTTTCCTGCGGCTCCGGGGTGCTGTACCGCCGCCGGGCCCTGGAGGAGATGGGGGGCTTTGCCACCTGGAATATCCTGGAGGACGTCACCACTTCCTATGAACTCTTGAGCCGGGGCTGGAAGGGGGTTTACTTCCCCCATGCCCTGACCCAGGGACTGGCGCCCCACACCCTGGCCGGGGTCTATCGCCAGCGGTTTCAGTGGAGCCTGGACACCATGCGGCTCTTCTTTTGGGACAACCCCCTCTTCAAATCCGGCCTCACCTTCCAGCAACGCCGCCATTTCTTGCTGGTCATGTTGAGCTATCTGGTGAGCGGCCTGGTGGTGCCCGTTTTTTGTCTGATTCCCCTGCTCGTCTATTGGCGGGGGTTCCATAGCATGTTGGGCCAGGGCATATTTTATTGGGCCCTCCGGGGGGGATATCTGCTGGCCACCATCCTGATGTTCCGCTATCTCTTTTTCCACCGCCGGCCCCTCAAACAGTTCAAGATTATGTGCGGCCTTTTCCCGGTATACGGGGCGGCCATTGTCGCGGCCCTGTTCTATCCCCCGGGACGCAAGCCCCGGTATCGGGTCAACAACCGCCAACCCTTTGCCGCGTCCGGAGCCTGGTGGCCGTTAGCTCCGCATCTGGGATTTATTTTTTTGCATCTCACCCTGCCTTTCCTCTCCCTGTGGCTGGGCTGGGCCCTGCCCAGGCTGGTGGCCTTCAATGCCGTCTTTTCGGCCGTCATTATCTGGGTCCTGGCCGATCTGGTGCTGGCCGCGGCGGGCAAGCCCCGCTGGCATCCGGCCCGGGACCCGAGGCTGGTTTATGGCGCCTAAAGTCCGCTGGTTGGCCTGGTTTCTGCCCCTGTTTTTTTTGGGCCTGATCTTATGGTCAGTCTGGCGCCGGGATCATGATTTCTGGCGCTCCGCCGCCGCTCTCCATCAAGAAGCCCGGGAAGTGTCCAGCCAGGGAGAAATCCCCCGGGCCCTGGAGCTGGCCCGGAAGGCCTGGGCCCAAGAGCCGGGTAACGGCCAATACGGAGTCTTTCTGGGTTGGCTCCTCCTGGAGTCCGGCCAAGTACCGGCGGCTCTGGAGGTCTTCCGCCAGGTCTGGGACCGGGACCAGAGGCTCACCGGGGCCCTCAAGGGCCAGGCCACGGCCCTGGAGCGATTGGGGGACCGGGCTGCGGCCCTCTCCCTGCTCGCGGCCTATCTCCAGGAACATCTCCAGGATCGGGAAATTTGCCAGTTCACGGCCGAGTTTGCCGCGCGCCGCGCCGCGGATCGGGCAGTGGCCATTACTTATTACCAGCGTCTCTACCGGGATACAGGTGATCCCCAGGTGCGCCGCCAGTTGCTGGACCTGTTGATCGCCATGGAAAGGTTTGAGGAGGCCATGCCCCTCCAGGAAGAGGAAGTGGCCCAGTACCCGGAGGACCAGGAGGCCCTGCACCGCCTAGCCCTGCTCCACTACTGGCAGCGCGATTACCAGGCGGCCAGCCAGGTCTATCAGCGCCTCCTGGAGAAGGCCGCCCAGGATGCGGCCCTGCGCCGGGAAGCGGCCCGGGCCGCGGAGGCAGGGGGGCAGGTGGACCAGGCCCTGAGGCATTACCTTTGGCTTTATGGGAAGCATCAAGGCCAACGGGAATACGCCCTGGCCCTGGCCCGCCTCTGGGCCAAGAAAGGCTGCCACGCGGAAGCGGCCGCGGTCTTGGGCCCCCTGATGCAGGATAACCCCGATTCGGAGATGCGGCGCTGGTATGCCCTGGAGCTGCTGCTGACCGGGGATTTCGGCAAATCCCTCCAAGCTTACGAGGCCGCCTGGCAGCAGGGAGACACCCACCAGGAAACCATCATCAATCTGGCCCGCCTCCACGCCCAGAAACGGCATTTTGCCAAGGCTGCGGGTTTCTGGGACGAGGCCGCGCGGCGGCAACTGCTTAAGGGGGACCTGGCCTGGGAAGCGGCCCTGACCTACTCCTATGCCCGGCGTTACGGCGCGGCCCTGGAAGTTTTGGGGCCCCTTAAGCGCCGGGAGCCCAAGAATCCCAAGATCCTCCTCTTCCTGGGACAGCTCCATTTTTACCAGAAGGACCTAAAACAGGCGGCCCATTACTTCCAGGCCTATCTCCGCCAGAATCCCGGAGATGATGAGGTCAGGGGACAACTGGCCGAGATCTTGTCCCTGGGCCCGGAGACCCAGGAGGAGGCCTTGGGGCAATACGCCGCGGTCCTGAAACACCAGGATAGCCCGGTCCTCCGCCTCAAGCGCATCGCCCTCTTGCTGAAGAACCGCCGCTGGCAGGCCGCAGCCCGGGAATTGCAGGCCTGCCCCCCCACGGAGGAACCCCGCCTCATCCGGGAGCAGGCCCGTCTCTCCCTGTGGCTGGGGGACCTGGAGGCCGCGTTGGCCCATTATCAACGCTTTCTCCAGAAAGAACCGGGAGACCGGCAGGCCTCCCTGGACCAGGCCCGGGTCTTGATCTATCTGGGCCGGGCCCCGGAGGCCCTGGAGGTGCTCCGGGCCTTAAGGGTGGGCCAGACGGGGGTGCGCCTGGACCAGCCGGGGGACCGGGGGCTGCTTGTCGCCCATCTCGAGGTCACCCTGGTGCAGGGGGACTGGCCGGAGGCCCAGCGCTGGGCCTTGCGGCTGTTCTGCTCCCAGTTTCCCCGGAAACACCGCCTGGCCCGGGATTGGCCGGAGGCCCGGCGCTGGTTTCAAGAAGAGCCAACCCCCGCGGCCCTGGACCTGGAAGAACGGGCCTGGGTGGCCCGGGCCCTCTGCCACCACCCGGATTTGGAGAAAAACGGGGAGATCAGCCGCACCGCCTGCGACCTGGCGGTGCTCAACCTCCAGAAGAACCGCTATCATCATCCTTCGCTTCTCATTCTTTCCTATCTTTTGCCCCGTTTGTCCCGCTATGAAGACCTGGCCCGTCTGGTGCGCCGCATCCCCGGCATCCGGGCCGACAGCCCGGAATATGTGGCCTCCCTGGCCTATTTCGACGGCAATCTGGGCCGCCACGGGGGCAAGCTGGATTATCTGCTCCATGTGCTCCGGGAGTACCGGCACCACCGCCGGCCGGATAGTCCCGGGGAACTCCTGGCCCTGGCGGAGCTGGCCCGGGAGTTGGGGGACAATTACGCCGCGGGCCAGTATTATGACCGGGCCCTGGCCCTCAGGCCCGGGGACGCCCGCATTCAGGCCCTGAAACTTAATTGCCAGTTGCAGAAAAAGGATTGGGGCCGAGCCCTCAAGACCCTAGAGCAACAGGGCCATAATCCGGACCAGGCCCTGGAGATGGCCCGCATCTATCTCTGGCGGGGGCAATACGAAGGGGTCAAGGCGGCAGTGCAAAAGATTCCCCCGGGGCATAAGGATTATCCCCGGGCCCTCTTGCTGGCGGCCCAGGCCTGCCGCTTGCAGCGGAGCTACGGGGAAGCGCTGCAGATCCTGGACCGTCTGGCCGGCCGCCTGCCCAAAGAAGAGCTGTTGATGGAAAAGGCCCGCATCCTGGAGGGGATGGGGGATAAACGGGCCGGGGACCTTTATGGGGAGATCATCCGCAGCCGCCCGGATTCCCAGGAGGCCCGGGTGGCCCGGGCCAGAGAGGCCCGGAGCCGGGAGAACTGGGCCGGGGCCTACCGGGCCTTTGCCCAGGCCTTGAGCCACGCGCCCCAGGACATCGAACTCCTCAATGAGCTGGAGCACATCCGCCAGCAGATGCGCCCCCAGGTGCTCTCCCGGAGTTTTCCCTATGCCCGGGGGGAGCGGCGGCCGGACGAAAGGGACCGCCCCTACCAATTCTCCCGCTACGACCGGGAATACCTGGGCCGTTCCCTGGCCTCCCTGATGCAGTTGCCCCTGGAGGGCAAGATACTGATCCTCCCGGAGGCCGTGGGCTTCACGGACAGCAACAAGCTTTATGGTGGTATCTTCCGAATGGCCGCGGGCTTCTGGATCACTAAGATCTTGCCCATGCAACTGGCGGTGGAATACCGGGAGTACAACCAAAATACCACCAACCAGGGGCGGGGCCGGATATCGGCGACCACCACCGAGATCAACGAATGGGTGGCTAACCGCCTGCGCCGGGCCGAAGTGGCCTTAGGGGTGGGGCCCCTGGCCCTGGGGGATCGCTTGCGCCTCAGTGGGGAGATCATCGGCCGGCGCTACTGGAAACGGGAGGACCACACCAAGTTGGCAATATCCCATTTTGGGGTGGGCGGTCCCCTGGATGTGCCCCCAAATCTGGATTTCACCCAAAAAGAGGACCGGAACCGTCTCTTCGGCTCCCTCTCCTTGGAAGCCGCCCTGGGCGTTCGCACCGCAGCCTCCCTGACCTACAGCCGCCGGGACATCTTCGACCAGGACCCCCACCTCTACCCCCGGATTTACCAGGGGGAGGGGGTGCTGAACCTGGAAAAGGCCCGGATAACCGGGGTGCATCAGGTGGATCTGGCCGCCAACCACCAATTCCGGCCGGGGCTGGACTGGCGGGGCAGCCTGGGGGGCGCCTTCTTCTCCGATGACAACCGCCGGTTCACCACCTACCAGGGGCTGGCCTGGCAGCCCCTGAGACAGCCCCGCATGCAACTGGAATTTACCCCCCATGTTTACCTGACGGCCTACCGGCAACGCCAGCAGGCTTATTTCAGCCCCGGGAGATACCTGGCCCTGGGTCTGGGCCTGGATTTCCACCGCCAGATCTTTCGGCTGCCCACTCTGATCCTCCAGGGAACCGCCCAGGGTGTGGCCCAGCACGGCGACTGGGGTCCGGCCCTCCACGGCCTGGCCGCCTTGGAATGGGAACTGGCCCAGAACTTCTTCTTCAATCCCTACATCTTTTATTTCCGGGAATGGGTGGACAACTATCGCCTGCTCTCCGTGGGCCTTTCGTGCCGTTACGTCTTTTAGTATGGTTTACGGTTGCCAGAATGGAACCAATCCCATTTCCCCATCAAAAGGCAATGAACTGTAGGGGCGAATCTGGTATTCGCCCTGTGTGTGCAGGCGAACACCAGGCTCGCCCCTACAAGGCAATTGTTGTTAGATTTCGGCTTGGTATAAATCAGAGGTTATGGGGGCTGAAGAGGCTGGTCTTGGTCTTGCTCAGCCTGGCGCTGCTGGCGGGCTGCGCCGAGGTGACCCGGCCCCAGCCCACGGCAGGTGAGCAAGAGGAAAGCCAACTGGCCGCCACCCGGCGCCATCCTCCCCAGAGCTGGGCCTTGGAGCGCTCTTCCCGGGTCTTTCTGCGGCTCCTGGCCACCCTCCCCCAGGTCCATGGCCGCACTTATCCCTTCCTGGGCTTCAATTGGTGGGTCACCGCCCGGGAACAAATCGTCATCGACCAGGTCTGGCGACCTTCTCCCGCCCATGACGCGGGTCTTCGGCCCGGGGACGTGATCCTGGCGGTGCACAATTGGCCCCTGCAACCCTGGATTGTGGAAGGGGACAGATATTTGCAAACCATCCGGGGGGCTTTCGGGGGCAGCCTTCCCGCCGAATTATTAGTGTCCCTGTTGCTGGCGGTGAAATATGTGGGCATGGAGCTGCGGGAACAGTATCTCAGCGGGCCGGTGGAACTGCTGGTGCAGCGGGAAGAGCAGAAGTTGCAGGTGGTTCTTTATCCCCAGCATCTGCCCGCATCCTACGCCATCCTGGTGGCCAATGTCTCCAGGGTGGCCAATGACCTCAATGCCTGGGCCGCGCCCGGGAGAATCATTCTCTCCCGCCGCTATGTCAATTTCTGCCGCACCGATGATGAGCTGGCCCTGATCATCGGCCATGAACTTGCCCACCAGGTCCTGGGGCACCGGGTCCGCCGGGCCGGCCAAAGCCAACTGGCCTGGCTGGCCGGAGACACGGTCAACGCCTTCGCCACCTATGCCTTGGGGTTTCTCCTGAAATTATGGTACCTCCCGGTTTCCCAAAGGGATCTGGTCCTGGAGGTCCCCACGGCCACGGTGAGCGTTTTTTCCCGGGATGATGAGCGGGAGGCCGATGTCTACGGATTGTGGTATGCCTTTCAGGCGGGCTATGATATTCAGGGGTCCCTGGCGGTCATGGAACGTCTGGCAGTGGTGGTGGAGAAGGACCCTTTATACCGTTCCTCCTTTCTGGATTCCCACCCCGCGTCCCTGGAACGGATGGCCCGGATGCAAAAGATCGGCCGGTACTTTCAGGCCGGGCGGGCCGCGGAGGTCTTCTTGCAGTCCGCCAATCTGGACCGCTACCCCGGGCCGTAAATACCACCGCGGTCAGGGTTGGTTTTCAACCCGCCCCACGATTATCACTTTTCCACCGGCAAAATTACGGTGACCCAGGTCTCCCCCGGCTGGCTGTCCACCTGGATCTGTCCCTGGTAAGGGGCCAGGAGGCGCCGGGCCATAAACAGGCCCAGGCCGGCATGGGGCGGGTGGAGATCGCTCTTCGAGGTGGTAAAAGGCTCAAACAGGCGGGGCCTAATCTCCGGGGGAATCCCCGCCCCGGTATCCCCCACCCGAAGGACGCGGTGGCCGTCCCGAAACGCGGTTTCCACCGTTAACTTGCGGGCTTCCACTCCTTCCATGGCCTCCAGGGCATTGTCCACCAGATTGCGGAAGCTCTGGCTGAAATCGATGTAATGGCCATAGATGGTGGGCAGGCCCTCCAGGAAGCGAAAGTCCTTCTCCACCTGGTGCTTAAAGAAGGCATTGGCCCGGAACATCTCCAGCTCTTCCTGGAAGACCTGGTTGAGGTCCAGGTAATGCTTCTGCTGGTTTTCCTCATGCACCCCCTGGTTGACAATGCGGCGGGCTTGGGTCTGGAGATTTTGCACCTCATGATGAAACTGGCGAAACTTCTCCTGCCGGTACTGGCACAAGGCCTTTAGCTTGGCGCCCGGCTCTTCCGGACATGCCTGCAAGCAATCATTTTCTTCCCGGCATTTCTGTTCCAGGAGCTCCAGGTGGAAAGAAAGGACTTGCAGCGGGGTGTTCATATTATGGACGATGCCGGTGCAGAGACGGCCCACGGAAGAGTGGCGGTAATAACGCACCAGCTCCTGCCAGCAGCGCTCCAGCATCTCCTCTAAGGGGAGGGGGGCAGCGGTAGTCACGATCTCTCTCTTTCTCCCTGCCGCGGCCAGGAAACGACCGGGAGGCGTATTCCAAGGTGGGGTATGCTGGTGTCCCGGGGAATACCGCGGGAACCGGCCTGTGAAGCATTAGGCCGCCACCGCTGGCAGGATTTTACCATTAAATTTGGCAAATATCCCCAAAAATTGGGGGGCCATGAGAGCCTCAATGGGACCCCGATGATTCCTGGAGGGCAAAGCTGGGCACCTTTGGCCAAGGAGCCCCGGTGGGATACGGGGTAAAGTTAAAATAGTAGGTGCTGCTCAGGCGGTTTGGGAGGAGAAAATGTCCACGAATTCCCGGGCGAGTTGCGGATCGAACTGGGTGCCGCCATGGGCCTGAATCTCCGTCAGGGCCTCGGGAATGCTGCAGCGCTGCCGGTAGGGGCGGTCGGTGGTGAGGGCGTCATAGACATCCGCCAGGGCTAAAAGGCGGCAGTAAAAGGGGATGTTCTCCCCGGCCAGGCCATAGGGGTAACCCCGGCCGTCCCAGCGCTCATGATGATAGAGAATGACATCCTTTTCCCGGGGCCGCAGGCCCAAAGGCTCCACAATCTTGCCGCCGATCAGGGGATGGGTTTGGATGACGGCGCGTTCCTCGGGAGTTAGGGGTCCGGCTTTCAGGAGGATGAAGTCGCTGATTCCCACTTTGCCGATATCATGGAGGTAACTGGCGGTTTTCAGGGATGCCAGTTCATCGGCTGGCAACCCCAGGTGCCGCGCGAAGTGGGAGACGATTTCGGTCACCCGGGCAGAATGCTGGCCGGTGTAAGGATCCCGGGCTTCCAGGCTTCTCACCAGGGCCTTAATGGATTCCAGCAGGGAGATGGTGTTTTTCTCGTGGTGGGCCAGATTGTCCGAAACCAGGGAGGGGTTTTCCGCCAGCATGGTCACCAGGTTCAGATCATCCTGGTCCAGGGGCCGGCTCGGATGGTCACTGAGCACGAGGACCCCGCACAGTTTCTCGCTTTGAGATACTGGCACCGCCAGTACCGGGGAGGAGGAATCCAGGTGCGAGGGAGAAAAAAGGATGGGAGTGCCTTTTTGGACCACTTTCCGGACAGCTTCCCAAAAATATTCAGGCACTTTCTGGTTATCCAGACTGGCCAGGAGCCGCAGCCGGCCATTATTGCCGCTATTGGTGATAAATGCAGCCCGGCGGACCTTGGTGATTTTGACCACCAACTTGAGGAGCTGCATGAAGAATTCCTCACCACCAGTGGCCCGGCCTAAACGCTGCAAAGTGGAAGCAGCCCAATAAAAGAGACCGGCAGGATTCTCTTGGCGCGGCGCCGGCGGCGGAGGAAGGTTGAGATCCTGGCGATTGGCGGGAGAAAAGGAGTCCAGAAGGCGTGAAAAGAGATCGGGCAGGTCATCCAGGGTAATGAGATCCGCGGGCGGGGTAGTGGACTGGGGCGACGGCTCCAGGGTGAGAGTCAAGGTAAAATTACCCCCCGGCAAGGCCATTTGAAAGGATTCGGCCCAGGGGGCAGGCTTCTGCCGCCGGTCGAATTTCAGGGGGTACTTGGGTTGGGTTGACACCTTATCTTCCTTGGTTCATTTCAAATCAGAAGCCGTTCCTTCAGCCTCTGATACTCGTCTCTGGTTAGCATGCTTTCTTTGTATAGAGACCGCAACCGCTCCAAATCCGTCAGGAATTGCTGGTTCTGATCAGCAGGCGAGTAGTCCCTCAGGGGTACGGGGCCAGGAGACCAGAGGGGGCGCGGCCGGTTTTCGAGGCGGGTGTCGCCTCCCAGAAACTGGGGTAACTGCTGCATCTCATTGAGCTTGGCGGTCAAGTCATCAAGCCTTTGCAGCAGTTTCTTATTTTCCTCATGCAAATTGATGAGCTGGGTGGCGTTATTCACGGATATCTCTATTTCCTGTAATTTGAAGGGCTTACATAGGTAATCATAGGCTCCTTCCCGAATGGCGCCGATGGCGCTATCCAGGGAGGCGTAACCGGTCATAATGACCACCAGGGTGGCGGGGTCCCGTTGCCGGGCGGCCCTGAGCACCGTCAGGCCGTCAGCCTCAGGCATCACCAAATCGGTGATGACCAGAGAATAGGTCTTTTCTTCTAATAAAGCCAGGGCTTCGCCGCCGTGGGCGGCCAGGTCCACCCGGTGGCCCTTTCCCCTCAGAAATTCATCCAGGGCCGCAGCCAGGGTCTCGTCATCTTCGGCGATCAATATGGATAGCTGGTCTTCAGACCCGGCCATAGCATCTAAACCCTTATCCTGGGGGGTTGCGGGCAAACCTTCCGGGGTGCCTCTCAAACTGCCAGGAGATGCTCCCGGGGGCACCCTGTCATATCATTGTAATCTTCACTGTGATTTGGCGTGTTTCTGTCTCCAGGTCCCATTTTCTGACGGCATACCGGCATCCCGTTTCTCCTGGGGAAACTGGGATATTCTTCTGATTATCAGCCTTGCGGACGAGGCTGGGACTGGCGCCTCAGGCACTACCCGAGGATTTGCTCCTATCTTCTTATCGGCTTAAACCAGGGACCCATTAAAATTTCGGGGCTAACTAACTTGTGAAAAAAGGGAGGGAATTATCTCTCCGTCAGGGGTAGAGGCAACTAAAAGGCAGGGAGTGAGGGAGTTGGAGCCGCGAGCAAATTTACCATCAATGTTGCCGGGCCTCCAGGGCCTTGGGGGAGTAAAACCTCCTCCCAGGCATTTCAGAAAAAATCCGTCAGATAGGGATTGGTGGCCTTTTCCCGGGCCAGGGTGGAGGCGGGGGTCTCCCCGTAATCATGACCAGGCCAGATGCGGGTGTCATCCGGCAGGATTATAATCTTTTCCTCCAGGGATTTGAGGAGGTCCTCAAGAGACCCCCCCGGCAGATCGGTGCGCCCCGCCGCCTCCACGAACAGGGTGTCCCCGGTGAACAAGTGGCCGGGAAAGTAAAGGCAGATGGCTCCGGGAGTATGCCCCGGGGTATGCAGAATCTCGGCCTCCTGGCGCCCCAGGGGGAGGCGCAGGCCATCCTCCACCAGCAGGTCCGCCCGGGTCAGGGGTGGAAAGCCTTCAGCCCGGGCCGCGGCCTGCATCTCCGGACGGCTGAAGAACTCCCAATCCAGGCGGTGCATGACGATCTGCGCCCCGGTCTGCTCAGCCCAGAAGCCGTTGCCGGCGATATGGTCCGCATGGCCATGGGTGTTGACGATCCAGCGCAGCCGCCAGCCGTTTTCCCGGATACGGGTCACCAGCTCCGGCCCGGGTCCGCCGGGGTCGATCAGCAGGGCCTCACCGGTGTCCAGGCAGGCCACCAGGTAGGTAAGCACCGCCAGTGGTCCCACTTGCTCAACGGTAATGCTTAATGGCAAGGAGCCTCCTCGGAAAATCCTGGGGCCAAAGGGCAAAAGGGGAAGAGGGTAAAAGGGAATTTATGGGTTGGGAATCCTTTTCCCCATTTTCCCTTTTCCCCTTTATTTAATAATCATCTGGCCAGGAAACGGAAGATCATCTGCTGATTGCGCAGGGAATAGATAATGGCTTTGAGGGAATGGACTTGGGCCAGTTCGTATTCCGCCTTGGCCTGCCGGGCATATTTCACGGAAAGGTCCCGATTGGCGGCCTCCACCTGGTCGCTTTTCTTCATGGTGGCGCCGGCCGATTTTTCCAGGCGCGCCGCCTGGGCCAGCTCATCCGCGGCCAGCTTTTTGTTCACTGCCTCCTGCTGTTCTTCCTGGGGGGTCAGATTCCGCTCTTTCTGCTCCGGACCGCATTCCTTCAGGAGGATGGTGAACAGGGAATTGGACTCTTTTAGCAGCGCCTTGGCTTCGGCAGTGTATTTGGCGGCCAGTTTCTTCTCCGCCTTATCCAGCAGGTTCACGGCCCTCTTGTAGAGGATGGCGTGATCAGGACCGCATTTGGATGGAGGCTTGGCACTGGCTGGGGGCTGTGGCGGGGCTTTCGTCTGGGACCAGACCGGCCCGGCCAGGGACAGGAACGCGGAGATGGCGATTAAGAGCATCAGGACGCGGAGCAGGCGAGGAATAGTCATCATACCCTCCTCCATCAGTGGAGTTGAAAGGTTTCAGTGATGGCCCGGTGGAACCGGGGCCGGTAGATCCAATCAAAGGCCCTTTCTTTCCCGGGAAAGAGCTGCAGGGCCTGGCTGCGGACATTCTCCACCACCTTTTCCGCTTCTTCCAGGGTAAAGCGGCCAGCCCGGATCTCCATCAGAGCCAGGTCCACTAGAAACCGGAGAAATCTCAGGTTCCGGTTCTCTGCCCTCAGGGCCTGACGGCGCTCTTCGGCCTCCTTCCCCAGCACCGGCCTTCTCCTGCAGAAATCGATAAAGCCCTATTCTAACTTGGCCTCTTTCCTCTGTAAAGGGAAAAGGGTGGTCTGGTGGGGGGGCGGGGCGGGTGCCGCGGCCGTGGTGGGTTTATCGGCCGGCAGGTCCCTGGTGATGTCCTGGGCGATGCCTTCCTTGGCCTTCAGGATTTTGGGGACCCGATTCCAGTCGATGCGCTCCACCAGCTGGTTTTTCTGGGCCACTTCCTGCACCAGGGCCATATAGTCCAATTTCTTCTGATAGATGTCGGGATGGGTTTCGAGATAGATGCGCCCCTGGGGGGTAATGGCCATCTTCACGGGCCGGTAAATGATCTTCACCGGCGTGCCCAGCCCGATCTCGGGAAAGAGTTTGGCGATTTCCTCGGGCAGCATGCGGATGCAGCCGTGGGACGCGTAGTAGCCCACGCTCCAGGGACGGTTGGTGGCATGGATGCCCACCCCTTCCGCGGAGGTGAGCATAAAAAATTTCCCCAAGGGATTCTTGGGACCGGGGGGCACCTTTTCCACCACCTCCAGGCCCTCTTCCTCCATCTCTTCCTGGATGGACTCCGGGACGTTCCAGGTGGGGTTCTTGCGTTTGTCGATAATCTTGTAGTTGCCGGTGGGGGTGGGCCAGCTGGGTTTGCCCACGGCCAGGGTATAGCGCCGCTGATAAGTCCCATCCTTGAAGTAGTAAAGGGCCAGCTCCGGGAGGTTGATGATCAGACCATTGGTAAGATCGTTAGGCACGATGTGGGTGGTGTCTATTTTGAGGACCATTCCCTTTTTCAGGCGATAGGGCGGTTTCAACTGATTGCGCCGAGCCAAGGCGGTCCATTTGATGGCCCGCTCCTGGGCCAGGCGGATCAGGCTGACCCGGCCTTCCACCACGTATTCCTCCGGTCCTCCGGCCACTTGCTGGCATGGATTTCCCCCCGGGGAGGACGCGCCCCAAGCCGCTGCCCCCGCCAGCAACCAGAAAAACAGCAACAAAACCAGCCGCTTCATCTCAATACTCCACCTCCGCGGCATAGGGATAGTGGTCGGATGGGTATCGCCCATTCCAATTATCGGTAACCACCAAGGCTTCCTTGACTCTGAAGGGGGAGGATACCAGGATCCAATCGATCCGGCTACCCCGGGAGGAACCGTCGAAATTATGCTGGGTGCTGGCTTCCTCTCCCGGGGGGTGCAGGGCCCGCCAGGAGTCTTGTAGGGGGCTGTCCGGGCCCAGGAATTCCTGGTAGACCGGCGCCTCCGGGGGCTCATTGAAGTCTCCCACCAGAATCAAGGGGTCCTGCCGGGCAAAGAAATGTTCCCGGATCATCTTGGCCCCTTCCAGACGCGCCCAGGCGGAGATGTGGTCCAGATGGGTGTCGATGAACCAAAACCGCAGGTCCCGCCCCCGCTCCTGAAAGAGGCCGTAGGTGACCATCCGGGGAAAGGCGCTGTCCCAGCTTATACTGCGGTGCGCCGCGGGGGTCTCGGAGAGCCAGAATTCTCCGGACTCGGCCACCTGCAGCAAATCCTCCCGGTAAAAAATAGTGGGGTACTGGCAGGTGGGATCAATGGTGCGATGGCTGATCAGGGGCTGATACCGGGGCAGGTGCTGGGCCAGATACTCCAGCTGGGGGACAGTGCCTTCCTGGGTGCCCAGGAGATGGGGGCCGTGGGCCAAGATGATCTCCGCCACCATCTCTTTCCGATATTCCCATTCATTGGGGCCGTCTAGGGGAGTGGCAAAGCGGAGATTGAAGGTCATCAGGCGCATATCCAGCCTCAGGCGAACTTTCCCGGCAGGGGCTGGGGGAAGAAAAGCTCCCCGCACTGCCTCAGGAAATAAGCGTCGGTCATGGAGGCGATAAAGTCCCGGACAATCTCCGGGGACTGGTGGCTCTCCAGATACGGGTGATCCATGCTGGACAGAAAATCCCGCCAGATGGGGGAATCCCGGCGTCCTTCCCGGAGGTCTCTTAAACAGCGATCCCACAGGGAGGCGAAAAGACTTTCTATCTTGGGGGTCTCCCCCTTGATCCGGGGATTGTCGTAAATCCGCTCGTAATTAAAGCCCTTCAAGGCCTTTAAGGCCTGGCCCACCTCCGGACTGTAGCCCACGTAATTTTTTTCAAAACTGTGGGTGATGAGATCGGCCACCAGGCTATAGACAATGGCCCCGTTGGTGCGGCCCAGGCGCTGGGTCACGGCTGGGGGCAGATCCTGCCGCTGCACCAGATTGAGGGTGATGGCGTCTTCCAGGTCCCGGCCGACATAGCTGATGGTATCCGCCAGACGCACAACGCAGCCTTCCAAAGTCATGGGTTTGAGATCAACCTGGGGATTCGCCAACTTGCGGCGCATCTCCTCCTCCAGATGGGCAAAGGTCTTTTCCCGGTCCGGGGCCAAACGTTCCAGGTGCGTTTCCCCATCGTGACCGAGAATGCCCTCCAGAACCTGGAGGGTCAAATTGAGGCCCCGGCCGTTTTTCTCCACCTTTTCCAGGAATTGCACCCCCTGGAGGCTGTGGAGAAAGGGACCTATGCCCTGGGATTCGCAGATGGCCGAGAGGATGCGTTCCCCATCGTGGCCGAAGGGGGGGTGGCCGATATCGTGGCCCAGGGCAATGGCCTCCAGCAGATCCTCGTTGAGGCGCAGGAAGCGGCCGATGGTGCGGGCGATCTTGGAAAGGAGCTGCACGTGCAAAACCCGGTGGCTGATGTGCTCATGGTCAATGAGATAAAAGACCTGGGTCTTGTCGATATAACGGGTATAGGCCCGGGAATGGAGGATGCGGTCGGCATCCACCGCGAAGTTCTGGCGGTGGCCTTCGGCAATGCGCTCTTCAAAGCGCCGGCGGATGGCTTGGGTGCTGCGGGTGGCATAGGAGGAGAGCCAGGATTCCTCCTGGCGGTCAAGAATCTGGCGTAAGTCCCCCAAATTGACCATCTTAAGACTTTAACTCCCCCGGAAAAAATTTTATCATAGTCCTGGCTTCCCCTCAAGGTTTAAGGCAGGATGAAATTTATTAATAATTTTGTTTAGACCGCTTCCCGTGGAGGAATTAAGGGGGAAAACCAAATTTCATCAGGAAGGCCCGATCCTTCCGGATGGGGAGGGAGTCATGGTCAAGGTATTGCTGGAGCGAGTCATCAAGGGCAAGAATGTGGGGGAAATTGTGCGGCTGCTCAGGCAGATGCGCATCAAAGCCATGCAGCAACCCGGCTATATCTCCGGGGAAACCCTGCATGCCGCGGATGATCCCAACTTATACCTGGTAATCAGCACTTGGGAGTCCTTGGCCCATTGGCAGGCCTGGGTCCTGAGTCCGGAACGGCAGAAACTACAGGAGGAGATTGACACCTATCTGCAGTCTGCCACGGTGGAAAGGGTGTTCACCTATTAGGGCGGATCTGCAGGCGGAATTATGGGCACCAAAGGGGGAGTTGCTCCTCCCTCCCGAAAAAAGCAGAGGTGATCCTTTCTAACTATTTAAAACCCCCTGGTAAATCAATAAGATTCCTTGGAGGCCCGGTTAAGGGCCCTGCCCCCCCAGCAAACCGCTCCCTCCAGTTTTGTAAACTTGCTCACCTTTTGGCTAAGCCGTTATCATCCTTTAGAAATTTTAATTAAAGTAAACCTTCTGAGAAATCGATTCTATGGTAAAGTCTTAGGCTGAGTATAAATGCAGAATTGGGCCCGATATCTTGTCCGCATGGTCTTGGGGTTGATCCTTTTGGTGGGGGGGATTTATGCGGGCTACCGGGCCGTTTTTCCGCCCCTGCCTTTGGTGGGGGTAATCCAGTGGACCAAGGAGATCAAGTCCTTTGAAGATAGTCTCCAAGGGGTAATAGAGGGACTCCGGGAGGAAGGTTATCAGGACGGCCTCAATATCCACCTGGAAGTGAGAAACGCCGGGGGGAAAAGGGACAGGGCCGCGGCTGCGGCCCGGGAGTTCCAGGAAAGGAGCGCCTGTCTACTAATTACGGTGGGCACGGTGCCGACCCTGGTCGCCCTGGAAGTCTCCCCAATCCCCGTCGTCTATACCACCGTCGGCGCCCCTAAGGCCACGGGCTTGTCACGCCCCTCACCTCCAAAGGCCGTCCGCTTCACCGGTACCAGCATGGAAGTGCCCATTCACGACCAGTTGCAGTTTTTGCTCCTGGCCCGGCCCGGACTCAAGCGCTTGGGGATCCTTTTCTGCAACGCCACCCCCCAGGCGGTGGCCACGGGAGAGAAAGCGGAGCAGTTATCCCCCGGTCTGGGTCTCAGACCCATTCTCCGCGCGGTCCCGGATGAGAGCCCCGAACACTTGGAAGAGATTCTCGCCGATCTTCTGGCCGCAAAGATTGACGCCTTATTCATCCCCACCGATCCGGTGCTGGGGACGCCCAAGAATCTCCGGATCATTTGCGACGCTACCCTGCGGGCCTCTATCCCGGTTATGGCTCCGGATGGAGACTCCGTAGTTTACGGACCTCTCCTGGCCTACCATTGCGACTTTATGGATATCGGCCGCCAGTCGGGGCGGCAGGCCGCGCAGCTGTTGCGTGGCACCCCCCTGGAGCAGGTGCCGCAGGAATCTCCGGATATTAAGAGGCTGACCCTCAACCTGAAAGTAGCCCAGAGGTTGAATCTGCGCCTCTCCCGGCAGCTCTTGTGCCAGGCTTATCATTTATATCAGTAAAGTCAGGGGAACTGCCCGGAGGGGGCAGGGCAAGGGGTGATTTAACCAGATAGTTCTTAAAGGTAATGAAAATAAAGGTTCGATTATTTTCCTGATTATGAAGATTTCCTTTCCCAAGACTTTTAAATTTCAGTTTCTCCTCCTGGGTCTGGTGGGCTGGGTCTTGCCTTTGATTGCCATTGTTCTGGGGGTGGGTTTTTTCTCCCGGAACCTGAAAGGCGATTTTGACCGTTCCCTGGAAGAGATTAGAGCCCGGGAGGGGACCCGGCTCCAAGAGCAGCAGCGGAGCCTGATGTCCAGCCAGATGCGCCAGAAGGCCCTGGATGTGGCCCAGGAGTTGTCCCTCTATTTAACTTTGCACAAAACCCGCCCCTGGCCCGAGGTGTTAGGGGACCAGCAATTCCGCCAGATCGCCATCCAGCCGGTAGGGGTAATGGGGGAGACCTTCCTCCTGGATCGCGAGAACCATCAAGTTTTGCTCACCTGCTGCCTCTATGGGGGGAGCCCGGTCCAATGCGCGCATTTTAAAAAGGCCCTGGATGAACTGGTGGCCAAGAGGCCTTGGACCTCCAACCTGACGGAAATAAAGCTCTTTAGGACCGCAGCTTCAGACTACTATTGTTTTCTCGTGCCGGTTGAGCGTCGCCTCCCGGGGGGGCCGGCTTTGATGGTGGGAGTTTTGGCGGACCTGAAAGAACTGGATCGCAGCACCAACGCCGCGTCCTCGATCCTGAGGACCGCGGTGAATCTGAGCCAGTCTTTGATCGACATCCGCATCAGCCAATTTCGCAAAGAGGTCTTCCTTTTTTTGGGAGGTCTGGGTTTGCTGGGGCTGTTGGCCAGCCTGAGCCTGGCCCGGCGCCAGACCCGGGAGGTGGCGGCGCTGACCGCGGCCGCAGAAGCCTATAACAGCGGTGACCTGGATTACCGCACCCCTGATCCCAGCCCGGATGAGTTGGGGCTACTGGCCCACACCCTCAACCTGATGGCCGCGAGTCTGCAGGAAAACACGGTGTCCCGGGCGGAATGGGAAAACACCTTTAATGTCATCCCCGACCAGATCATGCTTCTGGACGGGGAACAAAGGGTGATTAAAGTCAACCGGGCCGCGGCCGACTATGTGGGGATCTCCCCGGAGGAAGCGGTGGGCCGCAGGTGTTACGAGTTAATACATCCCTCCCAGGCCCCCTCGGTGAGTTGCGGCTTTGTCCAGACCCTCCGGGAAGGGACCCGCTCCCAAACGGAATTCTGCTCCCTGGACAATCGCTCCACATTTCTGGTAACCGTGGACCCCCTCCGGGACCGGGAAGGCAAGATCATCGGCGCGGTGCACGTAGCCCGGGATATCACCATCTTTAAGAAGGTGCAGGAGGATCTGGCCCAGACCTCCCATTTTTTGGAACAGATCATCAAAGCCGCGCCCCTGGCCGTGGCGGTGGTGGACGCCCAGGGTCTCTTCACCCATGTCAACCCCCAGTTTTTCGCAGAATACGGCTACACCCCGGAAGATATCCTGGAGAAACCTTACTATATGATCTATGCCAGCAGGAGGGAAAGGCTCCAATTAATGCGGGAACTCCAGGAGCGGGGGGAGATTTTCGGCCGGCGGGCGCTGGTGAAACACAAGGATGGCCGCATCCTGCCCGCCCGGCTTTCCATCCGTGTACTCTTTGGGGGGAATGGGGAACTGCTGGGCTCGGTGGCCATGGGGCGCAATATTGCCGATGAGGTCCTGTTGCAGCGGCAGATGGAACAGGTGCAAAAATTGGAAGCAGTGGCCACCCTCTCCGGGGGCCTGGCCCACAACTTCAACAACCTCCTCACCGTCATCATGGGCCTCACCAACCTGATGATCTCCAAGATCGGCCCGGACCATCCCTTTTATGCGGATTTAAAGGAAATAGAATTGCAGGTGCGGGCCGGCCGGGAGCTCACCGAAAACCTCCTCACCTTTACCCAGGACACCAGATTCGAGACCCAGTCCCTGGCCCTGAACGATCTGATTCAAGGCACGGTGGCCATCTTCGCCCGCACCCGCCGGGACATCCAGGTGGCCTTGGATTTGGACCCGGACCTGCCGCCGGTGGAAGCCGATCCGGGCCAGATGCAGCAGGTGTTGATGAATCTGTTGATTAACGCCTGGCAGGCCATGCCCCTGGGGGGGACCATCACCATCAAGAGCCAGGCGGTGACCGTGGCGGAATGGAAGGATCCGGTCTGGAATCTGCACCCCGGCCTGTATGCCAGCTTTGCGGTGATGGATGCCGGGGTGGGCATGGACGATGCGACCTTGGAACGTATCTTCGAGCCCCTGTTCACCACCAAGCCCCCGGGTCAGGGGACCGGTCTGGGCCTGGCTTCGGTCTGTCACATCGTTAAATACCACCGGGGGGCCATCCAGGTGCAGAGTCAGAAAGGCCAAGGCTCCACTTTCTCCATCTTCCTGCCGGTATCCCAGTCCCAGCCGGAGATTCTGACCCCTAAGGATAAAAGAATCGTTCACGGACGGGGCACCATTCTGGTGGTGGATGATGAACCCACCTTGCGGCGGGTGGCCGCCAGGCTCCTGGAAAAATTGGGATACCGGGTGATCCAGGCCGCGGGTGGCGAAAAGGCCCTGGAGTTCTTCCGGGATGGGAGCCCGGGGATCGACCTGGTGCTCATGGATATGATCATGCCCGGGATGAACGGCCTCCAGACCATGGAACGCATTCGGGAGCTTTATCCCAAGGTGCCCATCATCCTCTGCAGCGGTTATGGGGATGGTAAAGGCAAATCCCTGCCTCCGGACGTGGGCTATCTCTCCAAACCCTACACCCTGGATGTCCTGTCCCAAAAGGTGGCGGGGGCCTTGCATCACTAATACAGTTTTCGGTTAAATAGCTTACCCGCCTTAGTCAGTCACACTCCTAATACCATTTCGCAATCCAAAGACATTGAACTGTAGGGGCGAATCTTGTATTCGCCCTGTGTGGGCGGACGAACACAAGGTTCGCCCCTACAAGAAAATTGCCGTTAGATTGCGACTTGGTATGAAACCCGGTTCCTTCATCTTTACACCCCAGCTTTTCCGAATTCATTCGGGTCATTATCTTTTGCATTGTCTTAAATTAATGATATTATGTATAAATTTTATAGGACCTGCACCGGACGGCCTGGGAGCAGGCGGATAATCCCAGGTGGCCGCCAAGGGTTTTTGGTCGCGGCCCCTGAGTCCGCTCCCCCAGGAAATTAATGGATATACTCATTTTTTGAACGAAAAACGGAAAACGGAAAACCTTATCAAATGAGCGGCTGGGCCTATCTGGAGGATTTTTTGGGTTATCTTAAGGTGGAGCGGCAGATGTCGCCCCACACCCTCCGGAACTACCGCCTGGACCTCGCCCAATTCCTGGAATTTCTGGCCGCCACCCCCGAGGCGCCGGAATTGGAAGAGGTGACTTACCGGCAGGTGCGCGCCTTTCTGGCCCATTCCCTGAAAGGCCGGGGCAAGACCACGGTGGCCCGGAAACTTTCGGCCCTGCGCACCTTTTTTAAATACTTGCAGCGCCAGGGGGTATTGACCCAGAATCCCGCCAAGCTGGCCCCCAGCCCCAAGGTGGGGAAGAGCCTCCCCCATTTCCTCACTGTGGACGAGGCCTTCCATCTCCTGGGCCAGGCCAAAGGGGACGAGTTCGCCCCCCGGCGGGACCGGGCCATCCTGGAGGTCTTTTATGCCGGGGGCCTGCGCCTGGCGGAGCTGGCCGGCCTCAATCTGGGGGACCTGGACCGGAAGGAAGGGGTGGTCCGGGTCTGGGGCAAAGGAGCCAAGGAGCGCCTGGCCTTCCTGGGGGACGCGGCCCTTTCAGCCCTGGCCGCGTATCTGCCCTTCCGGGAAGGGCTGCTGGCGCACCACGGCCGTCAGGGGGAGAAGGCCCTGTTCCTCAATGTCCGGGGGGGCCGGCTCAGCGCCCGCTCCGTGGCCCGGGTGGTGGAGAAGTGGGCCCGCCTTTCGGGCCTGTCCCAGGCCCTCACCCCCCACGGCCTGCGCCACAGCTTCGCCACCCACCTCCTGGAGGGCCAGGCGGACCTGCGCGCGGTCCAGGAACTCCTGGGGCATGCCTCGATATCCAGTACCCAACGGTATTTGCATCTGAATCTAGATTATCTGATGGAGGAATACGATAAGGCCCATCCCCGGAGTAAGTAGTGAAAAAGAGTTGGGTTCTTGCAAAACTTGATTTGTGTCATCCTGAGCGAAGCGACGGATCTAGATTCTTCGGTCGCTCCGCTCCCTCAGAATGACAATTTGTAGCAAAATGTAGGGTGGGCACGGCCCACCACCAGCAGGCTAATAATACCCAGATAGTGGACGGCAATTCTCTATTAATGATGTTTATGATCTCGTTCCCAAGTTGCACTTGGGAATGAAAGTGGCGCCGAAGCCGAGCTTCGGCACCGAAGCCCGTTCCCAAGCACATCTTGGAGACGAGAATTGACGAGAATTAGGGTAAAAGGGGAAGAGGGGAAGGGGCTTGTATTCCCTTTTCCCCGTTTCCCCTCTTCCCCTTTTTCCCCCATATTAAAGTGGGCTGAAAGGCCTGAAGTGGCAGGGCCATATTATACTGGTTGCCAAAAGTTTTTTCCGCCCCCCCTCACCCTAACCCTCTCCCCCCGCTGGGGGGAGAGGGGATAAGAGGAAAGAACTTTTGGCAAAT
>JAGVAH010000059.1 GCA_020060385.1 Syntrophobacterales bacterium | reverse complement strand
TTTGCCAAAAGTTCTTTCCTCTTATCCCCTCTCCCCCCAGCGGGGGGAGAGGGTTAGGGTGAGGGGGGGCGGAAAAAACTTTTGGCAACCAGTATAGATTTCCCACCTGCCGTTGGAGTAATACCAAAGCGCGGTCAAAGATGTATCATTGTCTTTTGTAGGGGCGCACCCATGTGTGCGCCCACCCCAGGGCGGACACCTGGGTCCGCGCCAAGATAATCTCTTTGACAGCAACTTGGTATAAAGGTAGGAAGCTGGAAATTCTGGGGCAAGGGCAAGGCCCCATATTTATGAGGTAAGAGGCATCCTTGCAGGCGGCTCTAGCCGGATTTGCCCTGGCAAACCGGGCAACCCTGCAGGGAAAGAGGTTTCTCCAGGCTGCTGGAGGCGAGGAGTTCTTCGTTTTGCAGGATGTCCAGGGCCGGGCCGTCCGCCACCACCTGGCCTTCCTTGAAGACAATGACCCGGGAACAGAGGTCCAGCACCAGGTCCAGGTCGTGGGTGGCGATGATGCGGGTATGTTTGAAGGTCTTCAGCAACTCGATGAGCTGCCTCCGGGTCTTGGGGTCCAGGGCGGCGGTGGGCTCATCCATGACCAGGATGTCGGGGGTCATGGCCAGCACCGTGGCGATGGCCACGGCCCGCTTTTCCCCCCCGGAAAGGCGGTAGGGGGGGCGGCCCTTGAGATGGAAGGCCCCCACCGTGGCCAGGGAGCAGTTAACCAGGTGGTCCACCTCTGCCGGGGGCAGACCCAGGTTAAGGGGGCCGAAGGCCACGTCATCATAGACTATGGGCATGAAGAGCTGATCGTCCGGGTCCTGGAAGACCATGCCCACGGTGCGCCGCACATGGGACAGAGTCTTTTTATTCAAAGGCAGGCCGCCGATGCGCACCTCCCCGGCCTGGGGCAGCAGGCAGCCGTTCAGGTGCAGCAAGAGCGTGGACTTGCCGGCCCCATTGGCCCCGATAATGGCCACGGCTTCCCCATGGGTGAGGAGAAAGGAGACGCCCTTGAGGGCCTTGGTGCCATCTGGATAGGCATATTGCAGGTCCTTGACTTCCACCAAATGATGGCTCATCTGATCCACCCCCCGGCCCAACTGCCCAGCAAGTGGGGAATATTATAGCCGCGCAGGAGGACGAAGAGGAGGGACCAGCCCAGGAGAAAGATAACATCCGGGAGGCGCAGGCGCAAAGGCCGGAGCAGGTGAATTCTGCCGGCAAAGCCCCGGGAGAGCATGGCCTGGTGGATGCGCCGGGCCCGGTCCAGAGTGCGCAAAAGGAGCTGGCCGATCATATAGCTGAAGACCTTCAGGCCCATCCCCCGGCCCTGGAAGGAACGGAGGGCCCGGGCCCGGACCAGCCGCAGGGCCTCGTCCGTCAAGACAAAAATATAGCGGTAGACAAAGAGGAGTTGCATGACGAAAATGCGGGGGGCCCCCAATTTATCCAGGGCCAGGCAAACCGCATTGAGACCGGTGCTGGCGATGAGGATCAGGGCGGCGCTGACGGTGAGGCAGAAGCGGAGCATGATGGAGGCGAAGGAGACCCAGCCCCCGGAGATGGCCACCGGCCCCAAATGCACCATGATGGCCCGGTCCAACAGGGGGTTGAAGATGCCTATAAAAAAGGCGAAGGGCGCAGCCAGCAAAATCTTCCGGGCCAGATAAGCAGGGGGCAGGTTGCCCACCGCGATCAGGGCCACCGGATAAATCACAAAGGGGATGAGGCCGGTTATCTCGTATTTGCCGAAGGAAACCACGGCAATAATGAAGGCCAGGGTGGTGAGAAGCTTCACCCGGGGGTCCAGCCGCTGCAGGGGGGTATCCTGGTAGGAGAGGGTTTCCAGGTAGCCGATGTTTAACAAAGAGGATTCGATGTTTGCCATCCGGACCCCCAGGACCAGTCGGGGCGGGAATAATCCGGCCACCCCGCCCCCATTAAGTTCAAGGTTCAACGTTCCAGGTTCAAAGTTAAAGAAGTTAATCTAGGGTGGGCACGGCCCACCAATTCCTTAGACTACCGGGGCTGATTTTTTGTATTTTACGGGTTAGCCGACGGCTCATGCCCGAAGCGGTGGCACAGGCTTTCCAGCCTGTGCGGATTATCGAGGCGGGCGAGACGCGCCCCTACGCCCCCTCTTCCCAACCCCCTCCCACCTGGGGCGGGGGAGATAGGACAACCTTTATTGGGCAAGGTATGGCCACAAAATTACCCTATCCTTTGTTAGGGGTATAAAATCTTCGCAGGCCCAAACCGATGACCCCCACCAGGAGCAAGGTCATGGCCGCCCCCAGAACGCCGGACAGGGATTTGCCGGCGCTGACCCCAGGCCAGCTTTCTTCCTTTTTTTCTCCCTGTTCCCCTGCAGACTTGGCTCCCTGTTCCTCTTCCGGCTTCTTAAAATCATAGTCCGGCAAGAAGGCCAGTTTCTCCTGCATCCAGGCCATGGCCCCATGCACCCCTGCCTTGGAGGCTTCCAGTTCTTCCTTGCCGGAGACGCCCTTGATGGACCATTCCAGGCCGTCCGGGTGGGTGGAGGCGAACCAGGATAACATACCCCCCGCCAACAAGGCAAACAAGGCCAGGCCCAGCAACAGGGGCTTGTGGGAATGGGCCCTGGCCGCGGGGGCAGTTGGCGCCATGGTCAGTATTTCCGGGTGGGCCTTCCAGACAAAGCTCACCACCGCCGCGGTCACCAGGCCCTCGACGATGCCGATGGCCAGGTGGATGGGCAGCATCAAGAGGATGAAGGTAGTAAAGGGCAACTCCGAAATACCGGAGAAGAGCGTTTCCAACACCACCCCGAAGGCCCCCAATTGCAGGGCGATGATGGCGGAGGCCATGGCTCCTGCGAGGATGCGGCCCTGGCTCGGCTTTGTTCCGACAATCTTCTTGTAAATTAAGGGGTAAGCCAGGAAACAGGGGAAGAAACCGAGATTAAAGATGTTGCAGCCCAGGGCCAAGAGCCCGCCGTCGGCAAAGAATAGGGCCTGGATGGTGAGGACCGAGGCCATGACCAGAAACGCGGCATAGGGGCCCAGCAAGATGGCCAGGATCATCCCTCCCCCCAGGTGGCCGCTGGAGCCGGTGCCCGGAATGGTGAAGTTGATCATCTGGGCCGCGAAGATAAACGCTCCCAGGACCCCCATCAGGGGGACTTTATGTTCATCCAGATCTTCCTTGAGTTTCTTGGCGCTATAGATGGTGAGACCTGCGGTGGCGGCCCACATGGTGCCGCCCACGGCCGGGGAAATCAAGGCGTCGGCCATGTGCATGATTAATCCTCCCTGGGGTTCAAGGGCATTGTAACCCTAGCGTGAAAATGTGTCATTAGCGTTTGTTTGTAAAGTCCCGGCCTGCAGGCCCCTGAGCCTCAGCGCTGGCGCCAGGCCTCCCAATTGGGGCGTCCCTGGGCGTCCCGCAGGTGGAGCACGTGGTCTCCCTTGGTCAATTCGTAGGCGATGACATCCATCTGGCCGTCCTTCTTATCGCCCATCCCCTTGATGCCCACCTCGTCCCCGGGGACGATGACGAACTCCTGGCGCTCCAAATACCAGACCGGGCCCAAGTGCACGTGCAAGCGCCCCTGGGTCTTGGTGTCCACCACCAGGGCCATGCCCGGATGCATGCTGTCTTCCAAAGCTTCCGTGAGCACCTGGGCCACCTTGCCGCTGGCCTCCAAGGGTTTACAGGTGTGCCGCACCGGGCAGAGATACGCCGTATAAGGACAGGGCCGGAACCCCTGGCCCCGGCCGCCCTGGCTCAAGGCGGGGGCGACCATCGTCCAAGACCAAACCGCCAAACCCAAAACGCTCGTTCCCACGAGCGACCACCGTTTCATGCGCTGGTCCTCCTCTGCCAATATTTAAAAAGCATACACCATGGACAACAACGGCGTCACGGCCGCGTCCGCATTTTTGCCCACCAGATCGACATTCACTCCCAGGGCCAGGGAGAATTTTTCCGTGGCCATGTATTCGATCCCCGGCATCATGGAGAGCAGAGCCCCTGGCGCCAGGTTGGCCTGGTGTCCGAACAGCCGTCCGCCGTCCCAATAACTGGTGAGTTCCAGGAGCGCCACCCACTTCTTGGTAATCGGGTACTCTGCCGCCAGGTTCACGGTCACGAAATCCCGGGGGTAGTTGCGGAAATAGACGGAACTGCCGTTATCGTCTTCTCCCAGGTTACTGAACGCGGTTTGCATGGAGTACCAGAGGTTGCCGTAAAAGATGAAGGGCTTGACGTACTTGGACAGGTTCAGGCCGGTGGTGAAGACATAGGCCCCCCCGCCGATGGCGTCGGTCCCCAGACGGCCGGGATTCAAACGTTTATAATGGCCGGTGGGGAAATCGGTGGCGAAGAGAGCGGTCACTGTGGGCCTGGTTTCCGTTTCTTCCACCAGCCGGTATTTGAAGGTCAAATTGATGTCGCCTATACCGCCGAAACTGGCGGCGCGCTCCCCGTTGGGCCCCGGTTCATTGACGCTGCCGGCCCAGTTGTGGACGTAGGGAACCACCACGAAGACCTCCAGATTGTTCCACAGCCCATAAGTGAATTTCCAATCCATGCCGTAAGTCTTAAAATTGCCGCCGGCCGAGACCCTGCGCCAGCTTTGGGTCAAGCTATGGGTGACAAAGCTCAGCCCGAAGGTGGGCTGCACCGCGAACTTCCCCTTCTCGATGGGGATGGCGGTGTCGGTGATGATGGGCCCAAAGGTGGCGGGACATTCGTCCTCTTTGGCCTCCTCTTTTTTCCCCTCCCTGGCTTCTTCCCTGCCCTCCGGCTGGAATCCTTCTCCCCGCCCACCGATCTCTTCGACAGCCGCTTTTTCTGCCGGTTTCCCTTCTTCCCCGGCCGCGGCCGCGGGCGCGAGCATGACCACGCTCCCCCACCAAAGGACCAGGATCAGGATCAACCAAACCTTACCGTTGATAAAAAGCCTCATTTTTTCCCCCTTATCATGATCGAGGCAAAAAAAAACCACGAGCCCCCGCCCCTTCTGGGGCGCTGGCCTTCGTGGCTGATTAAGCTGCTAAACCCGCGTTACTTCCTAGGGTTCATCCCTAGATTATCTTTTAATTATAGTAGAGATATATGGGTGTCAAGAAAAATAAGGCCGGCAGGGCCCACAGCCCCTATCCCTCTGACCCCTCCCAGGACTAGCGCTCCGATTCCATCTGGTCCCTGACCTCCACCACCTGCCGGGCCACCATCTCCACCGCTGCCAGATCCGTCCAGGGACTGAGGATGTAAGACTTGAGCGCGGCTATGGGAGGACCCGCCTCTCCACCATAGTCGGCGTGGCGGTGGGCGTCCGTCCAGGACAGGAGCACCCCTTCCCCCCGCATGGCCCGGTCATGGATCAGTTGAAAGACGCGGCGGTTATAGAAATTGTGGGCCTCCAACTGCTCCCGGTAGGCCGGATCGCCCGCTTCCCGGCGGTAGGCCGCGGCCGCCTCCACCCCCGGAGGATAAACCCGGAAAAGGGTGACGGAGCCGAAATTGCGATGGTTGACCACCCGGATGCTGGGGTGGGCTTCCAACCGCTGCCGCAGCATCTCCGCCATCTCCACATTGTGGCCGATGAGCACCCGGTAGCCCTCCTTGCCCAGGAGACGGATATTGGCATAAGCCGCCAGGGCCCCGCTGCCGGGCCGGGAGCACTCCAGGGTATAAATGCCCGGGTGGTAGGACCCCACCTGATACAGGTAAGGCATCTCCTTGGGGTGCCGGGAGAGCAGGGCCAGGTCCCGGCGGTCCTTCACCAGGAAGAGGCTGGACACATAAGGCGCGTACCCGGTCTTGTGGAAGTCGATGCCCAGGGAATCCGCCAGGGCCAAGTCTCCCAACCGCTTCAGGGAATCTTCCAGGGCCTTCAGGGTGCGGCCGTGGAACCCTAAGGGATTGGCCGCGAAATCATAGTCCCGGAAGACCGACCAGACCCAGCCGATGACCGCGTCCGCATGGATATGGGGCGGCTGCTCCAGGCCATACTCCCGGGCCAGCTGGTCCCGCAGGCGGACGATGGCCCCCAGGTCGTCCAGCCCGAAGGCGTCCGTGGTCCCCATGGTGGCGATGATCACCCCCACCTTCTCCCCGGCGTCAAAGGCCCGGCGCAGGCATTCTTCCAGGTGGGGGAGGGACATATCGTTGTCCGGGGTGGTGGGGATGGTCACCAGGTTTCTCATGCCCACCCCCAGCCAGCCGCTGACGTTCAACCGGGAGTAATGGGAGGCCGCGGAAGAGATGATCTTCACGTCCTCCCGGATGCCCTCCTCCATGGCCCGGCCGCCCAATACCTTCTCAATCCCCAATTTGCAGCCATAGAAATTGGTGCCCGTGCCGCTGAAGGTGAAGACCCCCCCGGCTTGCTGCGGGTCGTAACCGATGAGATCCGCGGTCATGGCCACCGTTTGCATCTCGGCGGTGGCGAAGCGGGCCGAATAGGCGTCCGAGATGATGTTGGGGTTATAAATGGCCGCGGCCACGAACGCGGTGATACTGGGAATGGTAGTGGCGGGGACGACGTTGACCTGGGCGTTGGGATGGGCCCAGATGGGCATGTCCTGGCAATATTCCACCAGCAGCCGGGTGACCTCCTCCACCGTGCGCCTCTTTTCCGGGAACCTTTCCTGCATAAGGTTCTCATAAGGGACTCGGCTGCTTGGGCCCAGAAGGGGCACCCCGGATTTCAGGTCGTCCACCCGGTCCAGAAACCGGGAGAGGGTGTGGACAAAGTAGCCGTCCATTACCGGATTGGAGACCGGCATCGGGAAGCAGGCCTTGAGTTGCTCCAGGAGATGAAGGTAAGGTGATGGGTCTGGGCGCCTGGGTTTGGACATGGCTTTTCCCCCTTCAGGTCTCAAAGGAGATGGAACTGCAGGCTTTTTACCAGAGGGGGCAAGGGGTGTCAATCCAGGGGGCTTTGCCCCCGGACTTGGCGGAAAGGGGCAATTTTTTAAATTTTCCCCCGATCTTGTCGATATATGGAATTGGGAGAGTAGCATTTCGCCGCGCCTTTAGGCGTTGGCCTTTCCCAGGGGGCAAACCGGGATGGTTTGCAGCCCATCCATAGAGCAAGGAGGCTAAGGTGCCATACCCGAAGTACGGTTAGATGCGGTGAACTGAGGCATGGTTGACCCCCTGTCGCCTTTAGGCTCCACCTCCCGGACGCTTTCCATCTACTGGAATCCTGCCAGTTCCTCCACCAATATCACCATTAATGCCGCCTCTCCCGGGGATGCCGCCGGCCAACTGGACGCCCTCAATAATCTGTACGCCCGGGCTTACCAGATGATGTCCCTGGCTGACCAGTTGTCGGGGGTGGAAGGCCAGATCAACTTTTCCCAGAGCCCCACCCGGAGTTCGGATCGGCAGGTGGCCAATATCACCTATTTTGATAAGACCCATTACCCGGTCCAGACCCCGGAGGCCCAGTTCCAATTCAAGGTGCTCCAGACCGCCCAGAACCAGGTGAACCAGGGCAGCTCCTTGAATGCGGCTGACGCCGCCGCCGTCAATACCGGCGCCAACACCTTCACCCTGACCGTGGGGGGCACCGCTTATAACCTGGAGGTGACCATCAACGCCGGGGATACCAATGCCGCGGCCTTAGGGAAGATCGCCCAGGCCATCGACGCCGCCAATACCGGGGTGACCAGCACCATCGTCAACGGCAACAACACCGTGCAACTCAATCTTGCCGGCCAGACCGGCGAGGCCCAGGCCTTCTCCCTAGCGGACCTGAGCGGCAACGCGGTGAGCGCCACCGGCATCAATAACAGCACCCAGACCGCGGCGGACGCCCAGTTCCTGATGAACGGCAGCTTTTATCTTCAAGCCGACAACGCCGTGTCTTTGCTGGATGGGCACCTGCAGGTCAACCTCACCGGCGCCGGCACGGCCACGGTGACCACCGGGCCCCAGGCCGCGGTGGACCTGATGCAGTCCCTAACCGGGAGCATGAACAGTTTCGGCGCCCTGCTGGCCGTCAATCCCTACTTGACCCCGGCCTTGTCTGCCGCCTGGTCGGAGTTGGTGCAACAGGGGGTGGGTATTCTCAGCAACTACGGCCTTCAAGGGGGCTCCCAGGGACAGGTGGTCCTGGATACCCTCAAATTCACCCAAGCCTTGGAAGAGAATACCGCCGGCACCGCGCAGGCCACTGGCGGCCTGGCGTCCCGGTTGCAAAGATTCGTCCAGGGTCTCACTTCCTACCCGTCCGGGTCCCTGGTCTCCTCCTCCTCGACTGCCAGTGCCCAAACTGCCTTTGCCAGTGCCACTGCCTCCTTGCCCTGGTGGCAGGGGGGGATAAGAAGCTTCTCCATCACTGTGTAGGGTTGGATGGAACGGTCGGGGCCCTTAGGCGGGCCTGGCTGGCCTGGGGCCTCAAAAATAAAAGCCCCACAGTCCCTCAGGACCTGGGGCTTTTTATCTCTCGGAATCGCAGTCCTAACTTTGAACCTGGAACCTGGAACTGTCTTTAAGCCGGGGCCCGGCGCCAGAAACTCGACCAGGAGCCGGCCGCGGCCTCCTTTTCTTCCTCCTGGTAAGCCGGTTCCCGGAGGGTGTCAAGGGGCGCGTATTTTTCGATGATGATCTGGGCGATATCCCGCAATTCATCCGCGGCCCGGCTCTTCTGCACGTTCATGGGAAAGGGCACCATCTGGTTGACCGCCTGTTCGATGGCCTGGTCATAGTGCAGATAGCCCAAAACCTGGGGGGATAGTTCCAGGAAACGGTTGCTCACATTCTGGATGATCTGGGCCGCCTGGAAATCCCGGTCCGCCTTGATCATGTTCACCACCACCAGGACATGGAAATCCCGGAGTAGGCGGCGCAGCTCCTGGCACTGGTCCGGTTTTTTCCTCTGCAAGTGGGTCAAGAGATCGTTGATGGACTCGATCTTCACTTCCGGATCTTTGCTGCCCGTCTGGTGCAAGAGCCAGAGCACATCCTCGTCCTTGGCGAATTCCCGGGAAATCCTGCGGAAGAGGGAATTTTTCAGGAAACCGTAGACATTTTGTAGAGAGGTGGCCTGACTGGTAAATAAGGCGATCTTTCCAGAGGAATAGTTAAAGAAGTCCAAAGTATTATAAGAAGTGCCGGCCCCCAGATCCAGGAGCACGAAATCCGCGGGGAGGCTCTCAATCTGATTCAGGACCCGAATCTTTTGGGAATAGGTGGGATTGGCCGCGCCCAGGATGTCATCCGCGCCGCAGATCAGGCCGATACCGGCAATCTGGGTGTCCAGGACAATATCTTCCAGGTTGTCCACCCGCTTGAGGAGGAAATCCTCCAGGGTATGGGCCGGATAGCGGACGCCCATGAGGGTGTGCAAATTTGCCCCCCCCAGGTCCGCGTCCATCAGGACCACTCTCCTCCCCAGGCGGGCCAGGGAGATCCCCAGGCCCAGGGTGAAGATGCTCTTGCCGATGCCGCCCTTGCCGCCGCCGATGGCCCACAGTTTTTTGCCGTTTGCAGTTTCAGTCATTGTTTCTCTATTCCGAAAAGTTGGTGGCACATGCATTCCAGCCTGTGCGGATTAGCAAGGCGGGCGAGACGCCCGCCCCTACAAGTCTTCTTGCTTTTCGGGTGGGCCGTCTGTCCCCTGAGGAACTTCCCTGATCCGGGAATCTTTTATTTACTTCGGTCCAGGGCCATGGATTCCTGGGCCTTGGTATCCCGTCTCTGACGCCAGAGGCTCCAGATACTCTTGACGGCCACGGCCAGGCAGCCATAAAGGACCAGGATAAAGCCGAAAGTCCGCAGATTTTCCGAACCCCAGGTCTGCAGCAGCACGCCTGCCGCCACCACCCCAATGCCCACCACATAGATCCCCTGGGAAGAGGGTCGGGGCGGGGGGGCGGGTTTTTCCTGGAGCCGGTCCCAATTATCCCACAACTCTTTGATATCCTTGGTGGCGATGGGCAGATGGTCTTCCAGGGCCTGCCGCATCTCCAGGGTGGGTTCCGCCAATTCCAGGCCCATAAGAAAATTGGGATTGTCGCTGGCTTGGGGCCGGGTCCAGAGCACCGTGCCCCGGATCGTCATCTCCCTGCCGTTTCCGGACAGGGGCAGGTGAATCAGGCCGCCCCGCCCCTGGAATTCCCGCAGGTCCAGGCCCTCCGGAGGGTAGTGCACCTCCAGGATCACCCCGCCGGCAGAGAGGCTCTTGATCACCACCGGCAGATGAAAGGGCAGGCCCCCTTCCGCGGGGGCGAGGATTTCCAGGTCAGGGAGATTGGTCCCCGGGGTCTGGGAAGTGCCGGAAGGGTGCAATTCTTCCATGATTATCTCCACCAGCCTTTATCTTTTTTTTGGTTCTGATTCTGGTGCTGGGTGCATAAACGCCGCAGACGGGAGATTTCCTTCTGCTGCTGGGAATCGATCCGGTCTTTCAGGAGCTTATTTTCCCGGGTGTGTTCTTGGTGAATCTCATGCCAGGCTCCCAGTTTCCCCAATTCATAGAGCATGGCTTCATAACGGTCCCGCTCCACGGTGATGCTTTCCCGGGACCGCCATAATACCCGCATCGCCCCCTGCTGCTGGACTTCCGGCAGGTTATGGGTGGGACTCCGGCCCACCAGGGTAAAATTGCCCGGAGGCTCCTGCCAGCCTTGGGGGGTGGGGTCTGAGAAGTTGCCGGAGACCGGCGCGGGCGGCGGCGCCTGTGGGGGCGGGGGGGGGGAGGGCGGGACCGCCATGGAAGGCTGGCCCCCGGCCCCGGAAAGGGCCGCAAACGCGCCCTGCAGTTCCTGGAGCAAGGTAGTCACCCGCTCCAGCGCAGTCTGGGACGGGTCCTTCTGAGTGGTGCCGGCAATCAGGTTCCGCAATTCCCGGAGGCCCTGGGGGCGCTGGCGGGCATCCCCCAAGGGGGCGTGCCACAGGAGTCCCAGGAGGACCTGGGGATCGGTCAATCCTGACTCCAGGGCGATCTGCAGCAATTGCAGATAATATTCCTCCGCATCGACCCCGGGGGCCAACAGGGCTTGCAGGACCAGGGGCCGGGAGGCGATGATCCCGTAAATCTCCTCCCAGGCGGGGGGGGCCGGCTCATCCTCCGCGGCCATGGCCGCGGCCATGGGCACATTTCCCTGGAGGAACTGCCACAGCCGGGGACTCGGCCGGCAGGGCGGACTCTCCCAGGGGGGGCGGAGCCACCTCAAGTTCTCCTGCACCCGGGGCTCCAGGGAAGGGGGCGCCAGGACCAGGCCCCCGGCCCCGAAGACCATGAGCCGGTGGGGGTCGATAAAGGCCGAGGCAGGGACGGGCCAACCCTGGGGCAGAACGAAATAATGCTGCTCCCAGCCGCCCCCCACCTCGGCCACGCACCCGGAGCGCCAATCATCCCCGCCCTGGAAGGGCAAATCCCCTTCCCCCGGCCGGACCTCCAGAACCAGGAGGTTGGAGGCGGCGCCGGTGCGCACCCCCAAATTGACCTGGACTCCTTCCATGCCCAGATCAGTGAGCCTTTTGGTCCAGATTCCCTGGGGCTGGCGGAAATCCAAATCCAGATCCACCGCGCCCTTGGGATTGACGGCCACCAGGTCCCAACCGATTTGCAGATAGCGGCAGGCATATTTGGCTAACACGTCACTATAGTCCAGATCCTTTTTTAGATTTAAAATCCGGCCGATCTCGTCGGGACGAACCCCTGCAGCCACCCTCTCGGGGGCGATCTTGCGGTTCCTCTCCGGGGAATCCACATCTTTTTTCATTTTCAGACGAGTCATAATATCTGGCTGGCACAGCTCCCAAGACGCCGCGGTGATTGGTGTCTAATTCCTCAACCCCGAAACAGCCCCTCCACCCCGTTAGCCTGCGGAAGTTGGCGGGGCCGCAGGTCCTGGGTGATGGCGCTTAAAGATTCCTTCGACCTGCCCGGGGCGGACTTCGCCAGGAAAATAAGACAAGTCAATCATTTAATCGGCATGGAAAGGAGGGAACTTAAAATTAGGGGCTATATTATGATGTATTTTTTTATTAATTATTTTTATATAAAGTAAAATATGATTTTATGGGTTTTTTCCTTGACAGGCCCCGGTTGCCCTTATATATGACTTCCATCCAGAACCCCAGGAGTAAAATGTTGATGGATGATTATAAAATCCACCTCCCCGAAGCCGAGATGCCCCAGGAATGGTATAACATTCAGCCGGATCTGCCCCGGCCCCTGCCCCCTTATCTCCATCCGGCCACGGGGCAGCCGGTGGGGCCCCAGGATCTGGCCCCCATCTTCCCCCTGGAGCTCATCATGCAGGAGGTGAGCCAGGAGCGCCATATCCCCATTCCTGACGAGGTGCGGCGCATCTACCGGCTCTGGCGGCCCACGCCTTTGCGCCGGGCCCGGCGCCTGGAGGCGGCCCTCAAGACCCCGGCCCGCATCTATTATAAGGATGAATCCGTCAGCCCCGCGGGCAGCCATAAGCCCAACACCGCGGTGGCCCAGGCCTATTACAATAAGGTGGCAGGCATCAAGCGCTTGGCCACCGAGACCGGGGCCGGGCAATGGGGCAGCGCCCTGGCCCTGGCCTGCAACTTCTTCGGCCTGGAATGCACGGTCTACATGGTGAAGGTGTCCTATTACCAGAAGCCCTACCGCCGCTCCCTGATGCACATCTGGGGCGCGGACGTCTATCCTTCCCCCACGGAGCGCACGGACGCGGGCCGCCGCCTCCTGGCGATGACCCCGGAAACCCCCGGGAGTCTGGGCATGGCCATCTCCGAAGCGGTGGAGGACGCGGCCACCCACCCGGACACCAATTACTCCCTGGGGAGCGTCCTCAACCACGTGATGCTCCACCAGACCATCGTCGGCCTGGAGACCAAAAAACAGTTGGCCCTGGCCGGGGAAGAGCCGGATATCCTCATCGGCTGCGTGGGGGGCGGCAGTAATTTCGCGGGTTTCTGTTTCCCCTTTGTCCCGGAGAAGCTCCAGGGCCGGGACTTAAAAATCATCGCCGTGGAGCCCACCGCCTGCCCCACCCTCACCAAGGGGGCCTATACCTATGACTTCGGGGACACCGCCGGCCTCACCCCCCTGATCATGATGCACACCCTGGGGCACTCCTTTGTGCCCCCCGGCATCCATGCCGGGGGCCTGCGCTACCATGGGGACGCCCCCCTGCTCTGCCTGCTGGTGCATGAGGGGGTGATCGAGGCCCGGGCCTATCCCCAGAACCCGGTCTTCGAAGCGGCCCGCCTCTTTGCCCAAAACGAAGGCATCGTCCCCGCGCCGGAGACGGCCCACGCAGTGAAGGCCGCAGTGGATGAAGCCGTGCGCTGCCGGGAAACCGGGGAGGCCAAGGTGATCGCCTTCAACTTCTCCGGCCACGGCCACTTCGATCTGGCCGCGTACGACGCCTTCCTGGAGGGCCAACTCCAGGACATCGAGACCGATCCGGAGGAAATGATCAAAAAGGCCCTGGAGGACTTGCCCCGGTTTCCCAAATAATGATAAACTTCAAGGGTGTGGGGTCTAGATCCTGCATTTTCTTTATGCCCAAAGATCCATGACTGGCTTAAGAAGACATGAACCCCCAAAAGACTAAAGATCAAGGCCTCCTAGCCCGGCTCGGCCGGGCCACCGATGACCAGGCCCGGGACACGGGTATGGCCATGGTCCTCATCTGCCTGCTCCTGACCTATTGGTGGGGCTATCCCCGGTTTTTGCCCCTGGCCATCGTTTTCTTGCTGGTGACCATGATCTGGCCCAAGATCTTCCGGCCTCTGGCCGTGCTCTGGTTCGGCTTCTCCCATATCATGGGCAACGTGGTGTCCAAGGTGTTTCTGACCATCGTCTTTTTTGGCCTGGTCACCCCCATCGGCCTGATCAGGCGCTGGATCGGCAAGGACACTTTACAATTGCGCAAATGGAAAAAGGACCGCGGTTCGGTCCTGATCGAGCGGCAGGGCGCGATTGCGCCTGAAGACTTGGTCAATCCTTATTAGGGATTCCGGAAAATTGACTGTTTAAGAGGACATCTATGGGTTTAGCGCGCGACTTGTGGGGTTTTTTAAGGGTCCGGAAAAAATACTGGCTGTTGCCCATAATTCTCACCCTGTTGTTGTTCGGTTCGCTGATCATCTTTGCCAGCGGTTCGGCCATCGCCCCCTTCATCTACACCCTATTTTAGAGCAGACCGCCTTGGCTGACGCGATCTTAGGAATCTCCGCCTTCTATCACGATAGCGCCGCCGTCCTCCTGGCGGACGGCAAGATCATCGCCGCCGCCCAGGAGGAGCGCTTCACCCGCAAGAAGCACGATCCTGGTTATCCCGGCAATGCCGTGGCCTATGTGCTGGCGGAATCGGGCCTGGGGGTGGGCGACCTGAAAGCGGTGGCCTTCTACGACAAGCCCATTCTCAAGTTCGAGCGCCTGCTGGAGACCTACCACGGCTTCGCGCCCCGGGGCCTGCGCAGCTTCCTGATGGCCATCCCGGTGTGGATCAAGGAAAAGCTGCTGATGCGGAAACTCCTTAAGGATGAGCTGGCCAAGCTGGGGCCGGGGAGCCCCCCCCTGCTCTTTCCCGAACACCACCTCTCCCATGCCGCCAGCGCCTTTTACCCCTCCCCCTTTCCCGAGGCGGCCATCCTCACCATTGACGGGGTGGGAGAGTGGTCCACCTCCACCATCGGCTGGGGCCAAGGCAAGGACATCAGCATCCTCCGGGAGCTGCACTTTCCCCATTCCGTGGGCCTCCTTTATTCCGCGTTTACCTATTACACCGGCTTCAAGGTCAACAGCGGCGAATACAAGCTCATGGGCCTGGCCCCCTACGGCAATCCGGACTCGGAGCGGGTGAAAAAGTGGGTGCAGATCATCCTTGATGAACTGGTGGACCTCCGGGAGGACGGCTCCATCCTCCTGAACATGGGCTATTTCAACTACGCCACCGGCCTGACCATGTGCCGGGAGGACCGCTGGACCGAGTTATTCGGCGTCCCCCCCCGCCAGAAAGAGACCTTTATCACCCAGGAATACATGGACATGGCCCTGGCCATTCAGCAGGTAACCGAGGAAATCGTGCTGCGCCTGGCCGCCACCACCAAGAAGCTCACCGGTGCCGATTACCTGGCCATGGCCGGAGGGGTGGCCTTGAATTGCGTGGCCAACGGCAAGCTCCTGCGGCAAGGTCTATTCAAGGATATCTGGATCCAGCCCGCGGCCGGCGACGCGGGCGGCGCCCTGGGCGCGGCCCTGGCGGCCTGGTATATCTGGGAGAACCAGGAACGCGTGGCTAATCCCGGCGGCGACCGGATGCAGGGCGCTTACCTGGGTCCGGAATTCGGTCCGGTGGAGATCCTGCGGGTGGCCCGGCGTTTCCAGGCGCCCTACGGGCATTACCCGGATTTTTCCGAACTGACCAAGGATGTGGCGGCCCTTCTGGCCCAGGGCCAGGTGGTGGGCTGGTTCCAGGGCCGCATGGAATATGGCCCCCGGGCCCTGGGCAACCGCAGTATCTTAGGAGACGCCCGGGACCCGGAAATGCAGAAGCGCCTGAACCTGAAGATCAAGTACCGGGAAGGTTTCCGGCCCTTTGCCCCCTCGGTCCTCATGGAGGACATGGAGAAATATTTCGCCCTGGACCGGCCCTCCCCCTACATGCTGCTGGTGGCCCCGGTCCAGGAAGCCCGGCAGAACTCCCTGCCCCCGGGATATGACGACCTGCCCCTGTTCGAGCGGCTTTATCATCTGCGCTCCGATATCCCGGCCATCACCCACGTGGACTATTCGGCCCGCATCCAATCCGTGCACCGGGACACCAACCCCCGGTATTGGGAACTGATCGAGGAATTTAAAAGGCAAACCGGCTACGGGGTGATCGTCAACACCAGTTTCAACGTCCGGGGCGAGCCCATTGTCTGCACCCCGGTGGACGCGTACCAGTGTTTTATGCGCACGGAAATGGATTACCTGGTGATGGGCGACTATCTCTTCGACAAGAAATCCCAACCCCCCTGGCGGGAAGAAGGCGACTGGCGGCAGACTTACGAGTTGGATTAGACCTTGGCCCCCCTGGGGCGGGCATCCTGGCCCGCCTTTAATTTCTGGCCCCTCCCCCCACCAACCCCTTCTCTTTCAAGACCTCCAGCATGCGCTGGGCCACCATCATCCTGCCGGCATCCTTTAAGTGCACCCCGTCAGGCTTGTAGACCGGCTGGGTCCGGGAACAGAGGATGTTTTGGCAGTCCACGAAGTAAGGCTTGTCCCGGAGGCGGCGGGCCAGGGCCTGGTAGACCACCTGGAAATTCTGGCGCACCGCCGCGAAGCGCACCTTATTGATGGCGTAGTCTTTCTCAATCTCCCGCACCTGGGGGGCCACCGCACAGTCCTCCACCCATAAAACCGGCTGCCAGAAGAGCACAAATCTGGCCCCGTAAAAATTCGCCTGCTCCTGCACGTAGTCGTATCTCTGCGCCGTCAGCTCCACAAAATGGCGGAGTTCCGGGGAGTCCGCCCGGATGGGAATCACGGTCTGCCGCAGCTTGTTGTACACCTCCAGGGTAAAGGAGGCATAGACCGCGGCCGTTAAGGGTTTGAGCAGGCCGAAGAGGCTGCGGCGATGGCTCTCGATCAGGGCCTTGACCCGCTGGTAGCCGTGATGGGCGTAAACGTTGCGGTTCTGGGAAAAATAGACGCATTCATTGGCCCCGTCATAAAAGATGATCAGGTTGGGACGAAGGGGGCGTTCTATCAAAAGCTTTTGCAGATACTTGGTTTCCAGCAGGGAGTTGAAGGAGTTCTCCCCGAAATTGCTGACTATGAAGGACAAAGGTTTTTCTTCCCGGTTGAGGAGGCCCGCCAGAAAGCTGGGGATGGTCTTGGCGTCATCATTGGTGCTGCCCCGCATGGTGGAGCCGCCGAACATCCAGATGCGGCGCTGGTCTTTTAAGGATGCGGCGTCGGGGGCGTTATTGGCGGTGGGCCGGGGGCCTTCCTGAAACAGGGTGTAGGCGTCGTAATTGACCCGGCTGCCCTCCCAGATGCTGCCGTAGATAAAGAGATTCGCCAGGGTGAGGAAGAGGAAGCTCATGACTTCCACGGCCACCAGGGCAATGACCGTCCATTTCAGGATGGCAAGGATGAGGCGTAAGGGCTTCTTCACGGCCTGTCACTCTGGCCGGGATTGTAACAAGGAGCGGGGCCAGTTGCAAGGCAGGGCGAGAAGTGGGGGAAAGTTGCGGGGGAGGGCCGGGACGAAAAGCTATCAGCTATCAGCCTTTAGCTATCAGCTAATGCCTTAAATTTCCAAAAGCTGAACGCCGAAAGCTGATAGCTGACCTAATCTTACATCACCACGATCTCTTCCAGGCCGTCCTTCCAGCCGTCCCAGAGCATGGCGTCCAGGCGGCCGTCGGCGATGACCTTGAAGGCGTAGCGGGCCTGGGCCGCGTAGAAGTCGCACATGGGCGCGGCCGCGGCCAGTTTGCCGTTGATGGCATAGACCTCCGCGGGGCAGGGCGCGCCGCAGAAGTGCCGCACCGCGCATTGTTTGCAGGGCTCCAGTTGCTCCACCACCCGGGTGGTCACCTGGGTGAAGGCCGGGGTGGCCAGCAGGTCTTTGACAGAGCTCTCGAAAAGATTGCCCCCGTGGAATTCCGGCAGGCCCAGGAACTCGCTGCAGGGGGCCACCTCCCCGCCCGCGCCCACTGCAAAGAAGCAGCGGCCGCCGCCGCAGGGCGAAATATCGCACATCAGGCGCCGGGCGCCCGGGGCCACCAGCCCCAGGAGCAGGTTGGCAAAATTGCCGATCACCAGCTTGCGCCCGGTTTCTTCAAATAACTCATAGGTCCGGTCCAGGGCCTGGAAGAAAAAGTGGGCCAGCTCCGTCTGGTCCGCCATCAGGTTGCGGCCCCCCAACTGCGTGCCCCGCACCGGGTTGAGCAAAGCGTTGGTCACCCCCTGGGCGTGGAAGAAATCCACCAGTTCCGGGAGCGAGCGCACATTTTCCCTGGTGACGGTGGTGATGATATTGAGGCCGGGGTAGCCGATGAGCTCCTCCAGGGCCTTGACGGTATGGGCAAAAACCCCGCTGCCCCCCCAGGTGCGCCGGGTGCGGTCCGCCACCTCGGCGGTGGGGCCGTCGATGGAGATGCCGATGCCACAGCCATGGTCCTTCAGGAAGTCCATGGCCTCTTGATCCAGGAGGACCGTGTTGGTCTGCACCCCGAAGCGGAAATAATCCCCGTATTTCTCAATACCCCGGAAAACTGCATCCTTGGCCAACAGGGGTTCGCTGCCGTGGAAGACCAGCTGGGGCCGGGCCCCCTCCGGCAGAGTGTTTATAAAAAATTCTTTAAGCTTGGCCAGGGCCTCCAGAAGCCGGGCCGGGTCCATGTCGCCGCCTGAGCGCCGGGCCTCCCGGGGCAGGTAACAATAGCCGCAGTCCAGGTTGCAGCGCTCCGTGGGGTTGAAATAGACCGCGGAGGGCAGCAGCTTGAAGCGCACGGTCTCCAGGTCCCCGGCCAGCTTGGCCTCTTTTTCCCGATATGATTTAGGCAGCTCCCCGCCCAAAAGATAATCCAGGGCCTCGGCCCGGGGGGAGAGCACCCAAAAAGCGGTGTCTGCGTTGATCAGGGCCACGTAGTCCGGGTGGCCCACCTCCAGGACGTCGAAATGGGGCCCGGCCCCGGCGTTGACCGAAGCCGCGGACGGACCCCATAAAGGTGAAATTGCCCGGGTCATGTCCTGCTACTTTTTGGCGTCCGCCATCAGGTAATGGGACAGACCCACCTGGTCGCCGTTGGGCTTGCAGGTATAACGGATGCTGATGGGTTTCTGGCTACTCTTGTCTTTGGCCATAGATCGTCCTCCTTCCTCCGTGGTTTACCGGCTGGCCGGATGCAGATCGACGGCCGCCGGGGGGAAAGCCTTTAAAACCGTTTTCTGTTTTCTGTTTACTGTTTTTCGTGTAGGGTGCGCCCTGCGCACCATTTCTTCATCTCACGCAAAGACGCCAAGGCGCAAAGCCGCTAATTTTATTTTATAATTTTATGTTTTGGCGTCTTTCTTTGCGTCCTTTTCGTCTTTGCGAGAAACAAAAAAAGGGAGTCCCATCGCACGATGGAACTCCCTTTACCATCAGGAGTAGCCTTCTTGTAACCGCCAGGCAGGTCTTCTGGCTCTCGGATCAGCCGGAAAGAGTCAGCCTTCCCACCGGTTTTTGATAACCGGCAGTGGCCGGCTTGCGCCTGTCACTCTCTTCCGTCCCCGATTACAGCGGCGGGACCGCCCCGGATTCGCACCGGGTTCCGGATTGCCTGGGGAATTTCAATTTGGGGGTAATTTATCGGCCCGGCCCCGGCTTGTCAAGGGGAATTTGGGGCGGAGATGATGTAGGGTGGGCAGGGCCCACCATAGATAGAGATCGAAATGTCCAAAGAACAAATATGGTGGGCCATACCCAGCCTTTTCTGGTCATTCTGAGGGAGCGGAGCGACCGAAGAATCTCATAGGCATCAGCAAATGCGCGATTCTTCACTCTGTTGCGCTGCGTTCAGAATGACAAAAGAGAGACTTCCGCAGAGGTTTCAAAACTTCTATCTATAAGTATAGTCTCATATACGCACAGATAAGAGTTGAGGAAATCACCTTGACAGAATCCAAAATTAAAGGATAATTTATCTTTTTTGGGTGCTAATTGACGATGGCGGGGAAGATCAAGGCCATCCGGGGCATGCGGGATATTTTGCCCCCGGAGACGGGACGCTGGCAGGCCGTGGAAAACGCGGCCCGGGCGGTCTTTCGCGTCTACGGCTACCGGGAAATCAGGCTGCCGTTAATCGAGCGCACCGAGCTCTTCGCCCGCTCCATCGGCCAGGACAC
>JAGVAH010000108.1 GCA_020060385.1 Syntrophobacterales bacterium | reverse complement strand
GGTCACGGCTTTGCTCCACGCTTCCTTCAGACCCCGCCTCACGACGACGCCCTTGCGCTTTGCTAACCCTTCACCTCCATCAGGTTGGGTAGAGGACTTGCACCTCCAAGCTGCGGTGCATGCTCGGCACACAAAAAAAGCGGGCCTTAAGGCCCGCTTCTCTTACAGAAAACAGTAAACAGAAAACGGCAAACTGCATTTACATGGGCTTGGTTTCCAGGGTGGCCTCATCTCCCAGCATCTTCCAGGGGGAGGCGCCGGTATCCAGGACTCCGGTCTCGTAGCCGAAGAGGTCTTTGACCAGATCATTGCCCTTTTTGTAGAGGACCCGCAAGGGGATATCCGCGGGGCAGTTTTCTTCGCAGAGGCCGCAGTCGATGCAGCGCCCGGCCATATGAATGGCCCGCACCAGTTGGAAGATGGTGTCCGGGGGTAACAGGCCGGTGCTCATCAGTTCCGGGTGCTCCAGGGAGCACTCCTTGCAGAAGCACATGGGGCAGACATCCCGGCAGCCGTAGCATTTGATGCATTTCTGAAAATGGCCCAGCCATTCCTGAAAGGCATCTTCCTCGGCCAAGGCGTCAATCCGCTCCACCCGCTTGCTTTTGGCCACCGCCTGGCATTTTTCCCCGGCATCGATAACCGAAGGCCAGGGGCCGGGGCACTCGCAGTAGTCGGCCTGGTTCTGGGAACAGGCGACCCCCACCAGCACCACCTTCTCCGGGTCCAACTGGCCCCACTTGTAGAGTTCGTTCAAGCCCCGCTCATCACAGCCCCGCACCTGGATGGCAAAGGTCTCCTGCGGATAACGCTCCGCCACCTGTTGCAGCAGTTTGTCCAGGGGATAGCGGGCGCTGTCGGGAGCGACAATGGCCTGGTCCACCTCCTCCAGGCGCTCCTTGGTAAAAAAGTGGGGCAGAGGATGGCTGTCCTTCATGATATAGCCGACGTATCCCGCGACCTTGCCTTCCTTAAGCAGTTTCCGGACCTTTTCACGCAGTTTATCCATGGGGATCTGTCCTTATGGGCGCTTTAAGCCGCCAGGGCCGCCAGTTTCAGACGGGAGGGGCCCATCTTTTTGATTTTTTCGGTGAAATTCCGCACCGTCTCCGCCAATTTGGGGCCTTCCGCGGCGGAGATCCACTCCAGGTGGAGCCTCCCGTCGTCACAACCGGTGAATTTCAGGAGGTCCTGGAGGAAGCGCATGCGCTTGATGGTCATGTAGTTGCCCCGGAGATAGTGGCAGTCGCCGATGTGGCAGCCGCCGATGAGCACGCCGTCGGCTCCCTTCTGGAAGGCCCGGAGCACGTGATGGGGCGAGACCGTGCCGGAGCACATGACCCGGATGACCCGGATGTTGGGGGGATATTGGAGGCGGCTGACGCCCGCCAGGTCGGCGCCGGCGTAAGTGCACCAGTTGCAAAAAAACCCGATGATCTTCGGTTCGTACTCTTTTTCAGCCATTTTCTCAGTCCTCTTATTGGACCCGCGGCGCCCTGATCAGCCCGCGGCCTCTTCCATTGCGGATTCCAGTTCCTCCAGGGCCTCATCCACCTGCGTGTAAATCTGCTTGTGGCTGAACCCGAAGAGAGTGATGCACTCCGAGGGGCAGGTGGCCGCGCAGGTGCCGCAGCCCTTGCACAGGGCCTGATTGACCTCGCAGACGTCTTCCCGCTCCTTATAGTCGATGGCCCCGAAGGGGCAGACCCCCACGCAGGCCTGGCAGCCGGAGCACTTGTCAGCATCGATCTGGGCCACCACGCCCCCGGCCCGGATGGCATCCTGGGCCAGGACCACGGAGGCCCGGGCCGCCGCGGCCTGGGCCTGGGCGATGGCTTCATCCATGGGTTTGGGGTAGTGGGCCAGGCCGGCCACAAAGACGCCGTCCGTGGCGAAGTCCACGGGGCGCAGCTTCATATGCGCCTCCAGGAAGAAGCCGTCGTTGGTCAAGGGCACCTTGAACAGTTGGGCCAGCTTCTCCTGGTCCTTGACAATGATGGCGGAGGCCAGGGTCAAAACGTCGGGATGCAGGTGCATGGGGAGGCCCAGGATGTGATCCCGGACCGTGACCGTGAGCGCGCCCCCGGCGTCCTGCACTACTTGGGGCTTATTTTCCAGGTCGAAGCGGATGAAGATCACCCCTTTTTCCCGGGCTTCCTTATAGAGGTTCTCCCGGAGCCCATAGGTGCGCAGATCCCGGTAGAGGACGTAAACGTCCATGTCGGGATTGATTTTTTTCAGCTCCAGGGCGCTTTCCACGGAGTGGCTGCAGCAGACCCGGCTGCAGTAGGGGCGCTCCGGCTCCCGGGAGCCCACGCACTGGATGAAGACCGCGCACTGGGCGCCGGTGACCAGGGGGTTCTTTTCCCGGAGGGCCTGATCCATCTCCAGGGAGAGCAAGACCCTGGGATTCTCTTTGTACAGGTATTCCGCAGGCTTGAAGGAGTGGCCGCCGATGGCGATGATGGCGGCGCCGTGCTCCACCACCGTCTCCCGGCCCTGGGTGGCGACGGTGCTCTTGAAGTTGCCCACAAACCCTTCCACGTTGGCGACCTCGGCGCCCAGGTGCACGGTGATCCGGGGATGGCTGGTCACCTTCTTAACCACTGACTCCACATAGGGCCCCACCGCTTCGCCGTTCCAGGTATGGTTGAGTTTGAGGGCATGCCCCCCCAGGAAATCCTTCTTTTCCACCAGATCCACTTTATAGCCCTGGCCGGCCAGCCCCAGGGCGGCCTCCATCCCGGCCACGCCGCCGCCGATCACCAGACCGGCCTTGGTGACGGGCAGGTCGAACTCCACCAGGGGCGGCTGCAGGGCGGCCGTGGCGATGGCCATGCGCACCTGGTCCTTGGCCCGCCTGGTGGCCGCCTCCGGCACATTCATATGCACCCAGGAGCCCTGGTCCCGGATATTGGCCATCTGGAAGAGGTACTTGTTGAGACCGGCTTCCTTGATGGTCTCCTGGAAGGTGGGTTCATGGGTGCGGGGGGTGCAGGAAGCCACCACCACCCGGTTGAGGTTGTGCTCCCGGATGCGCTCCTTGATGAGTTCCTGGGTGTCCTGGGAGCAGGCAAAGAGGCTGTTCTCCACGTGGGCCACATAGGGGAGAGTCTGGGCGTAGTCCCGTACGGCCTCCACGTCCACGACACTGGCGATATTGATGCCGCAGTGGCAGACAAAGACGCCGATGCGGGGCTCTTCCCGGGAAACGTCCCGTTCCTCGAAAACGGGTTTCTTCTTAGCCAAGCTAAACCGGGCGGAGCTCAGCAGTTCGCTGGAAGCCGCGGCCGCGGCCGACGCCTCCATGACCGACTGGGGGATGTCCTTGGGGCCCTGGAAGGCGCCGCAGACGTAGATACCCGGCTGGCTGGTGGCCACGGGGGTAAAGGAGGAGGTGTCGGCAAACTTATTGGCGTTGACCTTCACTCCCAGGGTCTTGGCCAGTTCCTGCACCTGGGGGGACACCTCTAAACCGTTGGAAAGGACCAGCATATCGAAGATCTCGGTCTCCAAAGCGCCGTCTTCCGTGAGGTAGCGGATGGCCACGTCATCAGTTCCCGGCACCGGGTCGATGGTATGGACCCGGGAACGGATGAAGCGGACCCCGAATTCGTCCCGGGCCCGCCAATAATACTTTTCGAACTCTTTGCCAGGGGTGCGCATATCCATAAAGAAAATGGCCGCATCCAGAGGCTCTTTACTATGCTCCTTGGCGATGATCGCCTCTTTGATGGCGTACATGCAGCAGACCGCGGAGCAGTGGCTGTTGTCGCAGTGGTTCAGATCCCGGGAGCCGACGCACTGGAGCCAGGCGATGCGGGTGGGCTCTTTATGGTCCGAGGGCCTGACCAGGTGGCCGTGGAACGGCCCGGCCGCGGCCAAAATCCGCTCAAACTCCAGGCCGGTGACCACGTTGGGGAAATTGGCGTAATGGTAAGCGCCGTATTGGGTGGGGTCATAGGGTCTGAAGCCCATGGACAGGATGACCGTGCCCACGGAGATGTCCTTATCCTCGTCCACCTGGGAGAAATCCACCGCGCCGGTGGGGCAAAACTTTTCACAGGCCTTGCACTTGCCGCCCTTTTTGAAATAGAGGCAGGTCTCCTTATCGATGGCATACTTGGGAGGCACTGCCTGGGCGTAACTCAAGTACACGGACTTGCGTTTGGCCAGGCCCAGATTGTATTCGTCCGGGACTTTTTTGGGGCATTTTTCGGCGCACAGCCCGCAGGCGATGCACTTGGCCATATCGATGTAGCGCGCCTGGTGGCGCACCTTCACCGAAAAATTGCCAGGATCGCCGTTGATGCCGATGATTTGGGCAGGAGCCAGGATTTCAATGTTGATGTGCCGGCCGACCTCGACCAGCTTGGGGGAGATAATTCACATGGCGCAGTCATTGGTGGGGAAAGTCTTGTCCAACTGGGACATGACCCCGCCAATGCCCGGCTGACCCTCCACGAGGTAAACATAATAACCGGCGTTGGCCAGGTCCAAAGAAGCCTGCATTCCGGCGATACCGCCGCCCACCACCATTACCGCACCCACCGGTGTACTTCCCTGCTTTAGCGGTTTCATAGAGTCCACCTATAATTCTTGGTTTATATACATAAGTTACCTAAGGATTGTGATAATTTCAACAAATTGTCGCGTCTTCATTCCTCAGGTCTTCTTTTTAAGATTAAATAAGATTTATAGAACGATGTAGTTTTCCCCGTCAAGAAAAAAACAGGGTTTTTTCGAGATTAAGGGCCATACTCCTTGACGGGCCGGGCTTTCTTGCCGATCCTCTATTTTCTCTAAAACATGGTGGAAACCGGGCTATAAAGCACGTTTTTTTTCCGGGGCCGTATAAATTAAATTGACATTCCCTTCGGCTGGCATATATTATAGCCGTGAAAGGAGTTTAGCGGCTTTTTCTCGTATACTCCACTGGGGGGGGAGGAAAGCCGGGTATCAACCTTAGCATAGAGGAGGAAGGAAAGTATGCGGTCAAAAGTAGTGGTAGGGTTGATTGTGGCTTTGGTGGCGGTGGGTTTAGTGGCGGGCTTCGCCATGGCGCAGGCCAAAGGCGGCGCCAAATTGCTGTGCGTCTCCAAAAAGGAGCTCAAAGGGGAAGAGACTGTGGCCTCCTGCCTGGCCAAGGGTGAAAGATTCGCCATCGTGGATCAGTATGGCATCGTGCGCATTCTGACCCCGGAAGAGGTGGAACTGACCAAGGCTTTCAACCCCAAGGCTTTCGAGACTCGGGCTTTCGGCATGAAATATCAGAAGTTGGCGCCGGTTATCCCGCCTCTGCCGGTCAGCCCGGAAGTTCAGTAACCGGACTTTCCCGGAAGGGAAGCCCCGGGAGGCAGGGCCACCCTGCTTCAGCCAATTTGACGAGCCCTCAAAGCGTGCTTTGGGGGCTTTTTATTATTTTTATTGGTAGAGGACTCCATGTTAGAGATCGAAGACCTCTGGGTGAGCATTGACGGCAAGGAGGTGCTCAAGGGCATCAATCTGGCCATCCCCCAGGGGGAGACGCACATCCTGTTCGGCAAAAACGGCTCCGGCAAGTCCACCCTGCTCATGGCCATCATGGGGTTTTCCCGGTATGAGGTGCGCCAAGGACGCATTCTCTTCCTCGGCCGGGACATCACCCAACTCCCCACCTTTGAGCGGGCCCGCCTGGGTTTGGGGCTTTCTTTCCAGCGTCCTCCCACCATCCGGGGGGTCAAGACCGGGGATATTCTCGCCGCCTGTGCGGGAGAGAAGGTCTCCCACCAGGCCCTGGCCGCGGCCTATGATTTCCTCCCCTTCCTGGACCGGGAAGTGAATTATGGTTTTTCCGGCGGCGAGATCAAGCGCTCGGAACTCCTGCAACTCCTGGCCCAGGACCCGAAAATGGTGCTCCTGGATGAGCCGGAATCCGGGGTGGACCTGGAGAACCTGGAGGTGGTGGGGGAGATCATCGGCCGCCTGCTGCAGAAAGACCGGCGCCGCCACCACCGGGACAAATCCGGTTTGATCATCACCCACACCGGCTTCATCATGGACTACATCAACGCGGACCAGGGCTATATCCTCCTGGACGGCCACCTGCTGTGCTCCGGCAATCCCCGGGACATTCTCCAGGACATCAAAAAGTTCGGCTACGAGGAGTGCTCCCGATGTCGGAGATAAAGGAACGGGCGGCCAAGAGCCGGGAAAAAAAGGCGGCCTTGGGGGCCGACCTGGAATTCGCCGGCTTCTCCCGCCAGGGAGGGCAGTGGGAATACGACCCGGATTACGGCCGCTTCGACCCGGAAGAGCGGCGCCATCTGCTGCGGGCCGGCATCGAACTCACCGACGCGGAACACGCGGGCACCTTTCTCCAGGCTGACAACGCGGTGGTCCACTGCCAGGCCAACCAGCCCGGGGTGGAATTACTGCCCATCACCGAGGCCATCAAGGGCCACGATTTGGCGGCCGACCTCCTGTGGCGCCTGGTGGCGGTGGACGCGGACAAATACACCGCCCGGGCCGAGCTGGAGTTGGATAACGGTTATTTCATCAGGGCCTTGCCCGGGGTAAAGATCCCGGAGCCGGTGGAATCCTGCCTCTACCTGCGCACCGACCGTTTTTCCCAGCACGTCCATAACCTGGTGGTGGTGGAGCCCGGGGCCCAGATGCATATCATCACCGGCTGCACCGCCCACCCCAAAGTGAACTCCGGCCTCCACGTGGGGGTGTCCGAATTCTACGTCCGGGCCGGGGGCCGGCTGACCTTCACCATGGTCCACAATTGGGCGGAAGACATCCACGTGCGCCCCCGCACCGGCGTCATGGTGGAGGAGGGAGGCTCCTTTGTCTCCAACTACATCCTGCTGCGCCCCGTGAAGACCGTGCAGATGTATCCCACGGTCACCCTGGCGGGCCCCGGCGCGGTGGCCAGCCTCAATTCCATCGTCATCGCCCACCCGGGTTCGGAGATCGACATGGGCGGCCGGGTCATCCTCCAGGCCCCCCGCACCCGGGGCGAAGTCATCGCCCGCACCATCACCACCGGGGGCAGGACCATCAGCCGGGGGCACCTGGTGGGCCTGGAACCGGACATCAAGGCCCACCTGGAGTGCCGGGGATTGATCCTGGCGCCCACGGGCTATATTTATGCGGTGCCGGAATTGGAAGGAAGGGTGGCTGGGGTGGACCTGTCCCACGAGGCTGCGGTGGGCCGCATCGCCGCGGAAGAGATCGAGTACCTCATGGCCCGGGGCCTGGACGAAGAGGAGGCGGTCTCCACCATCGTCCGGGGCTTCCTCCGGGTCAAGATCGAGGGCCTGCCCCCGGCCCTGGAAGAAGAGATCGAAGAGGCCATCCGGGAGACGGGCAAAGGGATGTAGTAGTGAGCAGTAAAAGCAAGGCATTTCTTCATTGACTGCTCACTGCTTACTGTTGCTCCATCTCCCCTTCTGAAAAAATCCTCCCCCCAGAACTCATTATTTCCAGGCCGTAACCGCCAGGCGGCGGCTGAGGGCGCCCCGCTCACGGGGCCGGGAATGGGGCTCCCGGCCCTGGCTGACGCTGACCCGGGCAAATCCCACCTCTGCCAGGCTTGCCTTAAGGTCTTCAGGTTCATAAAGCCGCATCTGGTAAGTGCAGTCCCGGACCAGCCCGCGCTGCCGGGACAGCACCATTTCCCGGCAGACCAGATGGTCCGGGGTGAGCCAGCGCCGGCGGCAGACCACCAGGTCTCCGGGGGCCTCGTGCCAGGACTGGAGGGGCAGCTCGGCGCGCACGTACCCGGGGTCCGCCACTTCCAGGAAGAGCCGGCCCCCGGGCTGCAGGAGGCGGTGAGCCTCCTGCAAAATTTGCCGGTCATCCCCCCGGGTGGCCCCGTAGCCGAAGGAATTGGCCAGACATAAGACCGCCTGAAAATTTCCCCCGCCAAAAGGCAGGCTGCGGGCGTCACCCCGGACAAAGGCCACGGCCCGGCCTTCCCTCAGGGCCTGGGACCGGCCCCAGGCAAGCAGCGGCTGGGAGAAGTCCAGCACCAGCACCCGGCCGTAGCCCCGGCGGGCCATTTCCAGGGCGTGCCGCCCCTGGCCGCCGCAGAGGTCCAGGATGGCTTCCTCCCGGCCCAAATCCAGGGCCTGGATGACCGCGTCCACCTCGGCCCTGGTCAGATCCTCATCCAGGATGCTGCGGGCATCGGTCTGGAGATAGACCTCATCGAAGATGGAGCGCCACCAATCCGGGGGCACGGGGGGTGGGGATTGGGTCATCTTTTCCCTGATTCAGAAGGTAGATGCCGCTAGCGACATGATCACTCAGCAGCTATCAGCTATTAGCTTTCAGCTTTCAGCAAAAGAATCTCGGCTCCCAACTTTTCTTAGCTGAAAGCTGATCGCTGACTGCTGACCGCTATTAAAACCCCGCGCCTCGGAAGTTGTAGAGGCCGTCGGAAACCATCAGGGCCGGGCGTCCTTCCCAGGGGGCCAGGCGGGCCAGGGCCTTTTCCTCCGGGGTAATGGGGGCCACCTCCTCCAGCTTGCCTTGCCGCCACAATTTCTCCAGGGTCTGGGCGTCCCGCCAGAGGTGATGGGCATAGTCTTTCAGGCCCGCGAGATGCTGCCATTTGAGCATCCGGGGTTTCAGGCTGATGGGAATGGGACCCAGGAGATAGGTGAAACCCAGGTCCACGGCCCAGCGGTCCACCTCCTCCTGGACCTCCCGGAAAAGACGGGGAGGCACTTTTTCCAGGGCCCGGTTAAAGAGGTCGTCGGCCTCCTGGAGGTGGAGATCGCCCTGAAGCAAGGCGAAAGACTGGGTGCCGCCCCCGGAGCCCACATTGGTGGGGATGCCCCCGAACCGGCCCAGAAAGCCGATGAGACCCACGTCGGTGATGAAACAGCGGAAGTCGGTCTGGCGGGGTTCGATGCGAACCTGCGGGGCCCCAGGGTCCGCCGCGGGGTAATACTCCTGCCAGGTCTCCAGGGGCACCAGGGACTGGACGATGTATCCCCCATGGGTGAGAGCGGTCTGGATGGCCGCGTCCGGGTCCTCCACCAGGGGGCCCACCAGAATGCCCTGGCCGGAGTAGCCCTGGGCGGGCTTGAGGATCAGGCGGGACAGGTGCCCCCGGGTCCACTCCAGGAGGTCGGCAATCTTTTCCCCTTGGGGCCCGGTGGTGCTCCGGGGATAGAACACCCGGGTCCAGGGGGTGCGGCGCACGGTGCTGGCCGACAGGCGGCGCCGCCAGGGGCCGGTGACGGCCTCGAACACCCCCTTGACCCCCACCGGCTCCATGCCCCGGGGATTAAGGAGCAGCCCCTGGCGGATGGCGGCCTGCACCGGATTAATATTGATCTCCCGCCCCATCTTCAGGAGGGTGTCGTTGTTGAAATCCATGAAGATGAGGGTGACCCTGCGGCCCTTCAACCGCACCTGGCCCCGGTAAAGCGTCAAATGCTCCGGCGCGGCCAGGGCGGCTTCGATCCCGGCCAGGGAGTTCAAATACTGCACCAGGCGCTGGTTCTCCACCACCTGTTCCAGGGTCTCGATTTCCGCCAGGAGCACTATAAAGGGGGGAGTTTCCCGGCCATGGCGGGCAATGTGGCCCCTAAGGAGCATCTGGGCGAAGGGGCGCAGCGGGTGGAAATAGGGGGAGCGATAATTGAGGTCAAAGGGCAGCCCCAGGTGCGGCCGCAGCCGCTCCCAGGCCAGCTGGCCCAGATGCTGGGCCACCTCCTGATAATACCAGCCCCCGGGGCTCCCCAGGTTCCATTCGCAATGCATGCCGGGAACCCGGGCTTCAAACCAGGCCTGGATTTTCTCTTGGAGCTTGGTCAATTTCATAATCAAATTTTCTGTCTTCAGTTCATTAAACTATAATGGTTAAAACTTGACCAGACAATCTCTAAAACCAAGTATAAATTATTTGGCGGGATTTCCTTGTGAGTTTTGCCATTCTGGTCCCACCAAAACCTCATCTGCAACCTATCGTATTGTCAATTAATTGATTTTTCAAAGAAGTTTATTTGGAGGCAAGCAATCAACTATTTCTAATTCCGCTCCTAGCTTATTTCACTACTTAGGTAAAACATCTTTTTAAATACCCCTAATTAATAACTTCTATTCTCATCCTATATGAAAAGGAACCACAATTAGGAGACTGGCTTGGTTTCTGAAACAATACCCGGATGCTTTGCTAATTTGACTTTGCAAATGGGAACTATGTAGGTAAAACCTAAACTAGTGACCCTGCGTATAAAAAAGTAGTTTCATTATTAGCCTGATACCACGCTAAACTGCTAATCCTGATTTTTTATATTTAATATCAAAATAGCTCCCCCAAACCATCTACTTAACTGTCTTAATATGCTATTAGAATCGGTCTTCCTGTAAATATGTTTAGAAATTCCCTAAAGATTTTATGTAAAGATTCCGAAAAGATCAGAACAAGAAGCACCCCTAATAAAAGGAGGAATTTTATGAGAACAATCGGCAAAGGATTAATGATTCTTTTCTGTATGGCATTTATGTTCCAGGCAATACCGGTTCTTGCAGATAAAAGCCCGGATGAGCTGGCGAAAGAATCTGAGGCGGCCTGCGCCGCCAGCGCTAAAACCAAACCAACGGTAGATATGATCGTGGCCAAGGTCAATAAGGCCTGTGAGCTTTTGGCAAAAGATGGGAAGGCAGCTTTCCCGAAGTTTAAAGGGAAAGACAGTGAATTTATTTTTGCTGGAACCTATATCTGGATACATGACATGAACGGAGTAATGCTCATGCATCCCATCAAGTTTAAATTGGATGGGAAAAACGTTACCGGATTGAAGGATACAGCCGGGAAATTTCTTTTCGTAGAAATGAATAAAGTAGCCAAGGAAAAAGGAGCTGGCTGGGTGGATTATATGTGGCCCAAACCTGGGGAGAAGGATCCGTCCCGAAAGGTCTCCTATGTGAAACTGGTGAAAACCCCGGATGGTGAAATGGTTGCCGGTTGCGGGGTTTATGATCTGCCGTCTGCAGAGGTTGATAAACTGATAGGGAAGTAGTGCAGCCTCGGGGCAGCTATGAGATAGGGCGTCCGGGGGGCCCATTAATTTGTCGAAGTTTTACCGGAGAAAGGCTGACATTCTGCAACCTTCTCCTAATCCTGGGACGTTCTGGCCAAAGATGCTAGAACGTCCCCCAATTCGATGCCGACAGCCTGTGCGGAGTGCTGATACAAAATTTATGACAAGGAAGTAAATAGCCATGAAGCTGAAATTAAAAGGGAAATTGTTTTGTCTGGTGGGAAATGCAATTTTGCTGGCCTTGGCGATCGTCGGCATAGGTCTCTTCTATTACTCGCAGATTGAAAGCGCCAACTCCATAAAAGAGGAGATAAATAAGATTAGTCAAAAGGTTGCGGAAGCTCGCGTGACGGAAAAAGTCTATCTCCAGTTTTTTGCAACCGAGACGAAAAAACAATTTGACACGTTAGTGAAAGATATTAATACCGAGTTGAAGAATCTTAAAGAAAAAACCAGTGACGAATCCTGGTTGAACCAAATTAATGCCATCAGTAATCAATTTCAACAATACCACGGCCTTTTTGACAATTATGTCGCCACTCACACCGAACACGACAATTTGAAAAAAGAAATGGCCAAGCCTCTGCAAGCCGCAGATGGGGTTCTGAACGGAATAATCAAAGACCTTGATTCAAAACAGCAGATAATGCAGATGGAGGGTAATGACATCGGCAAAGATGAATATCAGATGTTTAATATTGCCAGAGAGTGTAAAATCATATTCCTCCAGCTACAGAGTCTCCAGCAACAATATCAAGACAGCGGCAATGACAAGTATGTCCAAGAATTTCAAAGTCTTGCATCTGGACCGGCTAAGGGCAATATCACGGCCCTGATGGCCATTTCCTCTGCCTTAAAAAACAATGCCTTTATTAAAGGTTCTAAAGAGGTTGAGGAATTATTGAATAAGTTTTTAACTTATTTAAAAGAATCCCAGATTCTTTTTGAAAAAGAGGCAAAGCTAACCAGGGCCTTGAATGATACCGGGAAAAAGGTCCTTGACACGAGCGAAACCTTATTGGGCCAGGCGGAACAATTTATCAAAACCAAAAGAAACTCCGCAGTCATCATAATTTTGGTTATCCTGGCGGGAGGATTGGGTATTGCTTTGGCCTTGGGCTTCTTTTTGAGTGCCTCCATTACCCGCCCCATCAATCGCATTATTCAGGTTCTGAGTAACGGCTCTGAGCAGGTGTCTTCCGCGTCCACCGAAGTGGCCTCGTCCAGCCAGTCCCTGGCCGCAGGTTCCTCTCAACAAGCGGCCTCTTTGGAAGAAACCTCGGCATCCATGGAAGAACTGGCGTCTATGGCTAAGCAAAATTCTGAAAATGCAACTCAGGCAAACTCTCTGACGCATGATACCTCTATAACTGTTGGTCAGGCCAATCAATCTATGATCGGATTAACAACCGCGATGAAAGAGATTTCAGCCGCCAGCGATGAGACTGCCAAGATTATCAAGAATATCGATGAAATTGCCTTCCAGACAAATTTACTTGCCTTGAATGCGGCGGTGGAAGCCGCTAGGGCGGGTGAAGCTGGCGCCGGTTTTGCCGTAGTGGCCGACGAGGTTAGAAATCTGGCTATGCGTGCCGCTGAGGCGGCCCAGAATACCGCCAACCTAATCGAAACCACAGTTAATAAAGTCAAGGAAGGGTCGATGCTAGTAAATAAAACAGCCGAAGCCTTTTCTCAGGTTTCCACCAGCACTTCCAAAGTAAATGATTTGGTGAAGGAAATAGCGGCGGCTTCCCAAGAACAGGACCATGGGGTGACGCAGATCAACAAGGCTTTAGCTGAGATGGACAGGATAGTCCAGCAAAATGCTGCTAATGCCGAAGAAAGCGCCAGCGCCTCAGAGGAATTAAGCGCTCAGGCTCAACAGATGAAGGTTGCTGTGAATGAGCTGGTGGATGTTGTTGGCAGAGACAAAAATAATTCATTGGAAAGACATTCGCTAATCGGCTGGTTCAGGAACAAACGGGAGAAAATTGGTAAAGGAAAACTTATTCTTCATAATGATAATAGGTTGCTTAAATCCACTCCAAAGACCAACCTTCTGCCTACCCAACATATAAAAGGCAAGTCGGCTTCTCCTGAGCAGGTTATTCCGCTTGGTGATGATTCGACTGATTTTTGATAGATCATAGGAAAAGGGGAGGGGCTTATAAGTTAAGGTATCCTAGGGAAAGCGCTAAAACAATCTATCCGAAGTGCGGAGTACTGCTATATCTGCGTGGTCTCAATCAAAATTATAGGTATAATATGTGGTTACCATAACTTAAACTTCAGATCTCGCCAACTTTTAAAAATATTTTCCATCAATGTCAGATTTCATCTAATCTCTGTTTGGCAGTTGTCAGTCACAATCGTGGTCATTACAGTTCAAAGGAACCAAACCTGAAGGTTGTTTCACTGGCAATTGAAAATACCTTTCCCTCCCCTGCTGATCTGATTTAGACGTTTTGAGCTTTCAATCTTTTTTCCACCCAGGGGAAGGGGAGTTGCCCTCCGCCGAGGAGGACATCATGGAACCGGGCCAGGCCTAAAGAAGGAGCGTATTCCTCCCGGAGGCGCAGGATTTCTCTCAAGCCCAGGGTATAGCAGAGCTGGTAGCCGGGGTTCAGGGCCAGTTGCAGCACCTGCGGCCGGGAGGCGCCTTCCGGGTAACCTGCCCGGTCCAGGCGGCGGCAGCCCTCCTCCAGATCCCACCGGCCCCGGTGCAGCTCCAGGTCCACCCGGCCCCTGAGGGCCCGCCAGAGGCGGCGCTGCCACCCCACCAGGAGGTCCCCGGGGTTTTCGTGAACCAGATAACCCTCGCTCAGGAGCAGGGTCTCGGCGTAGCAGGCCCAGCCCTCGTAGTATAACGGGGATTCATATTGCCGGGCCACCACCCCCGGCAGGGAAAGGCGCAGGGTGTCCAGGAAATGGTGGCCGGGCACCGTCTCGTGGGCGCTTAAGAAAGGGCAGTGGCGCAGGTGGTGGGCCCGATCCTCCATGTCCGGGCTGACGTAAAAATATCCGGGGGTCTGATGCGGCGGCCCCCAGGCCGCAGCATAGGAGGCCGAGGACCGCAGACTCCGGAGATAGAGGGGAGTGGCCGCCACCTCCACCCGGCCCTGAGGAGGCTCCAAGACCGGGGAATGGCTCCAAAAGGCCCACAGTCGTTTGATCTCCCGGCGGTAGAGGCTGAGGAGGTCCCCCCGGTGGGCCGGCAGGGGCAGGCCTTCCAGGGCCTCAGCCCAGGTGACATGGGGGTTGATCCCCGCTCCCGCGTCCGCCAGCGCGGCCTGGCAAATCGCGATTTCTGTCGCGAGAATTTCCCCGGCCGCGTCCAGATCCCGGTCCCAGCCCCAGGATTGTGTCAAAATTTCCAGCAGCCCCTCTTCACCCCGGCGGTACGGGGCGATGACGGGCAGGGCCGCGACTTTCTCCCAAAAACGGAGCAACTTTTGGGAAACCTCGGATAGGCCCCGCCGCAGCGTTTTTCCAGTAAATCCCCGGGCCTCCAGGAACCCGGGCAGCACTTCGTCAAAAAACCGACGCGTGTCGGCAAAAGCCCCGCCGCTCAACACCTGGGTGGGGAGGTTGAGGGCCTGGATCTGCTCCGGGGCCCATTGAAACATCCGGGCCACCTGGGCCAAAAGTTCCCCCAGTTTCTCTGCGTCCCGGGGCTCGAGCCGGGGAGCGCCCGCCAAAATGGGGGCCCAGGCCAGGGCCGCAACCTTTAGATAAAAGAAGGGGTCCCGGGCCCAGGGGCCGTCTGGCCCCAGTTCCCGGGAAACGCTGGCCAGAGAATGCCGGAGAAGCACCGCTTCCCCGGCAGTTGCCGGATCTTTTATTTGGGGGAGCAACCCTGTCAGCCGGGTTTGCCAGGCCGTGACCCGGTGGGCTGCGGCCTGGATGGCGGCCGCCTCCAGGCGGGGCGCCTGCCACCAGTATACCGGCGGCACCGCGGCCCGGGGAAAGAACATGAATTCATCATGGCGGCATAAGGTGGGAAATTCCCGGGCCAGATAGCCAAAAAAATCCCCGGCCAACCCGGTCAGAACCGGAAGGGCCGGTTCTGCAGGGTCCTGGGGGCCGGGGCGAAAGGACAAGAAGTGAACAGCCGCCCTTAGGTGGACGGGGCGCCAGAGTTGGTTTTCACCGGGATCATGAGATTATCCCAGCCCTGGCGGCGGCTTAACCCCGAGGCATGGCTGGTGAGGGAGGTTAAAAACCATTGCTGCTGGCCCTCGGACCGGTTGAGGAGCTGGAACCGGGCCGCAAAAATCGTCTGTTTCTGGGAGTGTTCGGCCGGATTCACCAGGGACACGTAGGCCACCAGGGTCTGCCCGCCCCCCTCCCCCGGCTTATAAAATCCGTAGAATTCCACCACCTTACAGTAAGAGGGATTCCAGTTATCCAGGGTGTTTTGGGCCGCTGCGGCGCTCAGCGCGGGGGGCGAAGTGGGCAGGGTACACCCCATGAGGACCACCAGAGTCAGCCACAGGACGGATTTATAGCGCCAACCTAAAGACGTCATCTTTTGTCACTCCTTTTGACCATGGGCCGCATTCTCTGCGAGCCGATCCCACCTGGTGCCGCCGGGAAGTGGGCCGAGCCTATTTCCCGGTCTGCTGTTTCACCCCGGTTTTCTGCAGCCATCCCTGGATCATCCGGCGGGCCGCCGTGCCTTCGGCCACCAGTTGCCCCTGGGGGTTGAAGATCATGAAATAGGGCACCGATCTGAGGCGGTATTGCTGCGCCAGGGGGGATTGCCAATCAATACCCCTGACCGCCGGACGGTTGATATCTAATCTGACAAACAAGACCTCCGGCTTGGCCGCGGCCAGCTTCTCCAACAGGGGGGTCATTTGCACGCAGGGATAACAATAGGGGCTGTAAAAATCGATGACCGTGGTGCGCTCCCGGCTCAGGAGGGATTTGATTTCCAGGGTCTCTCCCCCCCGCCCCGGATTGCCGTCCTGCACCAGGGCCGCGACCGCGTGGCCCCCCGCTCCCAGAAGGATAAAGAGCAAGGCCGCGCCCATGACCCAGAAACACCGCTGGCGCCCATGTCTAGACCCTTCATAATCGCCCCTCAGGCTCTTGTCAATCATTTTTCCGCCTTCCCGGGAGCGGTGTTCAAAATCAGGGGCAGGCCGTCCCGGCCGCCCACCACAATGATCTTGGTATTGGGAGACTCGGCCAGGACCCGGGTGGCTTCAATGCCTTTCCAGCGCAGCAGTTGCTCGGAAAGCCCCTGGGAGACGATCTTCTGAAAGTCCTGGATACCCTGGGCCTCGATGCGCTTGCGTTCCGCTTCCTGTTTTTCCTTCTCCAACACGAAGCGCATGCGTTGGGCCTCCTGGTCCGCGGCCAGCTTGGAGTTTATGGCCTCCACCACCGATTTGGGCAGCTGAATCTGCCGGAGCAGGGTCTTTTCCACCAGGATGCCCCGCTGGCGCAGATCCGTTTCCAGTTCGCTGGTGATCTCATTGGCGATCATTTCCCGGCTGGAAGTGTAGAGGTCCTTGGCCTCATGCTGGACCGTCACCCCCCGGATCGCAGCCCGGAACTGGGGTTTGACCACCACCTCCTCATAATTGGCGCCGATCTGGCGATAGACCCGGTCGGCCTGGTCGGGCAGCAGATGGTAGAGGCAGGAGACTTCCAGCATCACATTCAGGCCCTCTTTGGAGGGGGCCTCAGCGTGTTCAAACACTTCTTTGGTGCGCACGCTCATCAGTTCCATGGTCGCGGCCGGGTTCACCAGGTGCACCCCTTCGGGGATAGTCCCATAAACCTTGCCGAACAGGACCAGGACCCCCACATGGCCCGGTGGGACCATCCGCACCGTGGACGGGATCAGGAAGATCACCAGGACCACCACGGCCAGGGGCCAGCGGATCCCGGCGATCCGGGGCACACTCTTCCCCAAGACCACCAGGGCCAGGGCTATAAACACCCCCAATAGAAAAAGGTTCATAAATTCTCCTTTTAACCTCTAAATTTAAAGGATGAGCCGACCTTCCGGATCATCCCGGTGCAATTTTTGCATAATCATATCCCGAAGGGGTGGCTAAAGGCAATTTTTGCCTGGCGGGACCACCCGGCAACGAACATCCCGAACGGCAGGCAGAATATATCAGCAGCGTCACCATGGCATGAATCCCCAAAAGATGGAAAAAGTTATGGTCTCTCAAAAGGGTTGTTGGAAAAGGTTTTTTTGGGCGTTGGGCGTTTGCGCGGGCATCCTGGCCGGGACGGCGGGCTGTGAAACCTTATGGGATCATGAACCCTACTTATCGCAACCCAAGATTAAAGCCGGGCCCCAGGAAGTTTTTGTCAGAACCCAGGATATGAGAATGCGGCGCATGCGCATGGCGATCCTGCCCTTTCGGGTGCCGGCCCAGGTGACGGATGTGAGCTATCCCATCACCGAAGTCTTTCACCGCCAGCTCCTGGAAAAAAGACCCTTTCTGGGGGTGGTCCGGATCAACCAGTATTACAATTCCCTGGCCGAGGCCCAAAGACTGGCCAAGGCCCAGGGCGCAGACCTCTTCCTCATGGGGGAGGTGCCGTATTTCATTGACAGCGGCACCACCGGAAGATCCGGGGTGCAGGTGGATCTGCGGGTGGTGGAGACCAAGACCGGGGGCACCGTCTGGTATCTCTCGGATAACATCATGGCTCAGCCTGCGCCGATGATGGACCTCTGGGTTACTGAGACCAAACCCAAGCCCAGTCCCAGCATCTATTTTCTGGTGGATACCCTGGCGGCCCGCATGAGTCTGGCCATGCTCAGCGATCTGGAGCCCCCGGAGGAGCACCAGGCCACGGCCAGCAGTTCTGGCAGTCAGAAAAAAACCTCCACCGGCATTTGCAATCCCGGGGAAGGAGAGCTACCGGAGATTTGCAAGCCCTAGGGGAAGCGTCCCCGTCCGCACCCTCAGTCGCTGGGGGGAGGTGAGAGGATTGCTGCGGGAGCGGCCAAACTCCCTAATGCAAGCGTCCCGCCCGCCATCCTTTAAGTTTTAAGGGGAAGTGAGCAGACTACTCCGGGACCGGCCCACGTTCCGGAAAACCGCCTGAAAATCCCGGAAAAGTTTTTTGTTTTCCCGCTGCCGGTGGCATTTCTTTAAGTATGCCTTGGGATTGGGATTCTCGGCCAACAGATCCAGGCCTTCCCATCCCTGCCGCCGGGGAAAAGCGTAGTAGGGATATTCCTTGGGCACGCCCCGGATGTAGGCCACCTGGGGCACCACCCACTCCAGTCTAGCCAGATAGAGGCGGTGCATGCCGTCATTAATGACCAGGGCCAGGGTGCCGTCGGCCTCCACCGACTCCTCCACGATGGGGGGATAGAGGTCATAGACCTCCTCAGCGCCGTCCTCCCCCCGCACCGTATAGGTGACAAAGCCTTCCAGGCGGAAGAGGTCCACCCCGTGGGCCGCCAGGGACCAGCGCAGCTCCTGGGTTTTCCGCAGCTCTTGCAGCCAGATGTAGTTCTGGGCCGGATGGAGGCAGTCCGTGCGGATCTGCTCCAGGGTGATGAGGGCTTGGGCGTAAACAAAGACGTCCGGTTGCTTAAGAAGGGGGACTTCCTTGAGCTTGGCGATCAGTGCTGCGGCGTCGTGGCGTTTCAGGGCGACAATATTCATGTTTTGACTCAGACCCGATTTAGAAAGATTAATAGCGGTGAGGCGCCTTGATCTTACCATCATTCCCCGGCCGGGGGGAAGAAATATCCGGAAGAAACCCCAAGGGGGGTGGGGAGAGGGAGTCTGAGGCAGGAAAAAATGCAGGGGGAGCTTTTTCGCTCCCCCTTACCGGTGCATCCCACGCAAAGCCTTGCCCAGATTAATCGGCCCGGCATGGATGTCTAGGATCTTGAAGAAATCCCGGGACCTGATCTTGGAGCCAAACCCGCAGCCGCAGCTGCCCGGCTCTTGGCTGCTGCCAGCTTAACAGCGGCCCCGCAAGAAGCGGGTCGGCGGGCCCAACAGAAAAGGGCCGAACCAGTCCTGGATGATATAACCCCGGGAAGGCTCCGCAGCCATGGGCTCCGGTTCTTCTTCCCCGCCCAGGAGCTGGATGCCGCTATTGGTTAAAACGTCCGCGGGCAGATCCTCGGGCAACCACATTGGCAAATAATCTTCTTTTCCGATGTAAGCCATAGTTTCCTCTTCCTGGCCAAACATATATGCAACAACCGGGCCAGAAAGGGAGAAAGGGGGGGCATTAACCGGAAGTCAGCCATTCATGCAGGGGACAGGGGGCACACCGGGGGCGGGGGCGGCAGAATTCCTTGCCCAGGCGCACCAACAAGGCATGAAATTCCTGGTAGAGGGGCACATCTGCCGGGAGGTTCACCATGAACAGGTCCTGCAATTCATTATAGGAACAGTCCTCGGGGGCCAGATGATGGCGGCTCAAAACCCGGTGGGTATAGGCGTCCACCACGAAGGTGGGTTGATTAAGGGCATAAAGCAGGATACTGTCCGCGGTCTCCGGGCCGATGCCCTTGACTCCCAGGAGTGCAGGCCGGAGGGTCCCCAGGTCTTCCTGTGCCATCTCCTTAAGTGAGTCATGAAAGTGCTGGGCAAAAAAATCCAGGAAGTTTTTCACCCGGCGGGCCTTGATATTAAAATAGCCGGAAGGCTTCAGGCGCCGGGCCAGTTCCGCTTCCGGCATCTCCCTGAGGGTGCGGGGATTAAGGAGTCCTTCCGCCTTCAAGCCCGCCAAGACCTGGGCCACGTTGTTCCAGTTGGTGTTCTGGGTCAAGATGGCGCCCAGGATGACCTCGAAGGGGCTCTCCCCCGGCCACCAGCCCTGGGGCCCGAACGCGTCCCATAGTTTCTGATATAACTCCTCGAGCAACTCACCCATCCGGGCCGCAGCCATTTTACCTCCGGAAAATGATTTTAAGTGTCAGCAGGGAAACCCCGTTCTGCTCACCCTCTTCCCTGCAGCCGACTTACTCTGCCGCTAATTCCCTATACTTTATCATTTTTTTTGCCCTTTTCTTGTGATAGAATGCGCATTATCGCCGGTGGCTGTCAGCACAGGGGAAACTGTTCAATATTACCGCCATATTCAAAATTACAACATCGTGGACAAAAAAGTCACTTTCAATCCCTACGGCCTCACCATCGAGGTGGGGGAGGGGGAAAATCTGCTCAGGGCCGCGCTGCAGGCCGGGGTGCACATCAACGCCTCCTGCGGGGGGGAAGGGGTCTGCGGCAAGTGCCGGATCATCCTGGAATCAGGAGAACTGGATTGCCCCCGCTCCGGCCTCCTCACCGACGAGGATTGGGACCTGGGCTATCGCCAGGCCTGCCAGTGCCGCATCCTCACCGATGTGGTGGTGCGCATCCCGCCCGAATCCCTGCTGGACCGCCGCACTCTGACCCGCCGCCGGGCCGGCATCGGGCTGCGGCCCTCTCCCATCGATATCGCCGCCTTGCAGGAAGAGGGACTTTATAACCCGGCCTTCAAGAAGAGATTAGTCAACTTATCCCCCCCCACCCTGACGGATAACGTCAACGACCTGTCCCGTCTGGAAGCGGGTCTGGCCCACCAACACGCAGTGGAGAGCCTCACCCTGGACTTCTTCCTCCTGAGGAAGCTGGCCCGGCTGATGCGGGAACAGGACTTCCAGGTAACCGCCACCTTGGATTTCTCCCGGCGCCGCTTCCGGTCCCCGCACCTGACCAATGTGGAGGCCGGCGACACCACCCGGCGCCACTATGCGGTGGCGGTGGACATCGGCACCACCACCGTCTGGGTGCAGCTCCTGGACCTGGCCAAAGGAGAGATCCTGGGCCACGCCGCGGATTACAACTCCCAGATGAGCTACGGGGACGATGTCATCACCCGCATCGTCTTCAGCCAGAAAGAGCAGGGTCTCCAGAAACTGCAGCGGTCCGTGGCCTCCACCATCAACCACGTCCTGCACCGGCTCCTGAAACGGCATAAGCTGGGGGTGGAGGAAATCTCCCACATGACCGTGGCCGCCAATACCACCATGACCCACCTCTTCTATGGCCTCGATCCCAAATTCATCCGCCTGGCCCCCTACACCCCCACCGCGGGCAGCATCCCTTTGATGCGGGCCCGGGATCTGGGCCTGGAGGTGCCGGACCACGTCTTCGTCTACAGCGTCAGTTCCGTGTCCAGCTACGTGGGCGGAGATATCGTCTCCGGCGTCCTGGCCTCCGGCCTTTATAAGGAACCCAAGCTGACCCTGTTCATCGACATCGGCACCAACGGTGAGATCGTCATCGGCAATCATCAATGGCTGGCCTGCGCGGCCTGCTCCGCGGGTCCGGCCTTCGAAGGGGGGGGCATCCGCTTCGGCATGCGGGCCACGGAAGGGGCCATCGAGGAAGTGACCGTCAACCCCGACACCTTTGAGCCCATGCTCCTCACCATCGGCATGGTCAAACCCAAGGGCATCTGCGGCTCCGGGTTGATCAACCTCCTGGCGGCCCTGATGGACGCCGGGTTGGTGCTGCCCAACGGCAAGTTCCGGGACGACCTGGACACCCCCCGGGTGCGCCCGGGGGACAGCGGCCGGGAATACGTGCTGGCCTTTGCCGAAAACACCCAGGGGGACCAGGACATCGTCCTCACCGAAGCGGACATCGACAATTTGATGCGGGCCAAGGGGGCGATGTTTGCAGGCTATCTCACCTTGCTGGAAAGCGTGGGCCTGAGCCTCCAGGACCTGGAACAGGTCATCCTGGCCGGCGCGTTCGGCAATTTCGTGAATATCGACAACGCCATCGCCATCGGCCTGCTCCCGGACCTGCCCCGGGACTGCTACCATTTTGTGGGCAACGCCTCGCTGCTGGGGGCCACCTTGCTGGCCTTATCCCGGGAGATGCTGGCCGAAGAACGCCGGGTGGCGGAGATGATGACCAACTTCGAACTCTCGGAAACCCCCGGCTACATGAACCAATACATCGCCGCCCTCTTCCTGCCCCACACCCAAGGAGAATATTTCCCCTCCGTCAGCGAACGCCTCCGGGCCGCCAAGGGGTAAACTTTCGGGACACGGCTGGCCGTTTAACTGCTTTGTAGCTTTACGCCTCTAACTAAGCAGTTTCTGCATCCCTTTTCCAAACCTCCTTTGTTTTCAACTTGGCCCAGCCTAAAAATCGCGCCCGCGGTTGGGAAATGGCTTTTAAATCCCTTTCCCGGGCGATTAATGAGACAGATCGCAATTTCGCGACAAAAAAATCCATCTTCCCCAACATTTTTGCCAAATTTTATTGACTTTAATTCTTTTAGATGAAAATATTCCATAACTTGGCCGAAGTATAGTTGCACTGCCTTTCATTTTCCTAACTCTCTGCGGATGGTGCAGCCCGTCATCCGGCAGGCTTCAGTTTTTAGCCCTTAGTTCCCTGTCAACAACCGAATATTTAACAGACCAGGAGGTTTGGTTATGAAGCGGCTTCTTTGGCTCTTGGCCTTGCTGGGCGCGCTGCTGTTGAGCGCTGCCCCGGTCCCTGCGGCTGACGGCTTTTTTGTGGTAGGGGGACGCCCGATGGTGGGCACCAGGATAAGCAGCCTGCCGTACACCATCAGCGCCCCGGGCTATTATTACGTCACAGGCAATCTCTCCTATAGCGGCGGCCACGGCATTACCGTGAACAGCAGTAACGTCACCCTTGATCTCATGGGTTTTGCCCTCACCGGCCCTAATGCCAGTTCGTCTTATTGCGGGGTATATATCCACAACCAGAATAATGTGGAGGTCCGGAACGGCACCCTCACCGGTTGGTATATGGGGGTGCAGGAGGATGGCGGGGGAGACAACCACCGGGTTATCGGCATCCGGGCCGTGGGCAATCGTAATGGGATAAATTTGGCGGGCAACAGCCATTTGATTAAGGGGTGTTCGGCCTTTCCCGGCAGCTTTGGTGAAACTATGGGCCTGACTATCAACGGGACCGGCACCATCAGCGGCTGTATAGTGAGGAATTTTGACTATGGCATATACATTGCCGGCGGCACGGTCAGCGGCAATGTGGTGACTAATTGCTACGCTTACTGCATTTATGCCCAAAACAACACGGTGATCAGTCACAACTCGGTGAGCAGTGGTGTCAACGGCATTAAAGGAAACGGGGGTGGCAGCATCATCGGCAATATCGTTTTTGTCGGCTCCCTCGGCACAGGAATTGACCCTTCTGCTTCCGCCAGCACCCCAAATCTCGTGGATCAAAACAACGTCAGCGGCAGTGGTACCCATTACGGATTTGGAAACGAAAACACCCGCTGGGGCTCGAACGGCGGCTGAAGCCCGTAGGGACACAGCTGGTGCCCCAGAGCTAAGACGGATTTCATTTAAGGTGCAGCACCCTGTGCCCTGGCAGAACCACTGGAGGTAAAATCATGCCAAAGAAACTTTTGCTGGTCATATTGCTGGGCCTGGTCCTGTGTGGACCCGCGGCCCTGGCGGACGGTGACTTTTACCCGGGCGGCCCCTGGGGGACCAGGATCAACAGCCTGCCCTACACCATCAGCGCGCCTGGCGCCTATTACCTGGGCGGCAACCTCTCCTATACCGGAGGCAACGGCATCACCATCGCCAGCGACCACGTCACCCTGGACCTCATGGGTTATACCATTACCGGCCCCGGCATTGCCAATAACGGGATTTATATGAACGGCCGGAAAAATGTGGAGATCCGCAACGGCACAATCAGCGGCTGGGAATGTGGCATCTATGAGGAAGGTGCTGCTGGAGTCGGCCACCGCATTATCAATGTCCGGGTGGAGGGTAATAAAATTAGAGGCATGTATTTAAGGGGCGATGGCCACCTTATCAAGGGCTGCCGGGCCACCGGGGGGGGCAACGGCCTACATATCGAGTCGGCTGGTGCTATCACCGGCTGCCAGGTCAATAATTCTTCTAATAGCGGCATAATAATCAACCTCACTGGGTTGATTAGCGGCAATGTGGTCATTGGCCCTGGAGGCGCCGGCACAATTTCTGGTATTTATTCTGGTTCCACTTCATTAGTCCTGGGCAATGAAGTTACTGACGCACCTACGGGCATTTCCTGCAAAGATGGACCAAACAATATCATCGGCAATTCCGTCACCGCCAACAGCGGCCAGATCGGCATCACGGTCTCCACCACCCAGCCGACGCTGCTGGACCAAAACACCGTTATGGGTAACGGCACGCACTACCAGGGAATCACTTCCGGGGTGACAGTCGTCCGCAATAACGCCGGCTGAGGCGTCTGCGGGCTGCACGCGCGGCTCTGCCGGGTACGGAAATTCCTCCGCCCGGTAGGTTTTGGGGACACACCCGGCTGCGCCCCAGAGCAAAGGCTGGATTCATTTAGGGCACCGCGCCCTGTGCCCCGAAGAACCACAGGAGTGAAATCATGCCAAGGAAACTTTTGCTGATCATCTTGCTGGGTCTGGTCCTGTGCGGCCCCGCCGCCCTGGCGGACGGCGATTCTTACCCGGGCGGCCCTTTGGGCACCAGGATCACCAGGCTGCCCTACACTATCAGCGCCCCAGGGGCCTATTACCTGGGCGGCAACCTCTCCTATGCCGGGGGCGACGGCATCACCATCACCAGCGACCACGTCACCCTGGATCTCATGGGCTATACCATGACCGGCTCTGGCGGTTCGAATACCGGCATCTTAATGGAGGGCCGGAAAAATGTGGAGATCCGCAACGGCACGCTGAGTGGCTGGGGACATGGTATCTTTGAGGCGGGCCCGACTGGACTCGGCCACCGCATTATCAATGTCCGGGCGGAGGGTAATGATGATGGCGTATTATTATGGAGCAAGGGCCACCTTATCAAGGGTTGCCGGGCCACCGGCGCGGGAACGTCATATATCGGCCTCTTTATCCAAGGGGTCGGCACCATCTCCGGCTGCCAGGTCAATAATTTTAATTACGGCGGCATATTTCTTGATTCTTGCGGGTTGATTAGCGGCAATGTGGTCCTTGGCCCTGCAGACGCCAACACGATCATTGGCATTTCTACCGGCTATTCTTCATTAGTCATAGGCAATGAAGTGACAAACGCGCCTCACGGCATTGATTGCACAGGCTCTGCCAATATCATCGGCAATACCGTTACCGCCAACAGCGGCCAAATCGGCATCAATATCTCCACCACCGAGCCGACGCTCCTGGACCAGAACACCGTTATGGGGGCCGGCACGCACTACCAGGGAATCACCACCGGGAAGACCGTTACCCGCAATAACGCCGGCCTCTAAGGCAAAGGCAGTTCCCTCAGGGACTGCATCCGGGCCGCTCAGGGGTAAGGGTGGAAGAGTTTGATAGGCGTGGCATGAGCCCCAAAATAATCTGGACCTTAGGGGCTGCCCTCTTGGTGGCGGCCCTGTTGCCCCTGGAACGGGGATGGAGCAGGCCCCCGGCGCCGGCCGGGACCTTTTCCTCCGGGCCGGGCCTCCAAGGCATGCAACCCCTGCCGGCAGTGGAACGAGAGGTGGTGCGCCTCACCAATGCCGCCCGGCAGCAACACGGCCTGCCGTCCCTGACGGTGGACCCGACCCTGACGGACGTGTCCCGGCGACACAGTATGGACATGCTCCGGCGGCACTTCTTCAGCCACCAAAATCCGGAGGGCCTGTCCCTCATGGAGCGTCTGCCTCCGGCCTATGCCTCCCAGATTGCCCGGTCCGGGGAAAACATCTGGACCGGCTCCGGCTATTCCCCTGCCGCCCCCATCGCCCTGGCCCGGATGATGCTCAATACCTGGATGGCCAGTCCCGGACACCGCGGCAATATCCTCACCCCCGGCTTCACCCGCCTGGGGGTGGGGGTGGCCAGCTCCGGCCGGGAGATCAGGGCCACCCAAATCTTCGTGGCCACCAGCGCCTCATCACCTTAAGAATAAGGCAGGCAAACCTTTCGGGTAAAAGGATGGGAGAAACCCGAGGTCCCCTCCCCTTCCCACACCCGCCGCCAGGTCCGCAATCAAGTAGATGCAAAAACCCTTACCAACCCCGACATTTTACTGCCTGCGGCAGACCCCTCTGGCCGCGGTGGCGGTGCTGTGGGCGGTGCAGCGGGGCCGGCCCCTGATTGTGCGGACCATCATTCATGGTCCGGAAGTCCCAATGACCGCGGCTGCCAAGGCCGAATTAGGTAATTCCCGGCCAGCCGGGTGCCGGGAAATTGAGCAAGCCGCAGATCAAATCCAGGACTTTCTGGAGGGCGCAGCCATCCGCTTCCCCCTGGATATCATCATGTTACATCGCTGTTCGGACTTCCAGCAGCAGGCACTTAGGGCTGAACACGGGATTCCCCGGGGGAAAGTGAGCACCTATCAGCTCATTGCCAGCTCTATCGGCAGGCCTGGGGCGGCCCGGGCCGTGGGCCACGCCTTGGCCACCAACCCCTTTCCCATCATCATCCCCTGTCACCGCGCGGTGCGCGCCGACCGCACCCTGGGGGGCTACCTGGGCGGTCTGAAAATGAAGCGAGCTTTGCTGGAAATGGAAGGTATTCCCTTTGATCCCGCTGGGCGGGTGGCGGTGGAGGAATTCTTCTACTCCTCCGGGGTAGCGCTGCAAATATAAGATTCTTTTTCTTAGGAAAAATCCCGATAAGGCCCAATTTTCCCAGCAGTGTCCGGTTAGGAACTTGCATATGATGACCAGTAAGTGTCATCGAAAAAATTTCACCCGGAGGCGATTTTTTTTCTTGACAATTTAGATT
>JAGVAH010000023.1 GCA_020060385.1 Syntrophobacterales bacterium | reverse complement strand
CGCAGGGTGAACCAGTAGGGGATGTGGGGATAATCCTCCAAGGGAATCATCAGGTCCTTCACTTTCTTTTTGTACGGCATGGGAACCTCCGGCAAAGTTAAATTTTCTATGCCTGCTGATTAACTCCTTATTTTGGCTCTTCCTGGGAGCCTGTTTGCCTTGCCTAAACTTTTAGCAACGGGAAGATTAAAACGGGGTTAAAATGAGGGGGAGGGTCGTTAAAATTGCGTTAAGGTCGTGTATTATTTCACAAGAATGGGGGGGCCTTGACTTTTCCAGACCCCGCCATTAGAAAAAAACCACCCATTGATATTGGAGACAGAGCAATCTGCGGAGGATGACATGCCCGGCCTGAAAACAGCCGCGGAATTGATGATTCCCTTGGAAGATTATCCCCACATCCCCTACTGGTTCACCCTGCGCCAGGCCATGGCCATCGTCCGGGAGGCGGCCCTCAAGTTTGAAGGCGCGTTCGAGCCCCGGGCGGTCCTGGTCTTCGACGAAAGATACCAGCTCATGGGGATTTTGACCCTGCGGGACATCATCACCGGCCTGGAGCCCAAATTTCTCCAGGAAACCAGCCTGGTGAAGATGGACCCCAGCCTCACCGTGCTATTGGGGGATTTCTTTGGACCGAAAATAAAAGAACAATCCCAAAGGCCGGTGAGCGAAGTCATGAGCCTCATCAAGACCACCGTTAAGGCCGGGGACCCCATCGCCAAACCCCTGTACCTGATGATCAAGGAGAAGGTCAGCCTGATGCCGGTGATGCAAGGCGGCAAGGTGGCAGGCATGCTCCGGCTGAGCGATCTCTTTGGGGAGATCTCCAAGCTGGTCCTAGGTGACTAACGTGGCGTTCCCTCCTTGCGGAGACAATTAAAAAGCGGGGTTTAATTTCCCCCCTTTTCTCACGAGGGGCAGGGGGATTAGATAAGCGCTGATAATCCCCCTTTAAAAAAGCGGGGCTTGAAAAACACCCGACCTCCAGGCTCCACCGCGTCTTGGAAGAGGGGGGAAGACGTTATCATCATTATCAAATCACGCACTTGGTGTATAATTTGATAAACAAAAAGTTTTTTCTGATCTCTCCGAGAGTCCGGAGGAACTGCCCCTGAAACGCCTGTGGCCACGCCTGGCCAAGAAGGACCGGGCCGAAAATACCCAGACGCGGTTGGCGGAAAAATACGCGCACTTCCAACGGTTATTAGCCGCCAACAATACGGTGCTGGCCCTGATGACCGATATGGAGGAAAAGCTTTCCGGGGATTTTCTCTTCGACCTCCAGTATATCCGGGCCAATGTCGCCCAACTGGCCTCAGAGACCGCCACTTTGGTGGAGTCCCTCAATAACCTGGGTGACCACCGCTACCAAGGGCTGACTGCCTCTTTCCAGCGCATCATCAAGGAAGTCGAAGAAGTTTTGGAGCAGCGCCGGGAGATTCAAAAGGCGCCCCTGACCATACCCTTTGAGCAATTAAACCTGGAAATGGCGGACCTGGTGGGGGGGAAGAACGCCAACCTGGGAGAGGTGCGCAATCGGGTGCATCTGCCGGTGCCCCCCGGTTTTGCCATCTCCACCTACGCCTACAAGCTGTTTTTGGATTACAACCAGCTGGCGACGCGCATTCCCGAGCTCCTGGGAGTATGGCGGATCGATGATCTGGACAGCCTGGCCCGGGTCAGCGAGGAATTGAAGCAGATGATCAACCAGGCCCAGGTGCCTCCGGAACTGGAGACCGCCATCCAGGAAGCCTACGCCAGGTTATGTCTAAAAGAGGAAACCCCGGCTCTGGCCGCCATGCGCTCCAGCGCGGTGGGGGAAGACCTCTCCCTCACCTTTGCCGGCCAATACGCCACCTATCTCAATGTCCCCCCCCAAGAGCTGGTGGAGCGCTATAAGGATATTGTGGCCAGCCTCTTTACCCCCCGGGCCCTGTTTTACTATAAGAACCGGGGCTTCAAGGAGGAAGAGATGGCCATGGGCGTGGCGGTGCTGCCCATGATCAACGCCCGGGCCAGCGGGGTGCTGTTCACCCGGCAACCGGAGGCTGCGGACCAGGCCGCGGTGCTGATTAACGCGGTCTGGGGCCTGGGCAAATACGCAGTGGGCGGGGTGATCGATCCGGACCATTACCTGGTGGCCCACGACCCTCCCGGGCAGGTCCTGGAACAGCGGATTCCCCCCAAAGAGATCATGCTGGTCAGCGTGCCGGAGGGGGGGGTGCACGAGGTGCCCGTGCCCCCGGAAAAGGTCCACGCGGCCTGCCTCTCTGAGGCCCAGTTACAACAGTTGGCCCAGTGGGCGGTGACTTTGGAGGCCCATTACGGGCGGCCCCAGGATGTGGAGTGGGCCCTGGATGCTGAGGACCGGCTCTGGCTCCTGCAAAGCCGGCAGTTGCAGATGCCCGCCAAGCGGGCTCCCGAAGTCAAGGCCCGGACCCTGAAGCAATATCCCCTGCTCCTGGACCAGGGCAGCATCGCCTGCCGGGGTGTGGGCGCCGGCCCCGTGGTGCTGGTGCGCCGGGACGAGGACCTGAAAAATTTTCCCGCGGGCGGGGTCCTGGTGGCCCGGCAGACTTCCCCCAAGTATGTGACGGTGATGCCCCAGGCCGCGGCCATCATTACCGACGCCGGCAGCCCCACCGGCCATATGGCCCTGTTGGCCCGGGAATTCCAGGTACCCACCATCATCAATACCGGCAGGGCCACCCAGGTTCTGCAACCCGGCCAGGAAGTGACCGTGGACGCCAATTATAACAACGTCTACGCCGGCATCATCACCGAACTCCTGGAACCGGGCCAAGACAAGATGAATGAGCTGGCCGACAGCCCGGTTTTCCGCACCTTGAAGGCGGTGCTCCAGGAGGTGGTCCCCCTGAACCTGATCAATCCCCAAAGCGAAAATTTCACCCCCGAGGGCTGCCGCACCCTCCACGACATCGTCCGCTTCGCCCATGAATATTCCATGCGGGAGATATTCAAACTCACGGAAAATGAAGTGCAGGACGGCAGGGAGGTGGTGGACCTGGATTCGGGCCTGCCTTTTAAAGTGCGCATCCTCGACCTGGGGGGCGGTTTAAAGAAGGGTTGGAAGCGCACGGTGCGGCCGGAGCAGATTACTTCCATTCCTTTCCGGGCCTTTTGGCAGGGGCTGGCGGCCATGCGCTGGCCCCAGGCGAAACCTGCGGGGGCCAAGAGCTTCAGCTCGGTCTTTGTCAAGAGTGAAGAAGAGGTGGCCCAGGGGGCCGACCCCTACCGGGATCAAAGTTACGTGGTGCTTTCCCGGAACTACATGAACTTCAGCATTCGCCTGGGCTACCATCTGTCCACGGTGGAGGCCTATGTCAGCGAGGAGATTAACGACAACTACCTCACTTTTACTTTCCGGGGGGGCGGCTCCACCTCGGAACGGCGGGAGCGGCGGGTCCGCTTGATCGAGGCCATCATCGACCACATGCATCTCAACCATCAGCGCAAGGGGGAGACCATCGAGGCCAGATTGGCCAAATACCCCCTGGAGCAGATGACCCAGAGGCTGGCTCTCTTCGGCAAACTCACCCTCTACACCAAGCAGCTGGACATGGTGCTCTTTTCCGAGGGCATCGTCGACTGGTACATCAAGGATTTCATCAGGGAGCACGTACGGTAAAAAAAACAAACGATATTTAGATTTAGTAGTCCCCGGTGGATCTTAATGGGCGATGTTTTAATAGGGATGCATTATTTACTAATTGTATTTACAATATGTCTGTACAGTTTCAGTGGGACGAGAAAAAGCGCCGCGCCAACCTTGCCAAGCATGGCATTGATTTCCTGGAGGTGGCAGAAATGTTCCAGGGTCCCATGCCGGTGGCCGCCGATAATCGGGAAGACTACGGAGAAGACCGCTTAAACGGGATTGGTCTTTGTAAGGGGTGGGTATTGGTGGTGACCTTCAATGAACCTTGGCCAAATATTATACGTGTGATTTCCTTGAGGAAGGCACCCAAAAATGAGAAAGCGAATTTTGAAAAAGAAATCAAAGACTGATTGGGCCAAGGTGGACGCCATGGAAGATCGAAATATCGATTTTTCCGACACTCCTGAGCTCGATGCCGATTTTTTTTCCAGGGCCGTTCTCCGCCTGCCTGAACCTAAGGCTGTAGTCACCATGCGGCTGGATCGAGAGGTGCTGGAATGGTTCAAGGCCCAGGGCAGAGGTTATCAAACCCGCATCAATGCATTACTGAAGGCATACATGGAGGCTCATAAGGGAAAACTGGAAGATAGGGAGCCAGATAGGCGTTGAGTATTTTTTCGAGCAGGTCGTAACTATTTAAGTGGAAAATGAATAATATGATTATTCAAGTAACTGCATTCAGGGTAATGATCGCCTCTTCTAATTGGTAAAATCCAAAAACTTACGCTCTCGTGCCACTGGGGCAAAAGCTCCCCATTATCTCTGTGAAAACGATCTTAACCCCAAGCTGCCAACCGGATAACCGGCTATTCTTCTTCCGCGATCACCCGGCTCTGGGACGAGAAGGTGTGCCCCTGGGTGCCCAGGGAGCCCACCATGATGCATTCGACGATGGGCTCGGTGACCTTATTCGCTGCATGCCATTGCACAATAAAGTTGGCTCCGGCCCCCTCATCCCCCTTTTTGGGGTTGCGGATGATGATCCGGTTGGCGGCCAGTGGCTTCAGTTCCACCGGTTTGGCCAGGTATTTTTCCACCAATTTGCCGTGGGTGTCATAATTATCCACCCGGACCAGGGTAATGGGATGCTGGGGATCGGTGTTATGGATGATGAGGTTGGCCCGGACCGTAATATGTTGCATGTCCCCGATAATATTGGAATAACTGGGCACATAGAGGGTCTGCCCCTTCAATAACCTCACCCCGGCCCCGGCCCCGGTTCCCAGAGCCAAGAGCAGCGTTACCGCGAGAATAAGCGCAAAAAATTTTTTTATTGAGTTGTTCATGGGCCTTCTCCCCTTAGCGCGTGTTGCGGCCGGGAAAATTGCCGCCGCCCCGTCTCTTTGCCCAATTGCCGGTCCCTGTCCTTAGAACCGCTGCCAAAGCCTGGCTTAGGCTGCAAACATGTTCGCCACCATAAAGATTTTGGGAACAGATTTTATCATGTCCCCCTTTTCTAAAGAGGGATTTAGGGGGATTATCAGGCGCTTTTCTAATCCCCTCTGCCCCCCTTTAAAAAAGGGGGGATGCTTCTTTGCCACCTTCAACTCTCCAGGCTGACCCAAGACGATTTCACAAGTCGGTTTTATAAAGGCTTTTAATCTCTGCCACCAGACGGAAGCAGCGTGCACCAGCCCGGATTGGCTGAGGATCAATCTACCTGCCGGCTGGCGCCGGCAACTAAAAGGATTCGGAAAAAGTGGCGCTGAGGACGTCCACCTTGCCGGTCTGCAGCCGATATTTGGCCACCACCAGGTCCAGGCGTCCCTGCTCCAAGGCCTCGCCGATGATCCGGCTCTGCTGCCGCAAGGCCTTCTCCAATGATTGCAGATGCTGATTAGTGGCCTCCTCCACCAGTGCGGAGCCGTTTTTGCCCGTGGCCCGGGCCTGGGCCGCAGCCGGGGCAATCTGCTGCACAATGGCGGTAATATGTCCTTCATCCATATCCGGATGGGCCACCGCCGCGGTCACCGCGCCGCAGCTCTCATGACCCTTGATGACCAAGAGGGGCACATGCAGATGGGCCACCGCGTATTCCAGGCTGCCGATGCTGGTGGGTTCCAGCACCAGGCCGGCGGTGCGCACCACAAAGAGATCCCCTAAGCTTTGATCGAAGATGATCTCCGCGGGTACCCGGGAATCGGAGCAGCAGAGCACCGCGGCTTCCGGTTGTTGCCCCTTGGTCAGCGTGCCGCGCAGATCCAGCAAATTGCGGCCTTGAAACAGACCCTGGACGAAGCGCATATTCCCTTCAATGAGCTTATACCATACCTTTCTGCCCATAAGTCCTTGTCCGTGATGCGCCATGAATGCCTCTCCTTAAGGCGAGTTTACCGCATTTCCCGCGGAAAACCACCATATTTACCTTGTTGTCCGTCACCCCCGGGTCTTTTGTCTCCTTGCTGAAGATCCGTAAATTGACCGAGAAGATTGGGCCAAATCAAAAAGCAATCCGGCCACATTGTCAAGAGATAGCCGCAAATATTGTTAGGTGTCAAGAGAGGGAAATTTTTTACTTCCAGGCTCTCCAATCCAGCATTTCGGTTAGAATTTTCTCAAGATAAGTGGTAAATTTTCTAAAAGTAGATTTTTTTTAATTGGACGCCTTGCCGCTCCCTTTTCTCGTCCTTACCTTCTAACCAACTGGTTTTTAGAGACAATAAAATTTACAAGGAGATGGATCATGGCGGAAAAGACCAAGAAGCCTATTAAGATGCCGGTGATGGTCGATGTCTGGAAGTGTGAAGATCTCAAGGAGTTAATCAGAGAGAAAATCAAAGTTCATGTGAAGGATGTGGACCTGGCCAAGCGCCTGGAGCATGCCCTGGCTGATGAGATCGCCTATGGCGATGGCGGCGGCGGCGGGGTGGGGATCGCCTGAGCCGGAAATGGCTGGTGCCAGGAAAGAACCAAAGGCAACTCCTGTTGATCTAGCCGGCGCCTTATGAGGGAGATCTTAGACCATATCCATCTGCGGCCGAAATACTGCGTCTGGGAGATCACCTTCATCTGCAATATGCGTTGCCTGCATTGTGCCTCCCAGGTTAACGAAGGGTGGACCCGGGGTGAAGAACTCTCCCTCGGGGAGATCCGGAGCGTCGGCCTAGACCTGGCCGCCTTAGGCTGCGAAAAAGTCATCCTTTCCGGCGGAGAGGCCCTCCTCCGTCCGGACTGGCGCCTCATTGCCCAGTATTTAGTGAGCCTGGGGCTCAAGGTCTCCCTCATTTCCAACGGTTTTATCATTGATGGCGCGATCGCCCGGCAAATCAAGGACGCGGGCATTTGCCGGGTCGCCCTCAGCCTGGACGGTCTGGCCCCGACCCACAATTATATCCGCCAGCACCCGCACTCATTTCACCGTGTCTGTCGCGCCTTCGACGTCCTCAAAGAGCAGGGCTTGCCGGTAAACTTTGTAACCCATATCAACCGCTTAAATCTGCCTGAACTGGGGGCGCTGGAAGAGTTCATCTCCGCCCGCCGGGCTGATGTCTGGCGCCTCCAATTAGGGTCGCCCCTGGGCCGCATGGAAAGCCATCCCGAACTTTTAATTCAGCCTGAAGACCTTCCCGGAATTGCGGATTTCATCGTCGCCGCCAAAAACCGCCGGCAGGTTGCCGTCAGCGTGGGGGACAACATAGGATACTTTTCCGCCCATGAGTTCGAATTGCGCAACACCCCCAATCGCCAAGGTCTGAACTTCTGGTGCGGATGTTCCGCGGGCTGTCTGAATGTGGGCATCGAGTCCCAGGGAAACGTTAAAGGGTGCCTTTCCCTGCAATCGGACAGGTTTGTGGAAGGCAATGTCCGGCGCCAGTCTTTGGGGGAGATCTGGCAGAAAAAGGGAAACTTCTCCTATACCCGGGATTTTCAGCCGGAGGACCTGCACGGTTACTGTGACGGCTGTGAATTTGGGGAGATCTGCCGGGGAGGATGCGTGTTCATGGCCTACGGGGCCACCGGTTCCCCCCACAATAATCCTTATTGTCTCCACAGAGTCATGCAAGAAGGGCAACCTCGGATATTGCCAGAAAAAATTCATTCTTCGGAAAGCAACCCCAAGCCCTGAACTTGCCAACCACCTGCTTCTTTTTTCCTTGAACCAGGGGGCAGCCTAAGCGCATGAGGACCCTCCTCATCTTTCCACCGGCCTCGGACCCAGCCCACCCGCCCCTGGGGATCGCTTCCCTGGCAGGGTTTCTCAGAGCCAAGGGGGAGGAGGTGCGCCTTCTCGACCTTAATCTCCTCTCCTATTATTACCTCCTGTCCAGGGAGAACCTGACGGCCTGCGCCGCCCGCATTGCCCGCCGTATGGGGGAGTTGGAGCAAAACCGCGACCTGCCGGCTGCAGAGGCCGGGGAATATCGCCTGCTGGCAGAAAATTTCCTGTCCCAGGATTACCTTCTGGCCAACACCCCCCGGGCCCTGGCGGCATTAAAAGAAACCACCACTTACGCCTCCCGGGCCTCCTATCTCCAGGTTGCAACCATTATCCGCAGGGCCATGGAATTCATTTCCGCGGCCCACTATCCTGTCCGCTGGTATCCCCGGGGATTTTCCATGAGCCATCTGCCGACCCAAAGCGGGGATGTGCTCCGGGCTAGCGAAGATGACCGGGAAAATATCTTTATTCCCTTTTTCGAGTCCTGCTTGCCCCAAGTGAGCCAAATCAATCCTGCGGTTATCGGCATTTCCATCAACTATTACTGTCAATTAATTCCCGGTTTAACCCTGGCCCGGCTGCTGAAAAAGCGGCTGAGGGATTCTTTCCTGGTGGTGGGTGGGGGCTTGATCTGCTTTTTTGCAGGGGGCTGGGAGGCCCTGCGACCTTTCAGCGGCATGGTGGATGGCTTTATTCCTTTTGAGGGGGAGCTGCCCCTCCTGGAGCTGCTAACCACCTGGAGGCGAGGGGGAGATCTGGCCCAGGTGAAAGGTTTCGTCCATTTCCGGGAGGAAGACAGCCACTACCTGCCCCCTCCCCCTCCCCCTCCTCCTGCCCTGGAGGCTCTGCCCTGTCCGGATTTTGACGGCCTGCCTTTGGCGGATTACCTGTCACCCCAGGTTATTTTGCCCGGCCTCATCTGCCGCGGCTGTTACTGGGGCCGCTGTGCCTTTTGCTCCCACGCCCAACTTTACCGGGGGAGGTTCCGCCAAAAGGCAATAAGCCAGGTGCTGGCGGAGTTGCAGGAAATGGCTCGGAAATACGGGACTTCTTATTTTTACTTTACGGATGAAGCCATTCCCCCGCCAGCGGCCCGGCGGCTGTCCCAGGAAATTCGAGTTCAGGGCCTTCCGTACCAATGGTTTGGGGAAATGCGCCTGGAGTCTGCCCTGGACCGGGAGGCTCTGGCTGCATTGGCGCAAGGGGGTTGCCGGATGCTCATGTTTGGACTGGAATCGGCGGCGCCGCGGGTTTTAGACCTGATGCATAAAGGCATAATCCCGGAGAAGGCCGGGGAGATTATCCAGGCCTGCCGGGAACAAGGCATTCGGACTTTTGTCATGTTCTTCATCGGCTTTCCCACCGAGACCAGGGCGGAGGCGGAAAAGACCCTGGCCTTTATTGCCGCGCACCACGAGGCCATAAGCCATGTGGCCTTTACCAACTTCATCCTGGAGAAGAGCTCACCGATATACCAGCAGCCGTCGCCATACGGCCTTACGACCCTGCCTCCCAACCCTGGGGAGGACTTGAAAATTTATGCCCATTACGAGGTGGAGGAGGGTTTAAGCGGGGACGAGGCCATCTCTTTCCTGGAAGAGATCAAAGACCGGCCGATGCTTCGCGCCCTGATAGAAACTTACCTGGTGTCCCGGGCCCACCTCATTTTCCTGCCCCCCCGAGAAAAACCCAAAGCACTGCCCCGCCCACCAACCCCTCCAGGTTTGGAGGTGATAAGCGCCAGCCACCCCAAACTGGCAGATGGGCTGGTGCCCTTAACCCTGCTTTTTAATCTCGATGTGATCCGCACACAGGTACAGGGCGCGGTTCCGGATGCCAAAGAACCGACGAGAATAAAGAGGATGCCCACCAACTATCTCTTTCATCCCTCCCAGGAGAAGCTTGTGGAAGTGGGAGACCACGGTTTGCTGCTCCTCAAGCCTTGCAACGGCAGATTTAGCCTCGGGGAGATCCTTGGCGCCTTGGGGGAGCAGAACCGGCCAGCCGCGCTGGATTTCTATCAGCAATTGGCAGCCGCGGGTTTTCTGGTCTGGGAAGAGAATTGAGGGTCGTCCTCCTTTTCCCACCCCTGGGGGACCCCACCCAGCCTTATGCCAGTCTGCCGGCCCTTACAGCCTTCCTGCGGAGCCGCGGCTGGGAGGTCTTCCAGATAGACGCCAACCTCGAGTTCACCCTGCATATGCTCACCGGGGAAGGCCTGGCGCAAGCCCTGAGCCGCATGGAACAGCGGCTGCAGCGGCTGGACGGCAAGAAGGCCCTGGATGATGGGGAGGCGGGGGAATACGCCCTTTTGGCCAAAGCGGCCTTGAAGGCCCCTCTGGTGCTCCCGGAAATTGAGGGGGCGGTCGAGCAAATAAGGAATCTGCAATGTTTCCAAGACCTCGGGTTGCTGCATGACACCAAGCGTACCCTCCAGGAAGCCATGGAAATTCTGGGGGCGGCATGGTTTCCCCATCTTTTCAGCCTCTCCAGGCCAATGAGTCCGGCCTTTGATACCTTGCCTCACCTGTTGACCTGGGTGAAAGACCGGCAGGGGAACCCTTACAGGGATTTTTTTGGCACCCGCCTCCTCCCCAGACTGACAAATCTCCTTCCCGGCGCCTTGGGCATCTCCCTCACCTATCCCAGCCAGGTCATTCCGGCCATGACTCTGGCGGCCCTTCTCAAAGAGAGGATGCCGGAGGCGCCGGTAATCTTCGGGGGCAACATCATCAGCGCCTGGTACGATACCCTGGATGCTTGTCCGGATTTATTTGACTGGGTTGATTTTCTCATCGCCTTTGAGGGCGAAACCCCTTTGCACAGCCTCCTGTCCGCCCTCCAACAGGGGGGGCCGCTGCCCCTGGTCCCCAACTTGGTCTACCGCGTACAGGGCGAGGTGCGGAAGAACCCTGTTGGCATGGAGGATCCGGACCTCCTCCCCACCCCGGATTACCGGGGGCTGCCCCTGGACTTGTACCTGGCCCCGGAGAACGTCTTTTCCCTTTATAATTCCCGGGGATGTTACTGGTCCAAGTGTCGCTTCTGCGCAGTTTCACCCGCCATGGGGCAGGTTCACCGGGTCCGCAGCCCGGAGCGGGTCCATGCCGATATGGTTGCTCTGCACCAGCGACATCAGGGAAAATTCATTTCCTTCGTGGATGACTGTATCCCCCCTTCTTCCTTGCGTTCCCTGGCCACCCTCCTCAAAGAAAGGGGGCCCGACATTTACTGGCAGGGGGAAGTGCGCTTCGAGCCGGCCCTCACCGGGGAATTGTTGGCGCGCCTTAAAGAGGCAGGCTGTCTGAACCTGATCTTCGGCCTGGAATCCTATGCCCCCCGGGTCCTTGCTCTCATGGACAAGGGGACCAGCCCCGGGGAAATCCGCCGGATCATCGGGGACTGCCGCCGCCTCGGGTTAGCCTTCAACCTCCAGTTCTTTTTCGGTTTCCCGGGAGAGACGCCTGCAGAAGCGGAACTAACCTCAAAATTCGTGCAAACCCAGGCTCACGGCGCCGCGACCTTTTCTTTTGGCATTTTCGAACTCCAGCGGGGTTCTCAGGTGGAAAAAAATCCCAGTGCCTATGGGCTTGCGGTCGCGGACCGGGAGAAAAGTCCCCTGGCGGTGAAATTCGCCTACGGTCCGCAGCCGGAGCAGGCACAAAGGATTAAAAGGTCTTTGCAAGAGGCCTTGTATCAGGGGACCCCCTATCCTTATGCCGGTCTGTCAATCAACGCCCACACCCTCATTTTCCTCTCCCAAGCCGGGGCCGCGGCCCTGGGAGACTTGTACCGGAAAACCCGGGAGGCCGGACGGGAGGGTTTAGGGTTGCGCCCCGCAATGTGGGGATTACCCTTGATCCTCCCCCAAAAGCAGACAGTGGGAATATTTTCCCATTGGCCTGGTGAGCCGGGGGACAGTAAGAATGATGGCCCCCATGACCATCAAGTCCTCCTTCTTTACAACCATGCCCTGGACAAGATTGTGGAGGTGTCGCCTCTGGTGATGTGGCTTCTGAAGAATTTAAACGGCGCGGCCACCCCCGCGGAGTTGTTGGCCCTTTTAAAAGCGGAGACGGCCAGGGGAGGAAGCGGCGCAGCCGCCAGTGATGATCTGCTGCTCCTCATGGCCAGGGCGGTGGAAGACCTTTATCAAAAAGGTTTTCTGATCCACCCCCCTTAATCGGAAAATTTTTGTGTTCCATCTGCCGGTGCCACAGGAAAACCAGATTGTCTGATACCATTTCGCAATCAAAAGACATCGAACTGTAGGGGCGAATCTGGCATTAGCCCTGTGCGGGCGGGCGAACACCAGGTTCGCCCCTACAGGGAAATTGCCGTTGGATTGCGGCTTGGTATAAGGCCCCAAAGTGCCTTGGCTACCGGTCCTGATCCCCTCCGGGTATGGCATCCAGGGCCTGGGCGATATGGTCCTGGAAAATTTTTATTACTCCCGGGTATGACAACAGGCCGGTGGCCTCCAGGGTGACGGTCAGCCCGGCTGCCTGTAGCGACGTCGTCCAGGAATCTTCCGGCCCGGCCAGATCTTCCTGGACGTGACGGCCCGCCACCAGCATGAGGGGGAGAAGCCTTACCTGCTTCACGCCGGCCCGGACCACCGTGGCCAGGACCTCTTCCCGGGAGGGCTGGCCCTCTATGACCCCGATATGGACCCGGGGGCCGAAGCGTTGGGACAGCAGGTGTTGGAGAGCAAGGTAAGTGGCCCAACTGGCGTGATCCGTGCCATGTCCCACCAAAATGACGGCCTCCTCCTGGCCGATAATGTCCAGCTTGGCCGCCAGGGCCTCCAGGAAGGCTTGATAATCCTCCGGCGCCCAGAACAGGGGCAGGCCCATGGACGTGCGCAGCCGGCAGGCCTCCACCTCCGCCACCAAACGATAAAATTCGTGGCCGGCCAGGAGATGGAGGGACTGGACCACGGCCCATTTAAAACCCCGGGCCGCCAGCGCCTCCAGGACTTCCACCGGACCTGGCACCTGCCGGCCCCGGCGCTGCCGGGAAAAGTCCCGGACCATCCGGGAAGAAAAGGCCCAGTGCACTTCATGGCCCGGGAAGGCCGCCCGGAGGTGTTCTTCCAGCAGGGCATAGGACTTGCCGGCGGCGGTGGTGGTGCCGAAGGCCGCCAGAACCAGGGGGACCTTCATAATGGGGTCTCGGAAATCATGGGGGTGTCGCCTGCCTCTCCCTTATCTGCCTTTTTTATCGCCCTTCCTTCTCCAGCCTAGCCGCAGGAGGAACAGGAAGATGAGAAATCCCAGGATAAACAGATAGGGGATGGGCGCGGCGGAGAACCCAGATTTATTTACCTCCTGGACTTCGTAGCCTTCCACTTTTTGGCGGCTGCCGTCCGCAGAGGCCGGGGAATCCTTGGCCGGTAAATCCTGGGAAGATTTTTTGGCGTCCGGAGCCTGGGCTTTCCCGGCCTGGGGATTCTTCACGGCTTCCAGGGCCTCTTTAAATTGCTGCGCCTGGTTCTCCATCCCCGGCACGGACATCAGCACCGCGGCGGCAAATTCAGTCAACAAGGGATTATTGCAGGTGTGATCGCAACAGGCCAGGCCCACCTCTGCGGCGCTCCCGGCATACTCCTGGGATAACCTGGCCGTCACCTTTTTATCAGGCCGCCAGTATCCCTTGCGCACCGTCTCCAGCATCCGGGCCACCAGGGATTGATAGGCCCACATATTCTGGGCGTCTTTAAACATCTTCTTGATATCCAGGCCGTTCTTATCCAGGACATAGGTCTCGTACATCTCATTCCACTTGGCCGCGTCCACCGCCTCGGGCACCGTCACCTGCCAGCCCCAGAGATGCTCGATGACCTTGTCGACGAACCGGGCCCCGGCATAGCCCTCTTTCATCATGGCCTTGATCCAGGCCGGATTAAGGTAGCGGGAGCGCATTTCCCGCCCCATGAATCTTTCCAGGGTATCCTGTTGGGGGCGCGCCGGATTGGTCATATTGGTAACATAGACTTCCGGCGTTTTTTTGTCCAGGGTACGGATGGCCATGGCCATCCCCCCCAGTTCCTGGAAGAAATCATCGGTGTCCAGGGTGGCGATGAGATTGCCGGCCCGGCTATGCACCGCCATCTTGGTGCCCGACAGCGCGGATTTGAACAGGGTCAGGCTGAGATCCTCGGCCTGCCGGGTCTTTTTATCCGATTTTTGAATCTTCTCCCCCCAAAACCCCTGCCCATATAAATGGCTCATCCGCAGGAGATAAACATCGGCCACCTGCCTTTCGGTGTCCCAGGTGTCAGACTTGGTAATCACCTTATCCAGATTGGGCCCGTAAGCGCCGGGAGGGGTGGTGAAGAGCCGCACCGCGGCCAGCCTTTCCGCCTGTTCCAAAGCGAGGCCTTTTGCCCTCAGCATCTTCTGGGTCCGCAGGATATTCTCCCGGAGGATGTTGTCCGCTTCATTTTGCTTTTTGGCCAAGGTCACCGCCTGGTCCAGCAAATCCATGAGGTTGGGGAAGAGGTCCCGGTAAAGTCCGGAGGGGACCATGGCGACGTCAATCCTGGGCCGGCCCAGCTCCTTCCTGGGTATGACCTCCACCCCGATAACCCGGCCCCGCTCGTTCCTTTGGGGTTTAATCCCCAGCAGATACATAATCTGGGACTCCATCACCCCTTCATGGCGGATGGTTTCCGTGGCCCAGAGGACAAAGGAAAGTTTGTCGGGGTATTGCCCGTGCTTGGCTTGATAGCCTGCGATCAATTCCCGGGCCAGCTGGGCCCCCATCTCATACGTCTTGGAGGCGGGAAGCCTGGTGGAATCAAAGGCATAAAAGTTTTTCCCGGTGGGCAGGGAATCGGGGTTTCTGATGGGGTCGTTCCCCTGGGCCGCCTGGACGTATTGGCCGGAAAGGGCGGCGATTAAGGCCTCCATCTCGCTGGGTCCGGAGCGCTTTATTCTATCTTCCAAGTCCGCGAGCCTGGCTTGCCTCTCCTCCCCAGTTAACCCTTTCTCAATGGCAAGAATAGCCTCCGCGGTCGTGCGGCGGTATTTCTCCACCGGTGATTTCCCCAAGGTATGCATGCCAAAAGGGGTCTGTTTTTCCCCAATCTCTTTAAGGTAATGCTCCACCTCTTCAATTTGGCCCTCGGTCTTGATCTCCGCCATCTTGAGGTCGGTGAGCAAGCCTTGCTGTTTGGCCAGCGCGTTGATCTCTTGGAGTTTGGCTGCGGCCAGGGAGGAGCTCTTTTCCTTGGCGACCCCGTAGTCGTTGATTAGGGCGGCAAGTTCCTTCAATTCTTTATTCATGCCGGCCTGATCAAAGGGTGGGGTCATATGGTCGATGATCACCGCCAGGCCCCGGCGCTTGGCCTGGAGCCCTTCTCCCACGTCATCCACGGTGTAGGGATAGATATTGGGCAGGTCCTGGATCAAGACCTCCGGGGGGTCTTCCCGGGTGAACCCCACTTCTTTTCCCGGCAGCCATTCATGGGTGCCGTGGGTGCCGATATGGGCCACGGCATCGGCTTTAAAGCCCTTTTGCAGCCAGAGGTAAAAGGCGACGTACTGATGATGGGGGGCGACGTGGACGTCGTGATAAGCTTTCTTGATATCCTGTTCCCAGCCCCGGGCCGGCTGCGGGGTGAACAGGAGGTTGCCATAACGCACCGCGGGGATGACCAGAAATTTTGCGCCCTGGGCGTCCCGCCAGATCATGATGTTGCTCTGCTCCACCGGGCCCCAGCTTTTCAGAATGAATTTCTGCAGGCCGGGGGGCAACTCTTTAAACCACTTCTGATAAACCGTCAGGGGAATCAGCACCGGTCCCCCGCCCCCGCCCTCCTGGGCCTTGCCGGAGAAGACCGTTTTTTCCGCCCTCTGGGCCAGTCTGGCCACTTCCCCCGGGGCCCAGTTGCCGATATTGCGGCCGTAATTCTGAATGTCCTGAAAGAGCTGCTCCTTGCTCACCGGCTCCCGCCCCCCCAGATCGTAGCCTGCCTCTTTAAGGCTGCGGAGTATCTCCCACAAACTGTCAGGCAGCACATTCAGCGTCGTCGCGCCGATATTGTTCTTCCCCGGCGGATAGTTGTAATAGACCAGGGCAATCTTCTTCTCCCGGTTGGGTTTGTCCTGAAGATTGATCCAGGCCTTCACCCTGGCGGTGAGCCTGGCTATCCGTTCAGGGATCGGTTCTTCCACGATATACTCAAACCCCGTGGCTGGATCGACCCTTCTCTCCTTGGAGGCCACCACCGTGGGCTGGATAATCCCCGCCATCTCCGGGTTGGCCACCAGAAAGGAACGGGAAAAGATATCCAGGCCCACGGGTGACTTCTCCCAGGCCTCCCGGGACTGGCCGTAAAGGGAGATGGCGTTGATGACCGGGACCTTCAGTTTGCTTAACAGGGGTATGAGGACTAGGGGATTGATCCCCACCTTCATCCCCAGGGCGATAACCAGCCGCACCCGGCTGAGAAGGGGGTGGGGTCCATGGTCCTGACTTCCGGCTTGGCCGGAGCCGGGGGCGGCGGCCGGACCGCCATCCTGGCAAAAGAACTTTTCGAAAATGGCCTCAATGGGGCCATACACCGGCAGGACGTTAAATCCCGCCCCTTCCAGGCTGCGGCTGATGGCCTCCAGGTCCCTTACCTGACCCAGGCCCACATGGTATTTGTAACCAATCACCCCGATCCAGGGTTTGCCTTGCCGGTAGGCGGCATAGGCCTGTTTGTATGCCTGGAAGTCCGTAAAGACTTTTTTGGTTTTATAGCAATAGATGCCCAGAGGGGGAATTTCCCGGGGCGGCTGGAAGGAAACCTGCAGGGAGAAGTCCTTATTTAAGGCATAAAGGAGGGCGTTTTTAATATTTTCCAGACCGCCGGCGCTGAAGTAGGCCATAATATTTTTATCGATCCTGAGGCCCATCTGCTTCTGGTCGGCAGGCAGAGAACCGCCCATCACCCCGTAGACCTTGCCCCCCTGTTTGATGGCCTCCTCCAGTTCGGGCCTGGCCGCCTCCACCTGGCGGTTGCCCATGATCATGATGAAAATGAGACGGGAGCGGCTCACCGGCGACAGGTCTTGCCCCCGGGCCCCTGGCTGCAGGTTGGGATAAAGGTGGAATTTCACCTTGGACTGAAGATGGGGATATTCCCGGTAAAGGGCCTTCACCGCCTCAATGGCGGTCTTGGCGGGGATATCCCCCAGGAGCAGGCTGACGTCGATGGGCGCAACTTTAGCCCACCCCGGGGCCGTGAACAGACAAAACAGCAGGCAGCCCAGGCAGAGGAGGGTCCTGGTCCGGGAGCGGGGGGCGTGGCCGGAGCTGACCGTTTTATTCCGGCACATACACCACCCGGCCATCCTTAAGCCGATAGGCCGTGCCCAGCCTGATCCCCTCCCCGCTCAACCTCTTATCCGTCACCTTGGTCACCTTAATTTCCTTGCCTTTCTTGGTAATGATCTCCATCTCCCCGGCCGCGTTCTTTTTGGTGATGGTCACCTCCGACTTGGGATTCACCAGGTCCAGCATGTTATAGGCCATAAAGAGGGCGATCATCATGCTGACAATAAAGGCCACGCTGGCGTCAAAGAGGTTGGCCACCCCGGAGATGGGGTCTTCCAGGGGTTCGTCGTATCTATCGAATCGCCGCCGTCTTTTTAGGAAACTCATCTTCCCCTCCCCCCTTGATCTTTGACCTTTGCCCCTGGGCCTGCCGCAGGCGCAGTTCGGTGAGGTATTCCATCTCCCGCATGTCGGCCCGCACCCATTTTTCCCGGACCAGGGACATGAGGTAGGCGGCCACCCCGCAGGCCAGGCCGATGACCGTGGCGGTGAACGCGGTCACCATGCTGCCGGCCATTTTGGGCATGTCTCCCTGGGCCAGGGCCGCCAGGGAGATGCCCATGGGGATCAGGGTCCCCATCAGGCCCACGGCCGGGCCCACCCGGATGGCGAACCGGATTTTATCCAAACTTTTAATCAGCTCCAGTTCCGCCACCTGCAGCCGCCTCTCCAGGTCCAGCTCCAGGTCCTCCCCCGGGGTCAGGGCCAGGGAGTCAAGGAGCCGTTGATAGCTTAATAGCGCCGCCAGGTGCCCCTGACGCCGCTCCAGATATTCCCGCATCAGGGAGCCAAAGGAAATGACGATCCAGAAGGTAAGAAGAATGAGCCCAATCACCACCGGATAAAAAAGGGCGGAAGCGATGACATAGAGAAACGTTTCCAGACCTGCCAGGATATTCATTCGCTAACCTCGGGTCTTTTTTTGAGGAGAAAGCCGATCAACATGGCTGCGAAAAGCAGCAAAAACACCCCCAGGTGGTCCCCGAAGGCAATACTGCCGCCTTCGGTGACAAATGATTGATAAACACTCTTGGCCGCCTCAATCTGGGCCGGCAGAAAGAGGGAAGTAAGAAAATAAAGGCCGATGCCGATCATGCTGAGCCCCAGGGCAAGGCGCTTGCTGAGAAGCGTTGACCTGAGGGTAAAGAGTCTGATGAAAAGGAAAACCAGCAGGGACAGGATAATAAAAGTAAGGCCCAGCCCGGCGCCCACCGCCAACGCCGGCAGCTTAAACACCTGTAAGGCCGCCCAGGTGGAAAAGATAATGGCCGTAAGGCACACGGGGCAGGGAACCAGGAGAAAGAGGACCGGGCGATGGGTCAGCCGGTCCGGGTCGGGGGCCGGGGCAATGTGGGGTTTGGCTGGCAGGCCGCCCGCCGGACCCGGCCCGGCCAGCCGGTGGATGACGTATATGCCCCAGGCAATCAGGCCCGCGGCCATGAGGGCATGGAGATAAGGACCTTTTCTCACCACCGGCTCCAGTAGCTTTATCAAGCCCGCGGATAAGGGGGCCGCCAGCAGGAAAATGCCCAGATACAAACCCAGGGTCAGAGAGATTCCCTTCCAGCCCAGCCGCCCCAAACCCAGGCCAAAGCCCACCTTGACCACAAAAATGCTCAGGCTGAAAAGCATGCCGCCGAGCCACAAAACCAGGTTTAAATCCATCTCGTATCCTTTATGCTGTTGACCTAACAGTCCCCTGATGCCCTCAATATTTCAGGGTCACCTGGGTCCAGATGGTCCGGCCGGGGCTGGGGTAATACTGGTAGTATTCCCGGTCGCACAGGTTATTCACGGCCAGGGAGAGGTCCACATACTTCACCGGGGAGAAGATCACCTTGGTGTCCAGGGTGAAGTAAGGATCATAGGACCCATAGACATTATTGACCACATCGCTGTTGTCGTCCCGGCTGAACATCTTGCTGACGTAGCGTCCCGAGAGGTAGGCCTTGATCTTCCAATAGGTGGCCGTCACCCCGAAGTTGAATTGCTGCCGGGGGGTGGAGGTGATTTTTCTGCCCACGGAATCCGGATTATAGGGGTTGTCGTTAATCCGGGCGTCCAGCAGGGTGGTGTTGCCGAAAATTTCCAGCCAGGACCAGAGCTTCTGGGTGATCTCCAGTTCCACCCCTTTGATGGTGGCCTTGGCGGCATTCTCATACAGCTGTGTCTTGCCGCTGGGGTCGGATGGGTCGGTGACCCGGTAAATCAGGTCGTTGATGTAATTTTCATAGTAGGTGAAGGTCAAGACCGTCCCTTTAAAAGGTTTGAAGGTGGCGCCGATCTCCCAGGACCAGGTGGTTTCGGGGTTCAGGTTGGCATTGCCCTTGTACAGGGTGCCGCTGCTGGTGAGCCAGGTGCGGTAAAGTTCATAGATATTGGGGGCCCGGAAGGCCCGCCCCACCGAGGCCCGCCAGGTCATCCACTCCAGGGGGCGGTAGAGCACGGCGAATTTGGGGCTGAGGGCCAGTTGGCTCCGGCTGGGCAGGTAGACAATGGGGTCGCCGGTGGTCTGCATGTAATTGCCACCATAGGTTTGCCACCAATCCAGGCGCACCCCCAGGATGGTATTGAACTTAGGATGCCAGGCGATTTCGTCCTGGAGGTAGAGCCCGAGATTCCGGTCCCGGCCGCCGCTCAGATAATTGAGGACAGATACCGCTTCCGGGTTCCGCCAATTGTTCACCGTATACGATTTGGTGTTCGACCAGCCGGTGTTATAGGAGATCCCTCCCACCAACAGCTGCTTCTGGCCCAGGGCTTGATCCACCTGCAACTCCGCCACCCAGTTCTGGCTGGGGGAGAAGGAGGAGGTTCCCGGACCGCCGCTGAAGGTGGTCTGGGGGTCGGAGGAACTGGGAGTAGCGCTCCAATTAGTGGGCTGGTTCAACAGGCCGCCATGGAGCTTGATTTTGGTGCTCTCCGTGATCCGGTGTTCGGAAGTCAGATCATAAACCTGGATCTGGTCCCGGCCATCGCTGTTCAGGAAGGCGCCTTCCTGGAGATTCCGAAAGCGGGTGTTGGTGCCCTGGAGGCCCACGGTGCCATTGACCACCGTGGCGCCGGTGGCGGCGTTGCGCAGATAGGAATGGTACATACCATAGCCAAAGTCGCTCCAGCTCTGCAGGGTGCTGAAGACCATCTTATGGCCCGGGGCCAGATCCCAACTGATCTTGGCGTTGAGGCTGTAATCGTTACAATTGTAATCCCCGGTATCGCCGATGCGATAGGTGGGGCTGCCGGTGGTCGTCTGGGTGGGTTGCCAGCCCACCACATTGGTCGCCGAGGTCCCCGGGGTGGCCGTTTTGTTCACCATGGAGCTGGGATAGCCGGCGGAGAGGCGATAATTAAACCCCGCCTGCACGCTCACTCTATCCCAGAGGCGGTCCCCCGCTCCCAGATAGTAGGTCCAGGAGTCATAGGTGCCGTAGCCGCCCTGGGCCACCAATTCCAGTTTCTTGGGGGTCTTGGTGATGATATTGATGACCCCGCCCATGGCGTTGCCGCCGTAAAGCGCGGAAAAAGGCCCCCGGATCACCTCGATGCGCTCGATATTTTCCACCGGTATGCTGCTCCAGGCCACGGAGTTGCTAAAGGCGTTGGCAATATTCTGGCCGTCTAGGAGGACCAGGGTGCGTTTTTGGCCGTCCGCCGGGAAACCCCGGAGATTCACATTGGTCATGCTATCCCCCCAGATGCGGCGCCGGTTGTCGAAGGCCCCGGGGACCTGGGCCAGGGCTTCATCCACCGTTTGGACGTTCCGTTTTCTGATGTCCTCTTTGGTGATAATGGTAATGCTGGCCGGGACATCGTCGGGATTGCGTTCCGTCTTGGTGGCCGTCACCACAATCTTATCCAAAGCCATTACCTTCTCGGGGGCAGCCGGGGTGGCAGCCGGGGCCCCGGTCCTTTGGCTTTCTGCCGGGGATGCCACTGTCACCTGCTCCTCAGCCCCTTGGGCCCAACTCGGGGAGGGCATCCCCAGGCACAATAACCACGAGAACCCCATGATCCAGGTACACCAGAACCTCCGCCGCATAGTCACTCTCCTTCTCCTTTCGATTTGCGCCTCGGCCCTGGTTCTGGTAGAAATGAAGAGGGCCGATCTTTATGCGCTGAGGGTTGGTCTGAAGGAGGGGCAGGGACTCTTGGCCGGGTACCGCCCCTCCTTCCTCTTTCCGTCTTGCCGTCGCTAATCCTTTGGGCACTGGAACTCTCCATGCAAAAAAAAATCCTTGAGTCCAAGAACGGACCCAAGGATTGCACCCAGTTTGCTTTGTCCCCAGGAGCGGCCGGGCAGGTTTTCCATCCCTGCGCCGGCCGGGTCAGCCCCCATCACGCGTGGGGGTATAACCGCTGACATACAGGCAGGTCTTCTGATTTCCGGATCCGCCTACTCCCTGCGCCTTCCCATTCGGCTCCAGCCAAACAGTGGCATCACGCAGGTTTCGTCCCCGGTTACAGCGGCGGGACCATGCCGGACTTGCACCGGCTTCCCTTTTAAGCCCCGAAGGGCGCCTGTACGCTGAAATTAGTGAACATCATAAAAAATATTTTCCCTCTGTCAAGAAGAAAAAGGGAAGGGAACAATTCTCCGGGGCCGTCTTCTATCGGCAGGTAACCAGCATCCTGACACCATGGATGTTAAAAACCAGGCCCAGGGGAGGCCATCAGGGAAGCGAGGCCCGGGTCTTGGAGAATGCGGAGGAGACGGCGGTGGGTGTTCTGGCCCAAGACGGAGATTCTGCCCGCCTGGGGCCGCGCTCCAGGGCATGGCGACCGCCGACTCCGGCCCGGGCGGGGCAGAGAAATAGTTCTTGACAAAATATTGGCAGCCGTTTTACACCTAGATTGATAATTAGGGGATTGAACCCCTTTTCCCAACACCCTAAAGTCTAAAACCTTGTAGCACTGAGCCACGAAGGCCATCCACGGGAAGGTGGAGTCTTGTGGTTTTTTTTTACCCCAATTGTTAAAGAAATATTTCACAAAGTTTTGCTCCCAAGAGAAGGCGGCCCCCCCTGCCAGGAAGGAAGCCGCCCTCTCCAGGACCGGAGCGTCAGGACAACCGCGGCCCCATCTCCATTTCTACCAGAGCCGGGCCGGGTTGTTGAAACGGAGGGCTTACGTCTGGATTGAGGAAGGAGAAATGGGGATGTGGCAGAAGGCGTTGGCTAAGTATCGGGCCTTCTTGGTCTTCTGGGCGTCTCTGCCATTGCTGGGGTTTGCCGGGGAAAACGCGCCTGCAGAGCCGCCCAGCGCCGCGCCCACGATTTCTTTGGACACTTATTGGAAGGGAAAACCTGACCAGTCAATACTACAAGGAGGACGCGGGTTATCCCCTGCCCACCGCGACCGTCTATGGGGGCATTCAGCTTCGTTATTAGAGGCCCCAGCTTTTGGGAGAGGAATTTGGACATGATTCTTAATCCTTGCAAACGGGAATCCTTCATGGTGCTGCCGGTGGCCTTCATCTCCACCATCAGCCCGGAGGGGATTCGCAATATCGCCCCTTATTCCTGCGTGATGCCGGTCTTGCGGCCCCTGGACCTGGTATGTGTCGCCTCGGCCAAGACGCGGGACACCTTGGCCAATATTCGGGCCGCCGGGGAGTTTGTCCTCAACTTCCCGGGGACGGACCTGGCCGACAAGGTGATCCCCACGGCCCGCTTCAGTCCGCCGGATGCGGATGAATTCGAACTGGACGGTCTTTTGGAAAAGCCGTCGGTGCAAGTCAAGGCGCCGGGGATCAGCGGCTGTTACGCCTGGATGGAGTGCCGCCTGGCGAAAGAATATGAGGAAGAGCAGTATGTGCTCATCATGGGCCAGGTGGTGCACCTGGAGGTGGCGGATGCGGTGTATTTGCCGGATGGCTCCCTGGACCTGGGAAAGGCCAGACCCTTGATGATGACCGGGAGCAACCGGGGGATGAAGTACTGCTCCGTAAGGGGAATCGACAAGTTTGACGCCTTTGCCTCCATCTTTCCCCACGGTAAAGACCCCCTGGCGGGGAAATACCAGGAATAGCCGCCGGGTTTTTGCTTAACCTTTTTGGTTCGCGGCCAATCAGGTCATGGTGATTTCAGAGCCTTAACACCTGCAACAATTTTACTGCCAGGGGGATAATCAACCACCAAGGGGAATATCGGCAAAAGAAGGGAAGGCCGGCTGTCCCGGGCAAGGAAGCAGGCCGGCCTTCCCCGCGGCTGCAGCCGAGGCCACAACCAATTTGATATTTACCTCATTTACCCTGGTGAAGCAAGTTGGCGCGGCCTCGGCGCTGCCGGTAATAACCGGAAAGGAAAGGAGAACGCATGAGGCTCGCCAAGAAGCTGAAAGTTTGCCTGGTCCTGGCGGCTCTACTCCTGGCGTTTTCTGTGGCGGTCCCGGCCGCAGAAACTTCGCAGGCCAAAGAGGAGCCTGTGCTACTGGAACCGATCACCATCATGGCCCCCCAACCGGGGGTGGAGATCAACACCGACAAGACCATCATCCGCATGGACCAGTTCAAGAAGCCGGGATATGTGCGCACCCTGGAGGGCGTGCTCCAGGAGATCGGCGGCATCGACGTGCTCCGCCACAATGCCATGATGGCCAGTCCGGGGGGTGAGATCGCCATCCGGGGATTGAGCGAGGGGCGCCTGGTGGTGGAGATCGACGGCCGCCGCATCAACCACACCGGCCAGATGGGCAGGTACGTGGTGGATTGGTCCACCTTGACCGTCGACGATATCGACCGGGTGGAAATCATCCGGGGGGCCCATTCGGTGCTGCACCCCTTTGCCATCGGCGGGGTCATCAACATCATCACCAAAAAGGGGAAGAAGCCCGACCAGGTGAAACCCGAGGTCAAGATTTCCTCCGGCTATTCTTCCTTCAATACCTATTTCAACCAGGATCGGTGGATGGAGGTTTAGGTAATCTGGTGGGCTACCACTTTTCCGCCAGCCGGCAATCCAAGGACGGCTATCTGCGCAACAATTTCCAGTGGAACAACAATTTCGCCGGGGGCCTGCAGTTCTTTCTGCCCTTTGAGGCCAACCTGTGGCTGGGGGCCCGGTACAGCAAGGTGAATTACGGCTTCCCGGTAATCAATGACCCCTCCCGGGCCCGGGGGAGACAACCTGGATAAGTCAGGGCACATATCTTACCAACCATAGCGAGTATTGGGAAACATGCCCAGGTACTTTGCTAATATACAAGGGGCGAACCTGGTGTTCGCCCGCCCGCACAGGGCGAATACAAGATTCGCCCCTACAGTTCAAGATCTTTTGATTGCGAAATGGTATTAGAGAGCTGGTCCAGTGACTGAGGGAAAAGTTCCGCCCCATAAGACCGGATGGGGGGCCAAGTTTGAAGTATTTGAAATCAATATCAAACTTGGTAAGGAAATTATAGCTCAGCGGATAAAGAGATAGCAGAGTGTCCCCTTACCATGTAAACACATGAAATCCCCAGGCCGGCAAGTCCACGTAAAGGCCTATATTTAGCAAGGCGTCGCCCTCCCATTCATAGCTGGCCCCATGCATCAGGTCCTTGAGCGTCACCTTTTTCCCCTTCAGATCAACAAAGGGCCAGGCCACGTGACATTGGCCCTGGTCGGGGCCATAGTTTACCGCGATGAGCAGGCGCTGATGCGCCTCACCTTCCCAGGCGAAGGCCAGGAATCGGTCCCAGGTGAGGTTGCCGTCCCAGGCTGGACGGGTTTCCAAGAGCTGCCAGCGGCCGTCCCGGACCTCCGAGCGCTTTAGGCAGGCCAGCAGTTTGCCATAAAATTTCTCCAGGAGTGGATCAATCGCCTCCTTAGGGCGGCGCCCCAGGTGCATTGAGACTTTCACTCGACGGCCTTCCAGTTGACCTTCGTGGAAGAACCGCAGGCCGGGAGTGAAGTAGGTGACCACCGCCGCCGCCTGGTGAACAGGTTGCGGAAAATCATGGGCCGCCCGGGGCTCATCGTGGTTTTCGAGAAACCTCGCCAGCTTGTTCTGATAAGCCAGATCAGCCCAAAGATGGGCTCGCACCTCCGCGGCATCCCGGGACAGGAGACGGTCGTAGAGACTCTTATCATAGCAATAGTCAAAGCCCTGCTGCATGAGGGTCCACTCTAGATCCCAGTAGACTTCTGCCATAAAAATAAAGCCTGGGGTCTTGGCCTTGACCCGCCCGATGGTCTCCGGCCAGAACGGTTCGTCCACGGGTGGGGAACCGTCGGTGGGCAAAGACCGCTCGCCCCAGGTGCGCTGGAAGACCTCGGGGAGAATCAGCATAGCCATGTCACAGCGCACCCCGTCGGCGATCTCGGAGAGATTGAGGAGCATCTGCGTCATCGCTTCCCTGAGGGCCGGGTGCCGGTAGTTGAGCTGGAAGGTGTCAGGCCAGCCCGGGAAGTAGGGGTCCCGGCCATGGGCCAGGATGAGAGAGCCGCAAGCAGTTTCCACCTGCCGGTAGTTATGGGGCTCCCGTTCCAGGTCAGCGGCGCTTCCCTGGACATAGAACTCCGGGTGCTGCTCCACCCAGGGATGATCAGGGGCGGTGTGGTTGGGGACAAAGTCCGCGATGAGCTTGAGACCTCTTTCCCGTAAGCGCTCTTTCAGGTTTAAGAGGTCCGTCTCCTGGCCGAAATCCCGGTGCAGGGTGTAACCCGTAATCGCGAAAGGCGAGCCACTGACGTCGGCCTCGGTGAAACCAGGGATAGTCGCCTGAAACTCTTTGAGCCAATCAGCATGGGTTAGAGATACCTGACGTCCGGCCGCGCCGGTCTGCCACAAACCCAGGAACCAGACGTAGTCGAAGCCCAAGGAGGCTATCTGGTCAAGGAACTCATCGGGAATATCGGCCAGAGTCGCTGACCTTCCCAAACGTTCAGAAAGCTCCCGGAGCCAAACCCGGGTGTTGATCTGGTAAAGGGAAGGATAGTGCATCGTCGATTCCTGCTGGCAGCCGAGCCCGGATTACTTGCTGCTCTTCTTTTCTTTATTTTCCAAGGTGATTCTGATTGCCGGGGTTTCGTAATCCGGCGGCAGGTAATCCGCCGGAATGGCGGTCTGGTTGCCGTCCCGCAGCTGAGTGTAATGGGGCGACATGATCTCCACCCCGGCTTCATTGAACTTGTTCTGGATATTCTGGTGTAGTTCGCCGTAAATCCTGGGCATTTTCTCCGGGGCCTCGGTATAGGCGTTCAGTTCATAGGTCACATAAAAATCATTAAGTGCGGTCTGCAGCACGAAGGGAGGCGGACTCTGGAGAATGTGGCTCGTGGTCTTCGCCGCCTCGATGAGCAGGGCATGGACTGTCTTCCATGGGGCATTGTAGCCTATAGTGACGCTGGTATGTAGGATAAGGCTGTCACCCTGTCTGATCGCCTGGCTGAGATTGGTGACGTGGCTGGTGAGAATGGTGCCGTTGGGAATGGTAACGATATGGTGTTTAAATGTTTTGATGCGGGTAAAATAGAGCTTGCGCTCCACTACCATCCCCACGGCCTCCCCGATCTTGATCATGTCCCCCACAAGAAAAGATCGCTGATAGGTGAGGTTGACTCCCGCGATCAGGTTGGCAACGGCAGAGGTTGAGCCCAGGGAGAAAAGCACCCCCAGGAAGATGGAGATGCCTTTAAAGGCCGGAGACTGGGAGCCGGGAACATAGGGATAGGCAACCACCGCCACGAAGGCAATGATCAATAAGCGTAATAGCTTATAGGTCATGGGGGCGACTTCGGCATCCAGGCCGGCGACGGTCACCTTCCCTGCGCCCACCTGGTCAAAGAAATAGCGCAGCGTCTTCAAGACATACCGGGTTATTAGAAAGAGGACAGCGAGAAAAACCAGGGCGGGGGTTTGGTCCCAGATGGCCTCGCCCATGGCCCTGACGGCTCCGAACACACTATTAAATAGTTGCAGGGCATATCTCTGGGTCCAGGGGAAGAAGCTCAAACCCAGGTGGAAATAAGCATAAACGAAAATCAAGATGATCAGGAACCGGGCTATTTTGAGGGCGTTGACCCACACGATTTTAAGGCGATAGGCCGTAAAAAACTCGACCCCCCCAACCTTTACGCCGCGTATGCGTTCCGAGGCCAAAATGGTCCGATTGAGACGGCGCATCCCGCGGTTGACCAGGATGATCAAGGCGACCAGCACCAGCAAGGCCAGGATTGTCTTGATAATACTGACGAGCAGGTTGGTCAGGCTGTGTTCCTGTTGATATGCGGCAATGGCCTGGCGCATCCTCTCGGCATACTCCTGGGCCAATTCGTTATCCGTCTTTCCCTCCACCTTAGCCTCAAAAGCCCAGATTGCCAGGATGACCTGGTCGCCCACCATAATGTCCGAGCTTAATTCCCAATCCCGCACCGTGATGGTGTCGGGGCGAAAGGTGGGGTCCTGGGCCAGTTTTTTGAGGCGCTCGCTGACAATTTGAGCCCGCTGCTCAGGGCTCATGGTCTTGAACCGTACCTTGAGAACGAATAGGGGCTTGTTATCCAATTCCACGGGAGAGCCGGGGGTCTCCACGGTAAAGCCCGGGGGCAGTTCGGTGGGGTCCCAGGGCCAAGCCGGGGTGCTTAAGAGCACCCCCAGGAAGACCAAGCAGAGCACCATGATTCTTTTGTTCATAGCCCTTGTTATCCTTTGGCTAGTCTGCCAGTAAGATCTTAAAAATTAGATAATACTCGCCATCCCTTGGCCGGGGTCTATATATTTATTGCGATCAGCAGCGCCCGCTGCTTGGTTTCATGTCTTCACCCCACCCCCCGAGCCTTCAGGCCGGAACGCGGCACCTTTGCCAGCCTCCAGGAGTTTCTGCGGATCGAGAAAGCCGAAAAGTTGGATGAACTTGGCCACCAGTCCGGTCCAGCCGGTCTGGTGGCTGGCGCCTAACCCGGCCCCGTTATTCCCATGGAAGTACTCGTAGAACAGGATGTAGTCGCGCCAGTGAGGGGCACTCTGGAACTTCTCCGTACTCCCGTAAACCGGGCGCTTGCCCTGCTCGTCCATCAGGAAGATACGGGTCAGTCGCTGCGCGATCTCTTTGCTCACCTCAAAGAGGTTCATCATCTGGCCGGAGCCGGTGGGGCATTCGATCTTGAAGGTATCACCATAGTAGAGATAGAAATTGAGCAGCGCCCGGATGACCACGGCATTCACCGGCATCCAGATGGGTCCCCGCCAGTTGGAGTTGCCGCCGAACATGCCGGTGTTCGACTCGCCAGGCAGATAGTCCACGCGGTACTCCTGGCCGTTTACATGGAAGATGTAAGGATGCTGCTCATGAAACTTGGAGAGCGAGCGGATGCCGTAGGGGCTCAGGAACTCGTTCTCGTCGAGCATCTTGGAAAGGATCCGGCGGAGCCGCTCCGGATTGACCAGGGCAATGATCCCCCGCTCGGCCACCCCAAGGTGGCCCGGCCCCGTGGGGTGGATGGACGCCAGGAGCTCGGGTATCTGGCGCAGGCGTGCCTGATACGCGGCTGTTGCCTGCGGCACGCGTTCGCGCTGCCACTGCTCGATCACCGTCGTGGCGCATAGGGGCAGGAGCCCCACCATGGAGCGCACCTTGAGCCGCGTGGCGCTGCCGTCGGGGAGCCGCAAGAGGTCGTAGTAGAAGCCGTCCTCGAAGACGTTCTTGACGAACCGGTCCTTGCGGCTCACCCACCAGGTGAAGTTCAGCATGAGCTTGTTGAAGGCCTTTCTGAGGAAATCGACATCCGCCTTCCCCCGCAGGGCCTGCTCGGTGCGGTGCAGGAACAGGGTGGCCCAGGCGTGGACCGGGGGGTTGACGTCGCTGAAGTTCCACTTGTAGGCGGGAAGCTGGCCGCTGGGGTGGAGGTATATCCCGCGAAGCATCAGTTCCATCTGCTCCTTGGCGAAGTCGGGGTCCACGATGGCGAGCGGCAGCGTGTGGAAGGCGAGGTCCCAGGCGGCGTACCAGGGGTACTCCCACTTGTCCGGCATCGAGATGATGTCCTCGTTGATCATGTGGAACCACTCCCGGTTCCGGAAGTCGCGGCTCCCGTGATGCAGAGGATGGGCATAGTGCTCCTCCAGCCAATGATCGCCGTCCCAGTGGTAATACTGCTTGGACCAGAGCATCCCGGCGATGGCCTGGCGCATCACCTGGGCGGCGTCGGCGCTCACCGATGAAGGGGTCGCCGACTGGTAAAACTCATCGGCCTCACGGAGTTTTCGCGCCAAGAGTTCAGCAAAATTCTTCCCAAAGGGTTTGCGCTTCAATCCCAGAGGTGAATTAGTGAGCCGCAGGCGGATCACCGCGGTCTCGCCCCCCTTGACGTTGACCCGGTAGTGAGCCTACACTTTCTTGCCGGTATTGGCCGGATTCACCGCGCCCTGCTGGCCGTGCACCACATAGTCGTTGATGCCGTCCTTGAGATACGGGCCCGCGTCCGGATAGTCGAGACTCAGCCGGGCGTGGTTGGTTTCATTCTCGGTAAAGAGCAGGGGCGCCTCGCCTTCCCAGTACAGGAAGTACTCGCCGAGGATGGGGTGCGCCGCGGCAATCGCCCTCGTACCTGCCGGCCCCTCGATCTGCTTGAGCATTGGTTTCTCCGAGGGTCTGGCCACCCACGACGCCCAGTCGTTGCGGAACCAGAGCCGCTGCTTGTCGTCGGGGATTCCTCCCAAGCCGTCTTCCCCCCAGCGGTAGGCCCGGGAACGGGCCTGATCATGAGTGAAGAAGTTCCAGGCATCTCCGTTTTCGCTGTAATCTTCCCGCACGGTGCCCCACTGCCGCTCGCTGAGGTATGGGCCCCACTTTTTCCAGGACTTCTTGCCATCCCGGGTCTCTTCGAGTCGCAGAAGCTCTTCAATCTTAAACGACATATCTGACACCTTAGATAGGGAATTTACTCATCATCAAATTTAAGAAGGGAAATTGCGGCTTGCAATGCCTCTTGTCATTCCTGTTGCCTTTCTTTCGTATTATCAACAAAATTATCGACAAAACCTTTCCAACTCCAGCCTGCCCTGCTGTGTCCATCCTTGTCCCGCGGAGATTCTCAATCAGAATGTACGTGCTTATTATGAGCACCCACAGCGGAAACACCAGGGGCAACCAGTCGGCAAAGCGGCTGCTCAGCAGGAGCAGCGCCGCCAGGGCCTAGCCAGGGAGCGTTATCCAGCGTGGCAAAACCTGCGTGCGCATGGCCAGAGTGGCGGTCGAGACCATGGAGACCCCTGCCATTTTGAGGGCAAAGACGTTCATCACTTGGGCGCTAATAACCCGGCCAAAGGCGTAGGCGCCGGACTCCATCATCAGCTTGGGAGTGGTGTTGAGGACCAGGATCATTGACCCTGTTACTGCTGTCGCCGCAAAGAACCTAGTTAGGAATAAAATCCCACTGCCGAAAAAAAACGTGGTAAAAAAGCGGTCCTCGGACGCGCCGAGCCGGTCTCGAACCACCCCGATGAACCACAAAAAGGCAATGCCGGCGAACGGCACCAGGTTCAGCGCCAGCACCACGGGTCCCGTCTTGATCATAGGTAATTCCTGAATCTCCGGGGAGATGGCTGGAACGGAAATTCGCAGGAGGACCAGAGTAGTCGTTAGCAGCACCGAAAAGAAAATCCCGGCGATAGCCGCGGCACGCGGGGTCTTTAGCCGTTCCCGGGTTAGGGGCCCGGGCTCCCCCGATCCTTTGTACCATCAAACACATCTCGCAGTCCCATTGTACTCCTGCACCCCTGCCGGATTGTTTATCTCTGTACCATCCCCATAAACATTTTATATCTTGGTAAGCATCCACGGATTAAATCTCAAAGGATTGGCCTGACTCTTCGATAGATCAAGGGAAGCGGAAGCAAGAGTAGTCGATCAGCTGCCAGATTAGGCGCTTATCTTTGGAGCGGGAGAAATATATTTTCATTGCTCGGTTGTTCACCTGACTTCCGGGAAGCACCTCCGGTTTGCCCGCCTCGGTTATTTGATCGGGTTGCGAGGAATACGAGGAGACAGTTGGTCGTTCCTCCAGGTTAAGCAAGCGTGCTTTTTCTTGCGAAACACTATCGATACAAAAGTCGTCTGTGCCACGGCCTGCCTGGCCATCCCCTTAATTGTTATTGTTCATAACAGTTACGTGAGAAAGCCTTCTTCGTGCATCCAGTTGATGTCTCCAACAGGATCATCTTCTATTTGATGTGACAGTTTTCCACTTCAAAAAATTTTCGGCCTGGGTCCCATTGAGAGGGGGCGTTTTGGTATTGCTCCGAATTTACCGGGACCGAAAAATGAAAAAATTTCCTTGCAGGTCATAAATGTCTAGGGGAGGTAGGAGTCCCGTCTCCGGGTTTGCCCTTGGGGCCGGGGGGTGGGGGGGCGAGACAACCGGCAGGAAGGAGAAGGACAGCATCATCGAGCCAGGCCCTTAGACCAGGGCCGGTGGGGTCCCTTGGCTACTCTCTACGTGGTTTGTCGACTACAGATTGGCAGTTGGAAAGGGGTTTTTGGGTGTAGAAATTCGGCCTGGAAGGTATTTCTACTTCTTCATAGAGGCTGTCTTGTCTGGCCCTATCATGGTCCTGACTTTCTCTGGCTTAGGAAATCCGCCAGTTCCCGTCTGGCCCTTTCTCTATTTTGGGATATAGAGTATCTGGCCCTGCCGCCCTTTCGGTCTGATTAGAGGCGGTAAGGGTTCCTGGGGCATGGCTTTCTTAAAGGGGCATCAGTCAATTGAAAGGGCAGGCCGCGGCGCCAGATGCACTTCCCCGAGGGGAATCCCCTGCTCAAACGTCCGAAACGTTTCGCGGCTCACCTGTCATACCATTTCGCAATCAAAAGACATTGAACTGCAGGGGCGAATCTTGTATTCGCCCTGTGCGGGCGGGCGAATACAAGGTTCGCCCCTGCAAGAAAGTTGCCGTTAGACTGCAACTTGGTATCAGATGAAAACAGCCAGGGCTTCGAAAGGGAAGGGCTGCCCATGAATGGGCGCCAGTGGCGATCAGAAACAAGGGAACAACTTGGTCCTCATTTGGCTCATTTTGGGTTTCTCTGTGGGGAATAGTGTGGGAAATGAAAGAGAAAGGGGCCAGGTTAATCTACCCAACCCCTGGATTTTTCATGGCGTCCCCAACCGGATTTGAACCGGTGGGGACGCCATTATTTTTGTAGGATTATCAGGGACGTTTCTTTCTGTCCCTACTCCTTGGGGACGGTTTGGGGACGCGACCATTTTCCTGTTGATGCAGTTCTTCTCCCCAGACTTCTTTCAGGGAATCTGCGTGGAGCTTAGCATAGCGTCGCGTTGACGTCAAGGTCTTGTGGCCGAGCATGTCCCCGATCTTCCTTTCAGACACTCCGCGGTTGATGGCCTGGGAAGCCAGGCTGTGTCGCGTCCCCTGGTAGCAGCACACTCGAATTTTGGCCTTTCTCGCCGCCCGTCTCCAATAGTCGGAAGCCGTCCACTGTGTCAGTGGTTTTCCGTTGAGGGTAAACACCCAACCGGAAAGCTGGCGCGGCAGGGATAAAAGGACCTTCCATACCTCTGGATGCAATGGAAGGTAACGCACATCTCTTTCTTTTGTATAAGGTTTAAACTCATTGATATTGAAGCTGGCCGCGATGGTGACATAACCGTTCTTAAGATCAAGGTTTTCCCATTTCAGGGCCCGAGCCTCACCCGGACGGCAACCCTGCTTCATCAGAAATAGGTAAAAGGCCCGGCGAACCGGGTCGTCCATTTGGGCTAACACCAGCCTCTGTTCCTCTTCGCTGATCCACCTGGTGACCGGGTCGCCCTTCTCCACCTTGGGGAATTCCGGCAATACCAGGATGTCTTTCCTGCGGAAGGCATCTTTAAAGAGCTTGTGCAGGATGCCCAAAATGTTATGGATTGTCTTGGCGGATAGATGAGGGGGGAGCCAGTTTCTGAAGTCCTCGATATGGCCCTCCCGGATGTCCCGGATGTTGAACTTGGCGAAAAAAGGGAGGTAATACCGGCGCACATAATCCCGCATTTCGATAAGATAGCTTTTAACGATATGGCCGCGTTCATACTCCAGTTCACGGCGTTGAAGCCACTCTCGGGCATAGTTGGCAAACATGAGGGACAGATGCCCTTGGCTAACGTATTCCCGCGGGTCGAACTTCCCTTGATCCACTTCATAGCGAATTGCGTTAAGCAACCGGCTGGCCCGCTCCCAGGAGTCCAGAGGGAATCCTTGCTGATCGGAGTAGAGTTTGATCCTCCCCTGACTGGGCCAGGAAAAATCGACGAAATAGCGTTTTGGGGTAGTTAAGCAGAAGGGACAACACAACGGCTCTCCCTCAAACTTGCCGCCGCACTTTCGACACCTTTCCTTGGTTCTAACCGAGCCCACCATACATATTCCTTTACCATAAAAAAGGTTATATGTTAAGTATTTTCGCATACTTGCAGCCATGACACAGATTCAAAGGAAGGTTAGTTGTAGAGCCTGCAAGATGGGTTAAGACGACGAATGGAAAAGTAGTGGGTGGGGTCAATAATGATGGACAATTACTTGCTTAAAGATAAGGGCCCTTTCTCCTTAACACCTCCTCAAAAAACCTCCTTGTTTTTGTAATTTATTTTCAATCAACAATAGAGTTGTGGTACAGGAGCGATTCATATCTCCATCCAACCACTTTCCTGTCCTGCGAGGCGAGCTGCCTTAAGAGGAAATAACCTCGGTCAATTTTTCTTGCAAAAATGCATTCAAAATGCATTTCAACAAAGCAGGCCGCCAAGGAAACCTGGAACCCTAACTCTTCCAGGGAGGCTTTCTTGGCGGCCTTCTCTATCTCCTTTAAACTGGTAAAGGTAAATTCTACATTTGGTATCCTTTGCTGATCTCCGGAAGTATGTGATTAAGCTATAAGAATTGAAAATAACCGGGCGATAAAAAAGAAGTCTTTCAGAGATTCAATCCTCTTTGGAGGCTGTTACTCCTCCGCAAGCTACGCAGGTACACAACTTTTCTTCTTTCAGGGTTTGATAGCCCTCCCTGATTAACAAAGCGACTATCACCAGGCCGATGATCGGATCCGCCTGCCAGATCCCAAAGAAATAATTGAGACCCAGACCGATGAGTAGTGCCACCGATAAAAAAGAACAGGCCAGGGTTTGTTTCGAGTCTGCTATAAGACTGGCGGTGCCCAGGGATTTCCCGGTTCGATATTTAAGATAGAACAGGCCGGGCATGATTATTATGGAGGCTATGGCAAGGAAAATTCCCAAGAGACTGGGTGAGGGGATTTCCCGGAAGATTAATTTTTCCAAAGATTCATAACAGACATAGGCGGCCAAAACAAAAAACGTATAGCCCACAATTTTTATGGCCTTTCGTTCGATGCGCTCCTCTTCTTCTTCGGTCAATCCTTCATGTTGTGCGAACCTCCAGATCATCACCCCACCGGACAAAGATTCTACAAAACTATCCAATCCGAACCCCACCAAGGCTGGACTCCCGGCTATGTAGCCGGCAAAAATGGCAATAACGCCCTCAATGACATTGTAGCCCACGGTGAAATAAGACAGGAACAGAGCTTTCTTACCCAAAGTAGCCATGATTAATCCTTTTCAAATTAATGTCGGCGGCCCAGGCGGTTGCGGATGGCCAGGACGAAGAGGGCGGCTTGCCCCAAGATAAGAAAGTGGCTAAGTGCCGCCAATATGTGGCCGCCTTCGTTAACGGGTTTGGGCCATTCAGGCCTGATTAAGCTAGTATGTTCAAGGACATACACAAGCGATTCCGCAAAGTTCGCCCAATGGCCCTCGGCGGTTTTAAGTCCCAGCCATTGCAGTGAGAGCGCCAGTCCCGCCACTACTCCCACCAAACTGCCAAGGGCCCGCAAGGGACGCTCGCCGTAGCCGCTCAGGGCCCAGTAAAGATTGTACCAGGAAAATGGGAACCACCTCCGCCAGGGGTGAGCCCGGCGGTGCATTTCCATCTCTCCGTAATGAAAATCCCCTGCCTGTTTCTGATCCCCTGCATGTTCATAATTCAGCTTCAGGTAACGGTAGAGTTCTTCGATTTTGGCACACAGAGTTTCATAATTTAGGACTTGCTCCCCGGATCTCAGGCGGATAAGATGAGGCTCCGTTTTCCTGTTCAACAAGATTTCATCGTAGACTACCTGTCTTCCACGAAATGAATGCCATCTGACATTATGGAACTGTATCCTCGTTAAATCGGTCCCCAGGAAACTCGCCTGGTCCAGGGACAGGTCCTGAAAACAGAAGGAGCTCTTGGGACCGAAATTCAAGTTTTGAAAAAAGGCGTTAAAAGGGCGCGCCCGGGGGACTCCCCTGGCTTCATTAATTTGTTGGAAAATCACCGGCCCGCCGAAAAAGGCGCCACAGAAATCGGCTTCGCCTGCAATCTCGGCCCCTTTGTAAAGACACTGGCCTTCAAACCTGGCTTTTTCGAAAAGGGCCGCCTGGGAGAACCTGGCATATGAGAAATCCACTGCATCGGTAAATTCGGCCTCGCGAAAGTCAGCCCAACCACCGAAGTGGGTTCCCCGGAAGCTAACCGGCTTTTTGAATTTTTGCTTGGTGAAGGAAGCCGGGCCGGGGAAAAAGATTTCCCGGAAATTATATTCTTCCCGCGTCAGTCTATTTTTCAATGCCTGGTCAAAGGCGTTTTTGTCCTTATCCGGCTTCAAGGAATGAAGGATGCACAGTCCCTCGGGATCGTGCTCCCAGGGAGGCTCGTCGCAATAAACCCCCTCCCAGGAATACTTCATCCAGCTTTTGCAAGCAGTCATGATCTTTAAATAAGTCTCCCTAACGGGTTATTTGGGGAACTCCAATGTAAAAATGGCTCCGGTGCCTGGGCTACTGACAGACAGGCGGCCGCCAATCTTGGTGAGCAGGTGCAGGCTCACCTTTAAACCCAAATGGGTGCTTTCCCCGCCGCGCCGGTCCATGGGGGTGAGGAGCTGGTTCTTAAGTTTTTCCACCTCCAGTCCCGGGCCGTTGTCCTGCACTTCCACCTGCACCCACCTTCCCACGTCGGACACCCGGATCTGAATCTGGTCCCCGAACTTCATGGCGTTGCTCAGGATGTTCTGCAAGATGACTTCCATGGAATAAGGCTCGAAATGAAAACTCAGGGAATCCCGGCACTCTTCCAAGGGGCGGCCGTTGATTTCCACCCGGATATCCTTTTCCTGGAACCGCAGTCCCATGAGGTCATTGGCGGCGTGTATGAGGTGAGGGTAAAAGTCTCCCGGCACCGCGGTCAAAGAGTCGGAAGCGAGGGCCCTCAAGAACAGGAGTTCCTCGCCCAGGGTATGGGAAAGGCGTTGGGCGGCATCATCCAGAATGGTCACGTCGCGTTCCAATGCCTCGCATTCCGGATGAAACCTTTCAAAAATAACGGTGCTTTGGCCAAGCTGTTCTTTTATTGCTGTCAGTTTTTTCTTGACCCGGCTGGAAAAACCCTTGATGCCGATGGCCAGGTTCTTGTAATGATGCCGCAAGGTGGCAACCTGGAGTTCGAAATCCTGATGGAGGGTCTTCAGGCGTTGGCGACTTTCTTTGAGCTTATAAAATACGAAGCCCAACGCCGCCCCGTAAATGCACCCGGTCAAAGTGACCCCGGACCATTGGTACGTAAAGAAATCTAATACCTGGGCCAGCCGAAACGGCGCTCCATGCTGAAGGTATTGAACAGCTTGATAAAACAGGATATTCAAAGGCTCACATATTAATATTTCAAACCCTGCGCCGGCCACTGCACCGATTACCAGAGCTCCCCATGGCCTGCCCGGTGAAATCCTCATTTCCAGGAGCACCGGTTCTTTTTGTTGAAAATTCATATGTCATCCTTTAGATCAGACGCTTCAGCAAGGCCTTCAATTCATTTGTCTCGATAGGCTCCCATGTCCCAGACCCCCACTGTTATTGCTTACCCTTCAATTGCCCCTTTATGGCCTCCAGGCGCTTTTGCATATCCTGGAGTTGTCCCTCAAACAGTGGTTGCATCCGATAGGCCCGGGGGCCGCACATCTGGTGCATCATGGTGCCCATCTGGTTCATTATATCCATTAATTCAGCCTGTTGCTCCTTGGTCAGGGGCATCGCCAACATCTGCTGGATTTCGTTCATCATGTCCGACATCCGCCCCATGTAATCCGGCATCCAGGGGCAATAGGCCATCGGCCCCCGCATCTGGGGCCATCCTCCCGGGCCGGGCTGCTCCTGGGCGGCTGAGGCTCCGGCAGCCACGACCAGGGCCGCAGTCAAAATAAAAATGATTCCATGCCGCATGGTATCTTCCTCAATGGGTCTGAGAGGTACTAAAGACCTTTTTCGAGGTATTTCACACAAGGAGTCCAGGACCGCAGAGGCCTCTTACAGCCCTTGCACGACATCTGCCCCTGGCGTTGCTTACAATAGCTATTGACCACGTATTCGAAAATTTTGGCATTCCGAATGGCAAAGGCGATTTCTTCGGCGATGGAGTCCAGCAGCAGGCGCTCTTCGTCCGTAAAAGGCTCGCCCCCGGCTTTATTAACGACTTCCATCACACCGATCTTTTCCTCGCCGGCGGTGAGGGGAATGGCGATCAGGTTCCGGGTGACAAGGCTATATTTGGAGTCGAATCTCTTAGAGAATCGTGGGTCTTGTTGTACGTCGTTGACGACTTCCGACCTCTGGGTTTGCACGACTATTCCCGCTATGCCTTTGTCGGCAGGGAAGTGCACGGACATGAGGCACTGCTTGGCAGGACCCTCGATGCCATAGAACCGGAAGTTCGCCTGATCTTCATCGAGGAGAAGAACAGAGGCTCCTTCCGCAGAGACGGTTTCCATGACGACGTTCAAAACAGCTTCCAGGAGTTCGTGGGGGTCCAGGCATTGGGCGACCATGGAGCTTACCGTCATGTAGGTATTGAGGTACCGGTTCTGTTTCAGAAGCTCCTGATTTAAGGCCTCCACGCGTAAACGATGTACTTTGATGCGCCAATAGAGCAATCCCAGGGGCAATCCGTACAAGATGCCGACAATGAGGTCCGCGGGGAACCATTCACGGTGCAAATAAACCTCGACCAGGCTATGCGGTTTGAAGGCGCGGCCGTAAATCAAATATTCCCAAAGATGCTGTACTACTACATCGAGCGGAATGCATATAGTTAATTCGAAGGTAAATCCTACGAGCGCACCGAGTAGAACATATAGCCAGGGGCTTCTCGTGGGCAGTTCAACCTGTTTATAATTCATACATCCTCTCGTTTAACTTGGTGAAAGACATGAATGAACCATGTCGGCACCAATTGTCATTCTTGGAGAATTATCACCCCAACGTGGAGTGGGGCAAGGCGAAGGCCTCGCCCCGGCCTCGATGTCCTGCTATTTCTTTTGCAACTGCTGTTTTATGGCATCCAGCCGCTTTTGCATGTCCTGCAATTGTTGATCGTGCTGCGGCTTCATCTGGGCGGCCTGGGGGCCGCACATCTGGTGCATCATGGTGCCCATCTGGTCCATCATGCCCATCATTTCCTTTTGCTGCTCGGGGGTCATGGGCCTGTTCATCATCCTGCGCATGTCACCCATCATCCCTTGCATCCGGCCCATGTAATCGGGCATCCAGGGACAGCCCGACATCGGGCCGCCCATCATCGGGTGATCCCCGCGCATCTGGGCGGCGGAAATTCCCGCGCCCATGACCAAGGCCGCCACCAATAGGAAAACTGTTGCCTTTCTCATGAGACAATCTCCTTCAATTGGGTTTAAACTACTTTTTCTTTTCGGGTTGTTGGGGCTGTTGCGGCGGCTGCTGCTGCATCATTTTCATCATGGGACACGTTTGCATCCACTGCGCCATCTGTTCCTGCATCTTCTTCATTTCCTCCGGGGTCATCTCCTTTTGGGACATCATCATCATCATGCAGGGACACATCATCATCATGGGTTGCTGTGGCTGAGGCTGGGCCTCTTTTTGCGCCTGGGCCAGGGCCAGGCCGGAGCCGGTGATTAACGTCAATGCCAGGATAAGAACAACCGCCTTTTTCATGTTTGCCTCCCATGGTGTGTTGGGTTTAACATCAAGAGGATCGGCCTCTATTTAGAAACCTTAGCGTAGAAGTTTTCTACTTGGGAAAATCCAGGATAAAGGTAGCCCCGGCGCCGGGCTCACTCAACACGCCAAGACGGCCGCCGCACTTGGCCAGGAGGTGGAGACTCACTTTCAAACCCAGGTGCGTGCTCTCTTCCTTCCGGTCTGCGGGGGTCAGTAGATGGCGTTGCAGCTTTTCCACCTCCACCCCGGGGCCATTATCCTGGATCTCTACCCGCACGCGATCATGCGCCTCAGCTACCCTTATTCGAATGATGTCCCCGAACTTCATAGCGTTGGTCAGGATATTCTGCAGGATCACCTCCGTGGTATAGGGCTCGAAGGGAAAGACCAGGCCCACCGGGCAGCTCTCTTCCAGGGATTGGCCGTTGAGGGTGACCCTGATCTCCTTCTCCCGGAAGCGCAACCTCCTGAGTTCCTTGATGCAGTGAATCAAGACATGGTAGAAGTCCTGGGGCGCCGGCGCCAAAGTGTCGCTGGTGAGGGCCTTCAGAAACAACAATTCCTGGCCCAGGGTGTGGGTCAGGCGCTGGGCCGCTTCCTCCAGGATATTGACGTTCTGCTCCAGAGCCTCCATCCCTTGGCGCGAATGGGTAAAGGCAGGGCAATCCGGCATCTCACAACTTTTTAAGGCGTGATCCAGTTCCTTCAATTTGTTCTTGACCCGGTGGGAAAAACCCTGGATACCGATTGCCAGGTTCTTGTATTGATGCCGTAGCGTGGCTACTTGCAGTTCGAATTCCTGGTGCAGGGTGTCCAGGCGCAGGCGATTTTCCCGGAGGTGCTTGAATATCCAGCCGATGACGGCCCAGACAATGCCGCCGAACAGGGCAAAGAGCAAGGTCATTGGCCACATGTGGACGTGGAAGCTGTGAATTAATGCACCGCCGATGTCCAGAGACGCCCCTTCAGAAATATGGGCATGAATGTTTTGGACCACCATGGCAAGGGGGTGGCCCACCAGGATCCCCAGTCCCAATCCCACCAGAAGGCCCAACCAGGGATAAACCCAGGTCCTTTCCCGCCGGAGCGGGGCCTCCAGGAATACCGGTTCCTTGTTCATACCACCCATACCGCACCATGAAGCCCGGCCATGGCAAATTATTTGGCCAGGCTACCTTCAAATGAAGGTTTGCATTTCAAGCCTTCGACTCGGTCCCCTGCTGGTACCAAAATGACGCGACAATACCCCAGACGAAGTTTAAAAGGACAACCAGGACAGGGGTTAACGCTCCGAACCCCAGGCCGAGAATGCCCTTGCCCATGGAAGGAAACATCATGAACAGCACCATGGCGGAGGGGGCGAGGCTGAAAAGCATTCCTCTCAAGTACAGGCGACCCCTTAACGCCGAGAGTAAAAACAAAAGACCCCAAATGCCGCCCCAAACCATCCGGGGATAGAGCCAGGAGGCCGTGAACTCAGGCTGCAAACCGACGCCCAAAAGAGAAGTTATGCCGGCCTTCCCCAAAATCCAGATATTGAAGCTGTCCACCAGAGCCCCGATGGCCCCGCCGGTATAAGCTGAACTCAGCTTTCTGACCATAAAGGAATTTTCCTTATAGGCGGATAGATCGCCGTTTCTTTTAATCTAAGACGGAAAACCCGCTTTGCCATTGATTAAGTATGCCGGGCGGGATTTCCGCCTGCTTAATGGATGTTTAAGCAAGGTTCATGCCTGAAGAGGAAATAACAGGTAACTAGCAGGAAACACCTAGAAAAATTAGGTATTGGAATGATGATGGCCGAGTTCCATAAAACTCCCCGCCTGGGGCCGTGTGCATTTCATGCGCACTGGAAGCATTGCACTGGCAAATTTTTTACACCGATTTTTTAGTGCTTTAGAGGAAGACGTGTTCGGCTCCTCCGGCCATAGGCTTGACTTCTGATAGAAGACAAAGTCAGGAAAGTAGTAAAGGCAGAATGGTGGCAATGGCGATGTCCCCCTTAAAGATCTTCTTGGCTGCTGCGATTGCGCACCTCGAAAATAAAGCATTACCAGCCGGAGAGGACGCCCTATTGGTTCATTTTCTGCCGAAGGTTGTAAGAGCTGCTTCTTGGGTTCTTGGCCGAAGTCCACCTTCCAACGCTGCTAATCAACCAGGACTAAGGCAAAATAGTTCCATCTGCCGTAGGTCTCTTTCCTGGTGTCGATGTCAAAGCCGTTATGCCTGGCGGTTTTGAAGACGTCGATGCCGCAGGCTTCCATCATGGGTCTGATCCTGAGCTTGGTTAGCTCCCCACTCTGAGGCCCTACCTGGACCTCTGCCGCGCCGGTGGGTCAGGTTCCGCCAGGGCTGGGAACTGGCTTAATCTCTTCGGTCTTTGACGGCTCGCCCGGAGCCGCCGCCTGGCCGGACGGTCACCCGCCGCCGGGGCTGGGACTCGGTTGCACATCTGCCGGTTTGATCTCCTCTGCTTTCGCAGGCTCCGCCGGAGCCTGGGTCTTCCCGGTGGGTCACCCGCCTCCGGGAGCAGGATCGGGACCAGGGCTTGGCGGCGCACATCCTACCGCGCCACTGGGCACCAAAGCCGTGAGCGCGAACGCCTTGTAATAGCCCCGGTGATAGGCTTCGCCCTCCAATTTTACCGCGGCTTCGGTGAGGGTCATTCCGTTGGGGCCGTTGAGCAGGATGGCCTTGGTATACTCCCCCAGCACCTTCTTCGTGCTCTCCGCATCCGGGGCGATTGGCGGGTGAAAGCCGTCCTTGGCATACATGGGGCAGCCATAGAGACACTTCCAGCGCACCCATTCGCCGATCACCACCGTCTCCGTGTCGATGATTTTGGCTTTCTCAGCGCCCAACTCCAAGGCCCGTTTCACCAGGTAATCCATCGTGTCCTCCATGGCCATGCCCGCAGCCGCTTTCTTTCGCTCTCCTACTGTTGCCGCCAGGGGTTTGACGGACCGAACCAATACCCCTTTGGTGACCGGTGAGCTATTGAATCCGGTTTCGGCCACCAATTCACCATCTTCAAATCCTGCACGTTGCAATAGTTCCAGGAAAACCTTTCCCGGTATGGCCCCGCCCTCTCACCTGGCCCAATTCTCGACCCTGGCCCTGGTCTCCTTGGGCAATTCTCCGGCCAATACCTGGTCGGCAATCATGAACCGCCCGCCCGGTTTCAAGACCCGCATGACCTCTTCCAGGGCCTTGACCTTATCCACCACCAGATTAAATACCCCGTTGGAGATCACCACGTCGAAGCTGGCATCAGGGAAAGGCAATTCCTGCGCCGAGCCTTCCGTAAACTCGACATTCTCAGCCCCCACCAGCCTGGCGTTCTCCTTGGCCCGGTTAAGCATCTCGGGAACCAGGTCGATGCCCCTGACCGAACCTGACGGCCCCACCATCCTGGCGGCGATGAGGGAATCGACCCCGGCGCCGCAACCGATATCCAGGACGGTTTCTCCCGGCTGGATCGGCCCCAGAGAAAAGGGATTTCCTACCCCGCAGTAGGCCGCGGCGACCTGCTCCGGAAGGTCTGGGATGATCTGCGGGTCGTAATGCAGGGCCTCCAGACCAGCCCGGCCCGTGGGATAGCGGAACAGACCTTCCGGGCTGACCGCGACCTTGACGTACTTTCCCCGGATACTTTCTTCGATCCGCTTCTGATCTTGTGGGGTCAGTTCGGCGTCCATGATTGCACCTCTAGCTGAGGATACTCTGTTTCATCCGCTCGAACTCTTCCGCGGTGATTTCGCCCCTGGCGTAGCGCTTCTTGAGTATATCCAGGGCCGACTCCGAGCGGTCCCGGTCAAAATTCCGGGTCGATCCGTGCCAGGGAGCGCAAAATCCCCCTCGCCCGAAGATGAGATAGAGCGCCACAATCATCACCACCAGCATGATGATGGGCATAAAGGTGGGAAAGACCCACATCGGCCCCCACCAGGGCCAGGAATAATCCGGTCCCATAACAACCTCCATGGAGACGTGGAATGTCTCCTCTATAATGTTACCCCGGTGATCTTCAGCCTGCCCTCCCTGACCAGCTTGCCGATCAGGAAAAAGACGCTCTCTTCCGAAAGTTTGAGTTGGGCAGCCAAATCAGCCGGGAGGCAACTGCCTTTTTCTTTGAGAACTTCAATGATCTCGCTTTCCAGGGCCTTGAGCCATTCATCAAATAAACCCCGTAATTCCGGGGAGGCGAACCCCGCCAGTCTGCCGACCTCGACGACCGTACCGGTCATCTGCTCGCACATCTGCATTCACCTTTCCACCATGGGGAGCATGGCCCCGCCCTGGCCCTCCATCATCTTTTTCATCATCTCCATGCCCATGCCCGGGCCGCAGCCTTTCTCTTCCATGGCAAACCTCCGCTTGCTTTATTGGTAATCATCGAGATTTAACAGAGCTCTTCTGGCCCTGAGCTTTTTGTAAATAACCGGTATTAGGCCGACCAGAGTCACCAGGGCAATCCCCAAGACCACGCCCCAGGTGACCTTTCCCTGGAGCAGGTCCAGGAGGTTCGCCGAGAAGTAGATAATGGCGATGGTCATGGGAAGCATGAAAATGAAAGTGGCAAGCACATAGGCCGGCAGGGAAATCCGGGTGAGGCCGAAGGCATAGTTGAGCAGATTAAAGGGAAAGACCGGGATAAGTCGGGTGAAGGCCACGATTTTCCAGCCATGCTGTCCCACCTTTTCGTCCAGGGCTGCCAGCTTGGTGCCGGTGAGTTTGGCGGCCACCCAATCGCGGACCAGGTAGCGGGCCACCAGGAAGGCCAGGGTAGCCCCGGCGGTTGAGGCAAAAATGGTATAGACCACACCCCAGAAAGGCCCGAAGAGGACGCCTCCGGCCAGGCCAATGGGCAGACCGGGAAGAAACAAAGGCGGGGCCGCCAGCCAGACGAGCATATAGATTACGGGTCCCCACAGGCCATAGGCTGCGATCGTCTCTCTCAGACGCTCTTTCTCCAAAAATTGGTCCAGGTGAAAAAATCGCACCACAAAGATGATCCCGACCAAAAGCAGGAGAAAAACCAGGGGCCGGACCAGGGATGGTTTTGCTGGGGTGGAAGAATTATTTTGCATTTTTTTTTCCTATGATCCTGCCATTACTCATTTCATCCACTTCCGCATGAAGCGCATGGGCGGGCAGACGAAGTTGACCTCTTCTTTCAGTTCTTCTTTGGGGGAGACCCCGCAGAGGGACACCAGTAAGTCCATCAGCACCGGATCAGAAACGCTGTAATAGACAAAAGGCCCCCGCCGTTCCGTAGATAGGAGGCCGCTCTCTCTCAAGGGTCTCAGGTGAAAGGAGACCAGGGTTTGAGAAAGGGAGGTGGCCTCAATAATCTCCGAGACCGATTTTTTCTCTTTGCCGATGGCAAAGATAATCCGCAGCCGGTTGGCATCGCTCAACAGCTTGAACAGCCGGGCAAGCGAATCCAGTATCTTCTCATCCATTTTATATGAGCCATTTTTTATATGAGTATAAGCTCATATAACTTAGCTGTCAATACCTCTGGAGGAATTTCCGAGTCTTCAAAAAGTTTTTTGGCATCCCTCTTGACTCCGTACTATGGTACGGGACTTAAATTAAAACCGAGGAAAACGATGAAAGAATTAACCATAGGCGCATTGGCCAGGGCTGCGGGGGTTAATGTCGAGACCATCCGCTTCTATGAGCGCCGGGGGCTGCTTTCCAGGCCACCCAAGCCCGAGGGGGGTTACCGAAGATATCCGGCCGAAGCCGTCAACCAGGTCCGCTTTATAAAAGGCGCCCAAAGGCTCGGGTTCTCTCTTAAGGAAATCAGCGAGTTGCTCAGTCTCGGCTGGCATGGCGAGATTAGCTGTGCCGAGATGCGGGACCTGGCCAGCCGCAAAGTCGCCGAGATCAATCAAAAGCTTGCTGCATTAGAGGTTATGAAATCAACTCTACTTGAGCTTGCAGAAACATGTCCCGGGATTGGAAGCCTGTCCCTGTGCCCTATTTGGGAACGGATGGCGGATATTCCTGAAAAAAAGGAGGTGAAAGAAATGGCCAAAAGAAAAGTCGAGGTTTTCACTGCCGGCTGCCCGGTCTGCACCGATCTGGTGGATTTGGTTAAGGCCACTGCCTGCCCGAACTGCGAAGTCACGGTTTATAGTCTAAACCAGGGGCAGGGTGTAGAAGAGGCAAAGCAGTATGGTATTGAGGCTGTTCCAGCCGTAGTAGTGGAAGGCAAACTTCTGGACTGCTGCAAACGGGCCCACGTCACTAAACATGACCTGGAGGCCGCGGGCATCGGCAAGCCCCTCAAATAGGGGAGTTCGTTTAAATGATTCTGGGGAAGGGGAGATTGAAGCCTCTTCCCTTCATCTTTTTTCCTTGGTCAATTGCCGAATTTTGGAGAGGAACAAGATGAACGGAATAAATCAAAACCTGTTTTCCTACTTCGCGACAACCGTTGCTTTCGCTTTTTTCATTGTTTGTCCCAGGATGGCCGCCATGACCAATATCCTTGCGAAATATTCCAACTTATCAATTTATTGGGTCGTTACCTGGGGAACCATCGTGAGTCTGCCTTTTCTCGTCCTAACCGCCTGGGCGATGCGCCAATGGGGCCTGATGGCAGGATTGGCCATTGCCGTGGTCACAGACCTCTTGGCGGCAGCCATCTTGAAACCCATCCATATCAAGGCCGCAGTGGAAACTCTGATTATTGCGCTGTTTGTAGTTACCGGCGCGAGGTTGGCTTCCTGGGTCACGGCAAAATTTTTTTAGGACCTGACTACCTGAAATCATTCAAACAATCGCAGCATCCTTTGCAGGATGATATTGCAGGGTAAGGATCGGAAAGAGCTTGCTTTCGTCTCATCCACCACCAGGCGGCAGCAATAGAGATGGTGGTAACTACTGCGACCAGGGGTTTTGCCAGGGGGAGAAACCAGGCCCCGAACAGGCTCAGATAAACCACCAGCATGGGGGAGCCGCAGCAGCCTACCAGGAAGCAGCCCGCCAGGGCAAGGAAGTAAAATACACTTGTCAACTCCTGTAAAAACAATAAGGAGAAAAAATTAAAGAATTTTCATTCGTTTTTAAGTCTTCCGTCCTGGATGTAAAAAATGCGCTGGGCAACTGTGGCCACGGTGGGGGAGTGAGTGATGATGACTACGGTTTTTCCCTGCTGGTTCACATTCTCGATGTTTCTGAGCAGTTCCTGCTCCGATTTGCTGTCGAGGTTGCCGCTGGGTTCATCCATCAGCAGGATATCGGGATCGTTGGCCAGGGACCGGGCGATGGCCACCCGCTGGCGCTGGCCCCCGGAGAGTTGATTGGGCCTGGCATGATGCTTGTCCTCCAGGCCCACGAGGGCCAGCAATTCTCTGGCCCGCTCATGCTGCTCCTTGGGCGGCACTCCGGCCAGCATCAGGGCGATTTCCACGTTTTCCAGGACGGTTAGCATGGGAAGCAGGTTGAAAAACTGGAAAACGAAGCCGATGCGGCGGCAGCGCACTTCCGCCAGTCGGTTGGCGTCAATGGCCGTCAGATCCAGGTCGTCCAGGAAGACCTTACCGGAAGTGGGCCGGTCCAGGCCGCCGATGAGATGCAGGAGAGTGCTCTTGCCATGGCCCGAAGGACCCATGATGCAAGACAGGCTGCCCCTGGGGATTTCCAGGTCCACGTCCTGGAGGGCAACCGTCTGGTAGCCGTTTTCATAGATTTTGGTCAATTTTTCGGTACGGATAATGGGCTTATTCATAGCTGATGGCTTCCACGGGACTGAGTTTCGAGGCCTTCAGGGCCGGATAGATGCCGGACAAACAGGCCACGATAATAGAAAAGAACATCGCCTGGCCGATGACTGCCAAATTGAAAATCTCTACTGTCTGGGCGCTGCCCAGGAACGCGGTGAATTCGCTTTGCTGGATATAAGGGGCGGCGAAAAAGGAGAAAGCAAACCCCGCGATAAGACCGACAACGCCGCCAACTATGCCATAGAGCGCCGATTCATACAGGAACAAAGAAAAGATGGTCCGTCGCTTGGCTCCCAGGGCCTGGAGGATGCCGATCTCCCGTTTGCGCTCGTGGATGGCGGTAAGCATGGTGTTGATGAT
>JAGVAH010000040.1 GCA_020060385.1 Syntrophobacterales bacterium | reverse complement strand
GTCACCAGCGCGGGGGCCGCGGCCCAGGCCGCGACGCAGTTGTTGAGCGTTAGCCGCCGGGCCTTCCAGCCCCGTCCCCCCATGCCCGGGGCCGCGCCGGACGCTGCCCTGAAGATCGGGGTCTTTTTGTGCCACTGCGGCACCAACATCGCCAGGACCATTGATCTGCCGCAACTGGCGGCCCAGGTCCGGCAGCTCCCCGGGGTGGCGCACGTGGAAGACGAGATGTTCACCTGCGCGGTGGAATCCACCCAACGCCTGGCAGCCACCATCCGCACCCTGGGCCTGAACCGGGTGGTGGTGGCCGCGTGCACGCCCCGGACCCATGAGCCCATCTTCCGGGAGGTGGTGGCCGCCGCGGGCCTGAACCCCGGGTACTTCACCATGGCCAATATCCGGGAACAGTGCGCCTGGGTCCACCAGGAGGACCCAGCCGCGGCCCAGGAAAAGGCCCTGGATCTGGTGACCATGGCCGTGCTCCGGGCCCGGGTCTTGCGCCCCCTCACCTCCAAGACCGTGCCGGTCATTCCCCGGGCCCTGGTGCTGGGGGGCGGGGTGGCGGGCATGAGCGCCGCGGTCTGCCTGGCGGATCAGGGGTTTCATACCTATCTAATAGAGCGTTCCGGCCGTTTAGGGGGAGTAGCCCAGCGGCTGCGCTTTTCCCTGGAAGGGCTGGACGTCCCCAGGTTCGTCCAGGAGTTGGAGGCCCGGGTTTACCGCCATCTGAATATAGAGGTTCTCACTTCTTGCGAACTGGTCAGTTGCGAAGGGTCCGCGGGCAATTTCCGCAGTAGGGTCAGGAGGGGAAGGGGAGGGCGCACCAGGGAGCGCCTCCTGGAGCACGGGGTGGTGCTGGTGGCCGTGGGCGGCCGGGAATTTCGCCCGGAGGGGCTCCATCTTTACGGCCAGGACCCTCGCGTTCTTACCCAATTGGAACTGGAGGAGCTGATCTATCAACAGGACACCCGCCTGGAGGAAGCCCGCCGCCTGGTGATTCTCCAGTGCGTGGGCTCCCGGGAGCCGGATCATCCCTATTGCAGCCGTATTTGTTGCAGCGAAGCCATCAAGAACAGCCTCTTGCTCAAGGAACGCTACCCGTTGCTGGATATCACCATCCTTTACCGGGATATCCGGGCTTACGGCTTCCGGGAGGATTATTACCGGGAAGCCAAGGAAAAAGGGGTGAAGTTCCTCCCCTTCGACCCGGAGAGGCCGCCCCGGGTGACGGCGGCCAAACGGCGGCCCTTGTGGGTGCAGGTCTGGGACGGGCTTTTGCAGGAGGAAGTGGGCCTGGCCGCGGACCTGGTGATCCTGAGCGCGGGCATCGAGCCGCCCGGGGATAATGTGCGCCTGTCCCAGCAACTGGGTATCCCCCTGACCCTGGAGGGGTTCTTTCTGGAAGCCCACCAGAAGCTGCACCCGGTGGAGACGGCCACGGAGGGTATTTTTCTCTGCGGCCTGGCCCACTATCCCAAGAGCCTGGGGGAAAGCGTGGCCCAGGCCCAGGCTGCGGCCGCGCAGGCCGCGGCCATCCTCTTCCAGACGGAGTTGGCCGGCGGTGAAATCACCGCCCGCATTGAGCCCGGCAGGTGCCGCCGTTGTTTGACTTGCGTGGAGCTCTGTCCCTATGGCGCGGTGAGAGTAGATGCCAGCGGCCATCCGCAGGTCAAGGAGGAGCTGTGCCGGGGTTGCGGGACCTGCGCCGCGGAGTGTCCGGCAGAGGCCATCAGCCTGAGTCGCTATACAGAAGCGGAACTGGAGGCCCAGATCGCTGCGGCCTTAGATTAATAATGGGCAACACAAAAAGCTTAGCGGCGCCGGGGCTTGCCGGCAGGCCCCGGGATAGTAACCGCTAGGGGAGAAAGCCATGTTGAGGGCAAGTTTTTGCGGTTTATGTGACGATTGCCAACTGGGCAACCCCGCGTTTTTAAAAACGGTCACCCAGCTCCAGGAATACCTGCGCCGCTTCCGGAGCAACTGGTGGCTCCATTGTTTCCCCGGGGAGGAAGGTTTTAGTTTCGGGGAACTGCGCAAGGGCCTGGAATGGTTCCAGACCCACGGGGAGTGTCCGGGCTGCAAGAATGGCCGGGGCCATGAGGATTGCCCCATTCGCCGCTGCGCCCTGGCCCGGGGGGTGGACCATTGTTACCAGTGCCCGGACCTGAAGCCCTGCGATAAATTCGACTTTTTGATGGTGGAGTTCCCGGATCTGAAGGCCCGACTGCGCCGGCGGCAACTCCGGTATAAAGCCCGGGAATTTCACCGCCGCCTGGAAACCCAGGGAAAAGAGAAATAATTGCCCGGGCTGCAAAAAAAGCCGTATTGACGGGCATACTGGTGCTTTACGGGATTTAGGGAGCCTATGTTTCCCCAGGTAAGCAAACGGGAAAAGGCCAACAGCCTGGAATTGACCCTCAAGATGTACGTGGAGCAGGTGCAGCTGCGCCTGGATAAACAGGTCTGCATCAAATGCGACATCTGCTCCCTGGTCTGCCCCCGGCAGGCGGTGACCATCATCCCCGGGGAGACCGACCTGGACATCGACATCGACCCCCGGCGCTGCGTGCTTTGCGAGGTCTGCGCCCATTTCTGCCCCCTGGGGGCGGTGACCCTGACCTATAACGGCCAGGCTAAGGCCATCATGGCCGCCAATCAAGGGTTGGCCCCCTTCCTGCCCAAGATGCAGATGGACAAAAGCAAGTGCCCGGAACCCTGCCCCCCCCAGCCCGAAGGGGAAGTCCACTGGTGCCGCCAGCAGTTGCAGTTGATCACCAACGCCCTGGAAGAGTGCCCCAAGCATTGCCACAAGTGTCTGGAGGCCTGTCCGCGCCAGGCCATCGTTCTGGACGAGACCGGAGGGCAGACCCTGCCCCAGCCCGATTTTTGCCTGCGGTGCACCCAGTGCCTGGGGGTGTGCCGGTATGATTCCATTGAGGTCAACCCCCAATTTGCCGGAGAAGTGATTATTGATGACCGGAAGTGCCCGCCGGATTGCCGGAAATGCATCGACCTCTGCCCCGTGAAGGCCATCGTCCGGGAGGGCGACCGGGTCTTCCTCAAGGTGGACCGGTGCAGCTACTGCGGGGTTTGCCGCAACATCTGCGACGAGGAGGCCATCACCCTGATCAGAAAGGAAGTGGTGGCCACGCCCGGCAAGTTTTCCCAGGCCTGGGCGGAGGCGGTAACCAAGTTGGTGGGTAATGACTAAACGCTGCAAGCTGCAAGCTGATAGCTGTAAATATGACTGAAGAACTCCGCCTGGGAATCTATATCTGCCATTGCGGCCTGAATATTGCCGCGGTCCTCGACCCCGAAGCCCTGGAGGCCCAGGGGAAGAAACTGCCGGGGGTGGCGGTCTGCCGCCATCATCTCTATACCTGCTCCGAAGCCGGGCAACTGGAAATCAAGAAGGATATCCAGAAGCATAAGCTGAACCGCCTGCTGGTGGCGGCCTGCTCCCCCAAGCTCCATGAAGCCACTTTCCGCCGCCTGCTGGTGGAATCCGGCCTCAATCCCTATCTCCTGGAAATGGTCAACATTAGGGAGCAGTGCTCCTGGGTGCACGCCCAGGAAGCGGCGGCCGCGCAGGTTAAGGCCCTGGAATTGATCAACATGGGCCTGGCCAAGGTGCGGTTCGCCGAGCCCCTGCCGGCCCGGCAGGTGCCGGTGACCCGGCAGGCCCTGGTGATCGGCGGCGGGCCCGCGGGTTTGCGGGCCGCCCTGGATATTGCCGACGCGGGCTTTCCGGTGGTCCTGGTGGAGCGCTCTCCCGTCCTGGGGGGCATGGCCAACAAGCTGCACCGCACCTTTCCTGAAGGGGAAACCGCGCTGAGTCTGATCAATCCCTTGATGGCCGCAGTGACACTCCATCCCGGCATCCGGGTCTTGACCGCCAGCCAAGTGACCGCGGTCTCCGGCTACGTGGGGAATTTTCAGGTGACCGTGCGCCGGGCTCCGGCAGTGGTGACCGGAGACTGCGATCTGTGCGGAGCCTGCGCTCAGGTCTGCCCCCAGGTGGTGCCCGCGGAGATGGAGGAGGGACTAAGCCCGCGCAAAGCCATTTATCTTCCTTCCCCCCGGGCCTTTCCGGCCCGGTATGTGGTGGACCGGGAGCACTGTGACGGCTGCGGCTTGTGCGTGCCGGCCTGTCCCCGGCAGGCCCTAGATTTGGCAGCACGTGAGACCCTCGAAACCCTTGAGGTGGGGGCCATGGTGGTGGCCACCGGCTTTCTCCCCTTTGCGCCCCAGGAAAGCCGCTACGAATCCTGGGCCGCCCTGGATAACGTCCTCACAACCGTGGCCCTGGAGAGGCTGCTGGACCCTTATGGTCCCACCGGGGGCAAGTTTCTGGTGGCCGGCAGGGAAGTTGCCCCCCAGGATGCGGCCTTTGTCCTCTGCGTGGGCTCCCGGGAGGAAGAGGGGAACCGCTATTGCTCCCGGGTCTGCTGCCCCACCGCCCTGAAGCAGGCTCTGGAACTGAAAGAACGTTTCCCGGAGGCCCGCATCCGCATCTATTACCGGGATATCCGTACCACCAAAAAGGGCTGGGAAGAGCTTTATACCCGGGCCCGGGAAGCGGGCATCCTCTTTATTAAGGGAGAGGTGGGGGGCATCAGCCAGAATGGGGAGGGCCGGCTGGTCCTTAGGGCCAACAACGAACTTATGGGCTGTGCAGGCGAAGACCGCCTGGATTTGGCGGTCCTGGCCGTGGGCATGACGCCGGGAAACGGCCTGCCTTTGAAGGAAGCATTGCGACTGCCCACGGGCAATGACGGCTTTTTCCTGGAAGCCCACGCCAAGCTTAGGCCCCTGGAGACGGTCCTGGACGGCGTCTTTCTGGCCGGGGCCTGCCAGGGGCCCAAGGATCTGGCCGAGACCCTGGCCCAGGCCAGCGGCGCGGCCGCCAAGGTCCTGGGGCTCTTTGCCCACGAGGCCATCACCCTGGACAGCGTCATCTGCACCGTGGACCAGGAAAAGTGCGTGGGCTGCGGCACCTGTCTCCAGGAATGCTCTTATCAAGCCGTGCAGATGGTAGGCGAAGGCAAGCAGCAAAAAGCCCGGATCATTGAGGCGGCCTGCAAAGGCTGCGGGGCCTGCGCTGGGGCCTGTCCCAGCGGCGCGCTCATTGCCCGGGGCTTCACCGACGAGATGATTTTCAGCCAGATCGACGCGGCCCTGGCCGCGGAGCCGGAAAAGAAGGTCCTGGTCTTCTGCTGCAACTGGTGTTCTTATGCCGGCGCGGACTTTGCCGGGGTCTCCAGGATGCAGTATTCCCCGGCCATCCGCATCATCCGCACCATGTGCGCCGGCCGCATCCACCCCAAGTTCATTCTCCATGCCTTCGAAATGGGGGCCGCCCAGGTGCTGGTCTCCGGCTGCCACCCCCCGGGGGACTGCCATTACCTCTCCGGCAATCTCAAGGCCCAGACGCGCATCGATAAGCTGCGGCCCAAGCTGGAGAAGAAAGGCATTGACCCGGCCCGCCTGCGCCTGGAGTGGATCTCCGCCACCGAGGGCCGGGCCTTTCAAAGGGTGGTCCAGGAGATGGCCGCCCAATTGCCCGGCGGGGAAAAGGGGGAAGGGCCATGAAGCTGCTCCTTTGCCAGTGCCCGGAGATTCCCTTTGACCTGCCGGAGATGGTGCGGCAGCTGGCCGCCGGGGGCTGCCAGGTGCACCTAACCCCGCCCGTGTGCACGCCCGTGGGCCTCAAACAGGCGTCCACCCTGTTGGGGAAAAAGGGCAAATGGCTGCTCGGGGCCTGCGAGGCTGCGGCCCAGGCCCGTTGGTTCCGGCATCTTAAGAAAGAACCGCAGATCATCAATGTGCGGGGCTGTGCCGCTCTGGAGGAGGCGCTGGGGGTCATCCTGCTGGCCCTGGAGGGCCCGGGGGGGCGTCCCCAGGCAACTCCGCCTTTGCACCAGGAGGTGTTGGTCATTGGCGGCGGCGTGGGAGGCTGCCAGGCGGCCCTGGACCTGGCTAATGCCGGTTACCAGGTGTACCTGGCCGATTCCTCCCTGAGCATCGGCGGCGCCATGGCCCAACTGGACAAGACCTTCCCCACCCTGGATTGCTCCATCTGCATCTTGGGGCCCAAGCTGGTGGAGGTTTCCACCCACGACCGCATCGAACTCCTGACCTATGCCCAAATCGATCAGATCTCCGGCCAGGCCGGCAGCTTCCAGGTGGAGGTGACCCTGAAGCCCCGCTTTGTGGACATGAGCAAGTGCGTGGGCTGCGGCCGCTGCGCCGCAGTCTGTCCGGTGATTGTCCCCAGCCGCTGGAACCTGGGGCTCAAGCCCCGGAAATGCATCCGCATCATCTTCGAACAGTCCGTGCCTTTGCGCTCCACCATTGAAAAGGATTTTTGTATTGACTGCCGTATGTGCGCCGAGGCCTGCGACCGGGGGGCCATCAAGCTGAAAGACGCGCCCCGTTCCCGGCGCCTTCGGGTGGGGGCCATCGTCCTGGCCACCGGCGCCAAGCCCTTTGATCCCTCCATCAAAAGCGAATACGGTTATGGCCGCATCCCCGGGGTGATCACCAACCTGGAGTATGAGCGCCTGATCTGCGCCACCGGGCCCACCCAGGGGGCGCTGGTCACCGTCCAGGGCCGGGAGGTGGAGAGCCTGGCCTTCATCCAATGTGTGGGCTCCCGGGACCGCCGTTTTCTCCCCTACTGTTCCGGGTATTGCTGCACCGCGTCCATCAAGGAGGCGGTGATTGCCCTGGAGCACCAGCCTGGGGCCGGGGTGACCATCTTCTACAATGATCTCCGCACCTCGGGCAAGGGTTTCGAAGAGCTGTACCGCCGGGCCCAACGGGCGGGGGTCCGCTTTATCAAGGGTTTGCCGGGGTTGATTAAAGAAGACGGGGAGGGTAGGGCGGTGGTCTGCTACGAAGACCTGCTCCAGGGCGGCCGCCGGGAACTAGTCGTGGACCTGGCGGTGTTGGCGGTGGGGCTTAAAGCCCCCTCAGCATCGCTGCCATTCCACGATGGCCCCCCGGAGAGGGACGCCAGCGGCTTTTTTCGGCCCCGCCATGCCATCCTCCATCCCCTGGAATCCTCCACCCCCGGGGTATTTCTGGCGGGGACCAGCCAGGGGCCCAAGGATATCTCCGAAACCGTCTGCCAGGCCAGCGGCGCCGCGGCCCGGGTGATGGCCCTGTTCGCAGCCCTGAAGAAAGCCCGGTAACGGGGAGTGCCCCTTAAGCAGGGGAACAAGAGCCTGCCTTTGATAGCAAATCGAGACCTCTGGGCACATCTCTCTTCTGTCATTCTGAACGGAGCGAAGCGCAGTGAAGAATCTCGTATTTACAGTTAATGCGAGATTCTTCGGTCGCTCCGCTCCCTCAGAATGACAAATTATAAGGACTTTCACAGAGTTCTCATACCAAGTCGCAATCTAACGGCAATTTTTCTGTAGGGGCGCACCCGCGTGTGCCCCCTTTTTAGGGCGGACACATGGGTCCGCCCCTACGATTCCTCGTCATTAGATTGCGACTTGGTACCAAACCGCAATCCAACAGCAATTCTTTTGCAGGGGCGAACCTGGTGTTCGCCCGCCCGCACTGGGCGGATACCAGATTCGCCCCCACATTTTAATGCTTTTTGACGGGGACAGGGTTTCACCCCTAAACCCGTAAAGGTCATCCCCGGCGCGGCCTCTGCCCCACCCCCCGGTCAACCAGACTGGGCCGCCTGCACATTCAATTCATAGGATCTCCATATTTTCTCCAAAGTTGCCTGCTACAGTTCCTTTAGCCGCGGGGATAGTCAAAGGCGCAGCCCCCCAGAGCCCAGGCCCAGGTTTAAAGTGGCAGAATAATAGTCCCGCTAGGGGTATTAGACGCTATTGCCAAACCTATTTACCTTGTCACCCTGAGCCGCAGGTGAAGGGTCTAGTCATTGAAATTACTAGATTCTTCGCTTCGCTCAGAATGACAAATGGGCAGATAAGGAGGCTTTGCCATAGCTGCTAGTGGTACTGCAGAATTTCCCGGCTGGATAAAGCTGCTTTCCGGTTTTTCTTCTGATAACCCGCGGCTGCAGAATAGGAGACAATCTTCGTGCTTCATATCGCCTTGAAAATGCTCTTTGGGGATCGGGGGAAGTATCTGGGCATCATTACCGGCATTGCCCTGGCCTCCCTCATCATGATCCAGCAGCCGGGCATCTTGATTTCCATTTTGAGCCACACCTATAGCTTCATTTCCGACATCAATCTGCCGGACATCTGGGTCATGGACCCCAAGGTGCAATTCATCGAGGACTCCAAGCCCCTCCTGGACACCCAGCTCTATCAGGTGCGGGGCGTCCAGGGCGTGGAGTGGGCCATGCCCCTTTATAAGGGCAACCAGCGCGTCCGCCTGGCCAACGGCGAGACGGTGGGGAGTATCATGATCGGCCTTGATGACGCCACCCTTATCGGCGGCCCCGCGGTCATGATTGAGGGCCGGCTGGCCGACTTGCGCCTGCCGGACAGCGTTATCGTCAATGAAGACGGCGCCAGGGGCCGGTTGGCCAAGGCCGCGGCCGCGCCAGGGGGCAAGTCCATTCCCCTGAAGATCGGCGACGTGCTGGAGATCAATGACAAGCGGGCCACCGTGGTGGGCATCGCCCGGGGGACCCCCACTTTTCAGTCCCAGCCCATACTCTATACTACCTACAACCGGGCCAAGAATTATGCCCTGAGTGAACGCAAGCTCCTCTCTTTCATCCTGGTCAAATCCAAGGCCGGGGAAGCGCCCCGGGCCGTGGCCCGGCGCATCTCCCGGCAGACCGGCCTGGCCGCTTATACCGCAGAGGAGTTCAAGGAGAAGTCTTTGCAGTATTTCCTTAATAATACCAATATCCTCGTCAATTTCGGCTTCGTGGTCATCATCGGCTTTATTGTGGGCGCGGCGGTCACCGGCCAGATATTCTACAACTTCACCCTGGACAATTTGCGTTACTTCGGGGTCTACAAGGCCATGGGCACCACCGACCGCCTGCTCTTGCGGATGATCATGCTCCAGGCCCTGCTGGTGGGCTTCATCGGCTTTGGCCTGGGGGCCGGCATTTGCGGCGTCTTTGCCGCGGCCACCCTCCACAGCAATGACCTCACCATGCATCTCAACTGGCAGTTGCTCCTGGGGAGCGGCACGGCCGTGCTGCTCATCGTGCTCCTGGCCGCGCTCTTCAGTATCCGCAAGGTCATGAAGCTGGAACCGGCCGAGGTCTTCAAGGGCTAGTCATGGACCGCCCGGAAACCCTGGCCGTATATTGCCGCGGCCTTACCAAGGCCTTCGGCCGCGGGGAGATGCAGGTGCAAGCCCTGCAGGGGATCGACCTGGAGGTGCGTCCCGGGGAGCTCCTCATGCTGGTGGGGCCCTCCGGCTGCGGCAAGACCACCCTCATCTCCGTCATCGCCGGCATTCTCCACCAGGACGGCGGCGAATGTGTCCTCTATGGCCGGGACCTGCGGCAGTTCTCGAAGAAGGAGCGGGTGGTCTATCGGGGCCAAAATGTCGGCTTCGTGTTTCAGTTGTTCAACCTGGTGCCCACCCTGACCGCCGCTCAGAACACCGCCATCCCGCTGTTGATCAACGGCGTCAAAATGGCGGAGGCTGTGGCCCGGGCCAGGGAGCGCCTGGGGGAAATTGGCCTCAAAGGGCGGGAGGACTCTTTGCCCACCCAGCTCTCCGGGGGGCAGCAGCAGCGGGTGGCCATTGCCCGAGCCCTGGTGCACAACCCCCGGCTGGTGGTCTGCGACGAGCCCACCAGCGCCCTGGACCACCAGACCGGCAGGCGGGTCCTGGAGGTACTCAAGAGCCTGGCGGTCAGTCAGGACCGGGCCCTGATCATCGTCACCCATGACGCCCGCATCTTTGAGTTCGCGGACCGCATCGCCCACATGGATGACGGCCGCATCGTCGACATCCAAACCAACAACCGCCCCAAGAGAGAAAAGCATGACTTGGAAAAATAAAATCCTGCCTGCAGCCGCGGCCATCGGCCTGTTGATCGCCATTGCCGTGGCGGTGCACTCCCAGAGAGAGACCCCTCCGGCCCAGCCGGTGGCGCAGCCGGCCCAGGCGCCCTTCAAAAACTACATCGGCGGGGCCGGTCTGGTGGAGGCCCGGACCCAAAACATCAGCATCGGCACCTCCCTGCCGGGGATCGTCAAAACGGTCTTCGTGGAGGTGGGGGATAAGGTCAAGGGGGGCGCGCCCCTCTTCCAGATCGACGACCGGGAACTGCGCGCGGATTTGCTGGTCAGGCAGGCCAGCATGGTCAAGGCCAGGGCCGCGGTGACGGAAGCCCAGGCGTCCCTGAAAGATTACCAGGCCCAATATAATCTGGTGCGGGCGGCCACGGACCGGCGCGCGGTCAGCGTCGATGATGTCCAGAAACGGCGCTATGCCGCCGAGCTGGCCCGGGCCAAACTGAAAAGCGCCAGGGCCGCGGTGACCGCGGCCGCGGCCGAACTCCAGGCCACCCAGACCTCCATCGACCGTCTGCTGGTGCGCGCGCCCCTGGATTGCGAAGTCCTGCAGGTGAACATCCGCCCGGGAGAATATGCCCAGACGGGGGTCTTGTCCACGCCGTTAATACGGCTAGGTGATCTAGACCGGCTCCACATCCGGGTGGACATTGACGAAAACGACGCCTGGCGCTTTCAGTCCGGGACCAGGGCCGTGGCCTTTCTCCGGGGCAACCGGGACCTCAAGGCCGACCTTAAATTTGTGCGGCTGGAGCCCTACGTCACCCCCAAGACCTCCCTCACCGGCAGCAGCACGGAAAAAGTGGACACCAGGGTGCTCCAGGTGATCTTTAGCTTTGACCGGCACGTCCTGCCCGTCTATGTGGGGCAGCAGATGGACGTCTTCATCGAGACGCCCGGGGACCAGGTCTCCGTGGCCCGAGAGGCTTCTGCGGCCGGGGCAGGAGGCGGGAATTGAAGCGCAGGACCTGGGTGGCCATCTGTCTGGCGGCACTCCTGGGGGGGTGCGCCGCGGTGGGGCCGGACTACCAGCGCCCGGCCCTAGAAGCCCCGTCCCAATGGACGGAAAGCCGGGAGAAAGCCGGAGTTGCCCTGGCGCTGGCAGAAATCGCCTGGTGGCGGGCCTTCGGTGATCCGGTGCTCAATGGCCTCATGGAACAGGCGGCGAAGACCAATCTCGACCTGGAACAGGCCCGGGCCCGGATCGCCCAGGCCCGGGCCGACGTCCTGGTGGCCGGGGCCGCGGCCTGGCCGTCAGTTACGGGCGCCGGTTCCATCACCCGCAGCCAGGGGGGAACCAGCACCATTACCTCTGGCTCTGCCGCGCCCCAATCTTTAGCCACCGCGTCGGGCACCATCTTCCAGGCCGGGTTCGATGCCAGTTGGGAGATCGACGTCTTCGGCGGCACCCGGCGCCGCGTGGAGGCCGCCCGGGCCAGACTGGCGGCCAGCGTCGAGGACCTGCGGGCCACGCTGCTGACCCTGCTGGGGGACGTGGCCAAGTACTATATCGACCTGCGGGCCGACCAGGCCCAACTGGAGATCACCCGGGCCAACGTGGCCTCCCAGGAGCAAACCGTAGAGGTCACCCGGGAGCGCTACCGGCTGGGGCTGACCACTTATCTGGACGTGGCCCAGGCGGAGGCCCAGCAGGCCGCCACCGCCTCGAACCTCCCCACCCTGGAGGCCTCCATCAAACAAGCCATTCATCGGCTGGGCCTCCTCCTGGGCCGGGAGCCCAACGCCCTCAAGGCCCGGTTGGCGGCGATCCGGCCTCTGCCCCCGGCCCCCGGGGTGATGGCCGCGGGTTTGCCCTCCCATCTGCTGGCCCGGCGGCCCGACCTGCGGCAGGTGGAGCGGCAGCTCGCGGCCGCGTCCGCGGATATCGGCGCGGCCACCGGGGAACTCTATCCCAAGTTCGACCTGACCGCGGCCCTGGGCTTACAAGGCAGCGACATGTCAAAGTTCCTGAAGGTATCCAGCGGCCGCTACTGGTCCCTGGTCCCGGGGGTCACCTGGAATCTCTTCGACGGCGGCAAAGCCCGGGGCACGGTGAAAAATAAGGAGGCAGTCTACCGGGAGAAACTCGCCAATTACCGGGCCTCCTTCCTTCAGGCCCTGGAAGAGGTGGAGAACTACCTGGCGGCCTACTATGGGGAACAGCAGAAGCGTCTGATCCTGGCCGCGTCCGTTAAGGCCAATGAGGTGGCCGTGGCCTTGGCCAGAGAGCGCTACCGCCGGGGGCTCACCAGTTTCCTGGACGTGTTGACCGCGGAAAACTCCCTTTACACCGCCCAAAGCAACCTGAGCAAATCCGCGGCGAATCTCCTTACCGACCTCATCTCGTTGTACAAGGCCCTGGGCGGGGGCTGGAACGCCGCGGAGATCAGGATGGCAGAAGCTCCAGCAGAGCAGAAGGGGCCTTTTAATCAGGAATTACAAAAACAGGGAGGATTAAAGAATGCGGCAAACTGAGATGGGACCATCAGGTGCATGGGTGACCCCTTTGATTCTCGTCATGGTCCTGACCCTGGCCGCACCCGCAGGGGCCCAGGGGCCGGGGGGCGGCATGGGGGGACCTATGGGGGGTGGCATGGGCGGACCCAGGGGGGGAGAGGGAGGTCCCGGCCCCGGTCGAGGCCAGGGACGGAAGGGGCCTCCCAGGTTCGATCTCCGCCGGGCGATCACCATTACCGGCCAGGTGGAGAGCCTGGGAAGCTACGGGTCGGCCAGTTGGCACTCTTTACCGGGCATGGCGGTCCAGGGATTGGTCCTCAAGACCCCACAGGGGAATATGGAGGTTTATCTGGGGCCCCCCGCCTATTTGACCAAACAAAAGTTTACGCTCCAGAGGAACGAGACCCTGGAGATAAAAGGCTTCAAAGTCATGCACGCAGATAAGCCCGCTTTTTTCGCGGCCAAGGTGAAGAAGCAGGACCAGACCCTGGATTTGCTGGATGAGCAGGGTATGCCGCTTTATAAGCAAGAGCAACAATCAGGGGGACCAGGCGCCGACAGGGCCAACCGCGGACGTCGGGATGCCGACCAGATGGGGGGCGGCATGATGGGCGGCGGAGGCATGGGCCGGGGGCGGTAAAGCCGCCTTCCCCTGAACGCAGAAATGTCAGGACCTAGGTTGGCGCTTCTAGTGTGGCGTCCCAGGAATAAGTTACAAAATATCAGCTATGGGCATGTCTAACATTATTCCCTCTTCCCTCGGGGGAGAGGGTTAGGGTGAGGGGGGCGACTATGGCTATCTTGGCTAAGTGGCTGTAATCAGAGATAAGACGCCACCTCCACTCCGACCCTCCCCCCTCAAGGGGGAGGGGGAAAGATTAGTATGACTAATGTAAGGTATTTTTGGACACAATACTAGGCCCCTGAGCGTCAGAGTTCAGGGGGAAGCGGCTTGCAGAGGAAATTTTTTGGGGGTATGGATAGCTTCCAATAATAGCAGTGAAATTCCATTGAGGTTGGCTCAGGTCTTAATGTTATTGGCGTTTTTTCGTAGTTTTGAGGGCCCGGAGCTTGGCCTGGAAATTATACTTGACGCCCGGGGGCAGCCCCTCATCTGCCAGGGCCTGCCGGTAGATTCCTTGGGCCGCCTCTGGCCGGTCCGTCTTCTCGTAGAGATCCCCCAGGAGGAAGTAAATGTCGGCGCTGGCCGCGTTTTCGTGCACCTGTCGGTCCAGCAGGGCGATGGCGCCGGCCGAATCCCCTTGTTGCCGCAGATAGAAGGCCAGGGTGAAGGCGTACTTGGGGAACTGGGGACGCAACTTTTGGGCTTGGCGGAGATAGCCCAAGGCTTCGGGGAGGCGGTCTTTGGCCAGGAGCACCCCCAAATTGTAGGCCCCTTCGGGCAGCTGGGGATCATGCTTAAGGGCCGTGCGCAGCGCGGTCTCAGCCTCCGGCAGTTTTCCCTGTTCGGCCAGCAGCAGGCCCAGGTTGAAGTTGGCGGGAGCGTTATCCGGGTCGATCTGCAGGGCCCGGCGCAACGCGGCCTCGGCCTCGCCACTTTGGCCCAGGCGGGCGTAGGCCATGGAGACGTTGACCAGGGGCAGGATGGATGCGGGTTGCAGGCGGGAGGCGGTTTGGAAGGCTTCCAGAGCCCGGGAAAAGTCCTGCCGCTCCAGGTAAAAATTACCCAGGTTGTAATGGGAGGTCCAGTAATCAGGCCGGGCCAGGAGGGCAGCCAGCAGTTCCCGGGTGGCTTTTGCCAGGCGTTGCTGTTGGGCGGCGCTCAGCCGTTCCCGGGGATAGGGGGCCAGGGAGGCCGCGGCCCTGATCCGCACCAGCCGGTAGCTGTCATCCAGGCAGACCAGGAGAAGCGCCGCGGTTTCCGGGGTCCGGCGCCCGGCCAGGGCAGCGGCCGCGGCCCCCCGCACCAGGGGGGATTGGTCCTGGAGGGCCTGTTGGATGGCCGGCCATTTCCGGTTATTCGGGCAGAAAGCCAGGAGGCGGATAAGAGCAGTGGCATAGATCTCGTCCCGCTGGGGGCTGGCGAGGTACTTGAGCATGGCCGGCAGCCTGCTCCAATCCCATTTTCTGGCCGCGTCCACCAGTCCCCCCTGATAAAGAATGGGCCCCTGGTAATCCCTGGCCCGCCATTTCCTTACCTGCTGGTCCGCCCATCTGGCATCCTGGTCTTGATGGCAGAGGTTGCAGGCGTTGGGGGACTTGAAAGCCAGGGTGGCCGCGGGGGCTGGCGGCCGCAGGGAATGGTCGGTGCGGCGCATGCGGGCAAACTCGGTGGTGGGCATGTGGCAGGCGATGCACTTGCCGGGCGCCCCTGGTTTGTCCCCGGGATGGTGGATGTGGGCCGCGGCCTGCTCCACCCTCTTTTGATGGCAGGGCAGGCAGGCCTGGTTGGCCTTGGCCTCGTCCTTGAAACGGTAGCGGCCGCTGGAGGTGTGGCAGTGGAGGCAGGAGAGCTTGCCGCTGCGGACGCAGGGGCTTAAGCGCCAGAGGGTTTCGGTGAAGTTCTCCCCCAGATCCCGGCCGTCCGCATAAAAATCCGGGTCTTCCAGGGTGACCAGGTCGAAGTGGTCAAAGAAGCGCTCTCCGGGCCCAAAGGAGGTGGTCAGGGGCATTATCTTGGCATGACAGGGCGCGCAGGTGGCGTTGTTCTGGGCCACCGTGAAGTCCCGCCCGCCCCGGATGATTTGCAGATCTTTGGGGATGGTACCTTTTGGAGCTTCCCGGCAGACGCGGTTGTGGGCCGCGGCCGGGCCGTGGCAGGTCTCACAGTTGATGCCCGGCTCGGCCCAGACGGTGTGATAGGTGTCGGTTTCTAGGTCATAGTTGAGGGCGATCTGGCTGACGTGGCAGGAATGGCAGGCGGTGTTGAAGGTCAGCAGCGGGTCCCGCCAGGACAGGGCCTCGCTGCGGGCCCCTCCGGCAAAGTGCCGGATCATGCTGGCCGTGGTGTCAAACCACTCTTGTTTTCTGACGTCATAGGCCACGGGCAGGACCTGGAGGCGGCCTTTATCCAGAGGGGTGAGGAAATAGTAGACGTTTTTCCCCCCCAAGGCATGGGCCATGGGATAGGATTTCTCCCCCTGGCTCCCCTGTTCCCGGACAAAAGCCTGGCCGTGGCGAAAAATGGCCTGGTAGCGGAGGCCATTGATGGTAATGGGGGTTTTTGGGGGCTCCACCTGGGTTTTCAGAAACTCCGGGGTCACCGGCTGCATGGCCAGCCCATGGTGGGAAGGGGCCCACAGTCTATAAAACTTCTCGTGGCACTCCCGGCAGCTCACCGAGCCGGCGTAACCCGGGGATTGTTTCGGGGAGGCCGCCGGCTCCCGGGTAGCCGACGCTCCTGGTGACCGCCACCAGGAAGCCCCCGCCAGGATTAGGACTGCCAGGCAGATCGCCAAGGCCGGGTTTTTCGGGGAATGGGCCATGATCCTGAGGATAAGGAGATAAGGAAATCAATAATTCACCTTATCAGAGGAGAATAGCCGACGCCAGTCTTTCTGCCTGCCCGACACCACTCATGCCAAGTTGCCATCAAAGAAGTAATCTTTAGCTGTCATTCTGAACGGAGCGCAGCGGAGTGAAGAATCTCGTATTTTGAGATTCTTCGCTGCCCTCAGAATGACAAAATTACTCGTTTGACCGCAACTTGGTATCAATCGCGCCCCCTGGCCGCGTTTGGGCCCTGAGACAGCGGGGCGCAGGAAGATTGGCGATCATAGGCAAACTCCCGCCTCTATCCCGAGTGAAGGACGCTGAGCAGGAGGCGCGCCCAGGGCCAAGAGTCTTACCGCCCTTTCGGTTTTGCCCGAGGGGACACCGGAGAAGGCCCAAGAGAAAGACCTTCTTATTTGGTTCCTCGTCTCCCGCCACTTCTTCGAGGGTTATTGCAGCAGCAGCAGCATTCCGGCCAGGGCTTTGGTAGTACCGGGGAGCGGCACCCCGATACCCACTACCCAGGAGGCCACATTGTAGGTCACCCCTTGTTTTGTATATTGCACGGTATAGACCGCTGGATTATTGCTGGTATTTTGAAAGCGGTCACTGTAGGGCACCCCGTATACGGTGTTTTGGGAGTCGTTGAACACCACATTGCTGTAAGGGTCGTAGTAGGGATAAAGGGGCTGAATCGTGGCGAAAGCCACCATGGGGTTCAGCGACCACCATTGATTGCTGGCCATGTTCTTGATGGCCACGCCTCCGACCATGTAATTGCTGTTGAAAAATCCCCCCAGCAGACCGGTGGTGACTTCCCCAATAAGATTGTTGAGAGCGGTGTTATAGGCGTTCAAAGGCTGGTTTGGCACATAGTCATACAGCGAGGGGTTGGTATTTGGGTCATGGGGCTTGCTTGGATCCTGCAGGGTCTGTTGGCAAAAGGTTTGAAAGGCGTCCCAGCCGGTAATGGTGACGGCGCTGGTCTGAACCGAACCATAGATGGCGCTGTTGAACGCATTTATATCTGTCGTCGAAAATGTCATTGTGGCCCCGGTCCAGGCGCCACCGGCGGGAAGGTCAGGATTGCCGCGCTTGATCGAGCCATTCACCGACGCGGTGATGCTGCCGTTTAAGTTGAGGCTGCCATTGGCGGCGGCGGTGGCGGTCATGTTGGTCCCGAACTGGTATACCGGCAGGGGCTCACCCGGAAAATGGAACCCTTGGGGATTGGGCTGAATGGCGGTGGACTGACCGGCTTGGTTGATGGCCTGCGTGTAGGGAATGAAAGAGGGCCAGGGAGCAATGATGTTGCCATGCCCGTCTTTGAAAGTATTGCTGGGCCCGAGGTAACGGATAATTTTCCCCTTGGCATCTTGCACCACTACTTGGGGATTACCGTCGGAGGCATTGGCAAATTGCGCGCCGAGCTGAGAGGTGGTACTCCCCCAGCCGGCCTGCTGCAACAGCGTTTGACTGGCATCGTAACTGCGGATGCTCAGCGGCGCGGTAAAATAATTGATGGCGGTCAGATTGCCATAATCGCCGGCTAATCCTTGCATGGTGAGTTCAAAACCCTGAAAGCGCTGGGTTGAAACCATAAACGCGGGGGCAGCCGTGCGGGAGTTGCCGGTGGGGTTGTCGTAAAACACATAAATGACGGCACTATTCGAGAAGGTGATATTCAAGCCGCCGGCCCCGATATCCGAGAGATTGACCGGCACGGACATCAACAACCTATTGGGGGGGGTGCTGGTGTCATTGAAATTAATGGACTGCGTCCCATTGGCATAAGTGGCGGCAAAAGACTGGTTTCCATCCTGAACCTGAATCCAAACGCTGCCAGTGTAGGCACTTTGATCAAACAGCAGGGTGAAGGCGTAGGCGCCCTGAGTGAAGGCCATCAGACCCATCGCCACCAAGGCCGCGAGCCACAATTTGATCCCCACCCTTTTACAGTCAGTCAAGCCAGGGGCAGGAGCATTCCGCTGATATTGCTGCATGGAGAGCCTCCTCTATTGGTAACTGATTATAGCGAGATTATGAGGCAACCTTTACCAAATATCCATCGGCAAAGATATACCACGTTTGCATGTTAACATCGGCTTTTTAGCGGCTGAACTTTGGGGTGGGGGGAACTTTTCTGGCCAGTCGCAGGGATTTTTTTTAAGTATCAACGCAATCCAAAGAATCTGATACCAAGTTGCAGTCTAAGGGCAACTTTCTTGTAGGGGCGAACCTTGTGTTTGTCCGCCCGCACAGGGCGAATACAAGATTCGCCCCTACAGTTCAATGTCTTTTGATGGCGAAATGGTATGAGACGGCAACCTGGGGCAAAGGGCCCGCTGGACTAACTGCAAAAAGCCTTGAGCAGGCGCCAAGCCCCGCCGATTTGCCAGTCTGGGTAAGCTCCAGAGATGATCTTGATAATAAAATGCATATTATTCTCTGCTGGCGTCTAGATCAAAGGGAGCAGTGCCTTATGGGCGGGAATGAAGTCCACCAATTGAAAAGGGCTCCGGACCCCGGCCACTCCTTCTCCCACCTGGACGATTTCTGTTTCCCGGATCGGGCCCAGGAAACGCTCGGCTGCTGCCAAATATTTGACCCGGCGGGGGTCGATGCCCATGACCCGGGCACAGGTGGCATCCACGGCCGGGAGATTGCGCCCCATGACCAATACTCCGGCCTGCTTGGGGGCGCCCATGATGGGCCCGTCCCCTTCCATGCCCACAATGCCATCGACGATGGCCAACTGGGGTTTCAGGGCGTAGACGATGTCGAGGATCGACCCCTCTATGCCTGCATGATGCAGGACGTTTTTGGGCCAGCCGTAATAGCTTCCGGGCATGACCCCGAAGAGATTCTTCATGGACAGGGTCACTCCTGCCCAATGGTGGGTTTTCAGTTTGGCCAGGGACACCACCCAATCCACCTGGCGCAAAGTCTCGGGAAAGGTCAGCTGCGTCAGGGATGAATAACGGCCCGGGTTCCTAATGGTGTAACCCGGATCATAATTCAAGTCCACAAAGGGAATGCGGTCCTCCCAGAGCACTGCCGCCAGGCCCGATTCTTCCAAGAGCATCAGAGTATCCCGGCAATGTCCCGGTCCTTCCCCCACGATCACCTGGGCGGCCCCCAGCTTGAGAAAGGCCTGGCCCGCCCCGTGGATGACCGCGGGATGGGTATTGATATGGATGGCTCCCAGGTCGGTCTCCACCAGGTTGGGCTTCAATAATATGCGTTTACCCCGGATTTCCCCGGGGGAAATCCCCAATTCCTTAAATCCGGAGAGGATGACCCCGGTAATATCGGCCCGGTAATCAGGCACTTTGCCGATAAAAGTCTGCTCGCGCCATTTGGGTCTGGATAAGCGGGGCCAGAGGTAAAGGCCGCACGCGGCCAGGGCCGCGCCGCCCAGTCCCATGGCCACAAACTCCCGCCGGGTAAGCCCCTTCTTGGGGGTTGAATTTTGGCTTTGCTCAGACGTCATGGCCTTGGGGTTCCCGCAAAAATATCCTCCAGGCCGCCCCGCAATCTCCAGGTCGTCAGCATTAAGGCCAGGGAGGAGGTATCATAATCTCCAAATCTTTCCTGGTTGGCGAGACACTGATAGATCAGGTCCCGGGCCGGAAGCGGCCGGGCCTGCCAGGCCCCCAGCCCCAAGAGACTCCAACCCAGGGAGCGGGGCGTCTTGAAGGTTGCCACCTTCTGGTGCAAATAGGCCAGGCTCACCTGCACCGTTTCCCTGGGGGTTTCACTCTTTAAGGCATTGAGGGCTATGGCCGTGCTCAAAGGCATGGGGCGCAATTCCTGCCCAAAAACTGCAGTATTGCCATAGTTCCAACCGCCATGGGGCAATTGCCGGTCCAGAAGCAGGCGCGCGCCCTCCCGCATCCGGGGATGGTCGCCATAGCCGGCAATTCTCAGGGCCATCATGGCCAGGCCGGTGGGCTCCACCCACGCATGGGTCCCGGCAATCCAGGACCATCCTGTGATGCTGGTGTCGTGGGCCACGGGGGAATCAGCCCGGCGGGGCCAGTGCCTGCCGCTGCTGGTAAGGAGAAACTGTACCGCCAGGGCCTGGTTTTTTTGGAACTCCGGGGAGCGGTGCCAGGCAAAGACTGCCAGGGAGGTGGGCCAGTAGGCCTCAGGGTGGTCCGGAGAGAGGCAGACCCGGCCATCAGGAAGTTGGCTCGCACCCAGGCGGGAGCGGGCCCGCTGGATCAATGGCTGACTCCCCGGATCATCCAAGAGGGCCAGGATGGCCCAGCAGGTGGCCTCCGGCCGGTAAGGGCCGCGAGGTCGCGGCGCGAACCCGCCGCTCTCCAGCTCCCTTTCCTTTAATTGGCTAATCCCAGAAGATATTGTCTGGTCATAGATACCCATTAACGTTTCGCACTAACCCCACATTTACATCCAATCTTCCTACCCAATAGTATGGAGAAGATCCATAAACCCGTGAGCAAAATGGCCAATGGCTGCTGGAGAAAGGTATCCAAGGGAAAAATCCTCCCGGTATCGGTCCTGACTGTCAGGCTCCCCTTAAGAGAGGGCCTCTGGCCAGGTTTCTGAAAAAATGGAGAGAAAGGGGGACACTTCCTATTTCTCTCCAAAGGACCTGGAAGTGGCGGAAAAAACATAGAAAAATAAGAAGTTTCCCGATCCCTTTTTCTTAAAATCGGTCTTTTTGCCCCAATTCTGAAGAAATTTCTAAGTTTAATTTTGTTAATGTTAGTTTGATTCTTGCCTCTAATAGTCAAGAAGCAGCCACGACTGCCGCCGCGGCGGCGGAAAGGGGGAGAGCAAAATGAGAAAGACTTTGGCAATTACGGTTCTGGCTCTGGTAATCAGCGGCTGCGCCGGCATGTCTGCCACCGAACAGCGGGTGTTAAGCGGTGGGGCCATAGGCGCGAGCGGCGGGACGCTCATCGGCCTGGCCGCCGGATCCCCGGCCATCGGCGCGGCGGTGGGGGGCGGGGCCGGCCTTCTGGGCGGTTACGTTTACGACCAGTACCAGAAATCTCAAGGAAGATATTAAGCCGTTGCCCTTATGCTCATCTCCAGAAACAGACGCAATGCTGATCAATAAAACCTGGCCCAGGCACCTCGCCTGGGCCAGGTTTTTTGTCCCTGCCCTCCCGGAACATCCCGGGAAGCCTGGCGCCCTCCCGCCTCCTTGGGGGTCTTTCTGGCCCACCGCCAAGGGGAAGCCTCCCCCTAGTGGCAGTTCTAAAACCAGGCCTGGGGAACAAAATGGGCAGATTAACTTATGTCGTCCCCTTCAGGAATTAGAAAGAGAATATTATGTGATTATCGCCCGTTATATTTTACACCATGAATATTTTAATAATTAATTATTGTTATTTAATTTTATTTATCGTAGGATGCCGGGGAATTAATTTATGGAAAAAGGCTATCTTACCGATAATAGGGTGTATTAACTAATCAAGGTCAGTCCAATAAATTTACATTGAAAACTTAGCTACCTCCTGGATACTCCCGAGAATTGCACTCCCTCACGAGGCATACTTGTGGAAGAGATGGCGGCGAAAGAATATTGTCCTCTGAGAATCGTTACAGCAAGAAATCTCCTTTTCTTTTTCCCCTCAGAATACTTCCATGCATTGATTAATTATGGCCAGGCGCCTGCCAGCTCTAATGACGGCGGGAAATTCAGGCTTTGAGGTCCAGAATGAAGGACGAAGAAAAGAGCAGGGAGCAACTCATAGAAGAATTAAAAGAGGTGCGCCTGCAACTGCTGGAAATCGAGAGGGCGGAGAAGAGACGAAAGAACCTGGCCCACCGGCTGATGACGGAAAAAATCCTCTCTGAAGCAGTGATAGAAAGCTTGCCTGGCATTTTCTATTTATTCGATGATCAAGGAAAGCCGGTGCGGTGGAATGAGGCTCTGGAAGAAATTACTCAATACTCTGCCGAAGAGATTGCCAGGATACACCTGCTGGATTTCTTCGGGAAGGAGGATAGGAGCAAGGTAGAGGCCAGTGCCAAAAAGGTTTTTAATGATGGTAAAGCTACGGTGGAAGCTGACCTGCTGGCCAAGGACCAGAGCAAGACTCCCTATCTCCTGACCGGTCGCCGGGTGACGGTGGATGGCGAAAATTACCTGGTGGGGCTGGGGATCGATATTACCAAGCGCCGGCGTCTGGAAGAAGCCTTCAGGGATCTGTTCTTCTACGCCCCCATCGGCATTTTCATCGTTCAGAACCGCAAATTTAAGATGGTCAATCCCGGGTTCCTAAAGATTACCGGCTATAACGAAGATGAATTGCTGGGAAAGGATTGTTTAACCCTGGCCACCAATGAATTTAAAGAGAAGATCAGGGTTAATGCCATCCAGATGCTGAAAGGCAAAAGATCATCCCCCTATGAATACCAGTTCCAGACCAGGGAGGGGGAGATCAAGTGGGCCATGGAATCGGTCACCACCACCTCCTTTAATGGGAAAAAGTCCACCATCGGCTATTTCATGGACATCACTGAACGCCGGCGCCTGGAAGACCAACTGGCCCGGTCCCAGAAGATGGAGGCCATCGGTATTCTAGCCGGCGGCATCGCCCACGACTTTAACAACCTGCTCACCGCGCTCCTGGGATATGGCGAGCTCATGAAAATGGATCTGGATAGGAAAGATCCCCATTATTATTACACCGAAGAAATCATGAAGACCGCCACCCGGGGCTCCAACCTGACCCAACAGCTTTTGGCCTTCAGCCGCAAACAGATTCTCCAACCCCGGGTGATCAGCATCAACGACCTGGTGGGCAACATGGAAAGGCTGCTGCGGCGCCTCATCGGCGAAGATATCGAGTTGGTCACCAAGATTGATCCGGATTTGGGGGCCGTGCGGGCTGATAAGGGGCAGATTGAACAGATCATCATGAACCTGGCCATCAATGCCCGGGATGCCATGCCCCACGGGGGGAAGCTCACCATTGAAACGGCCGACGCCTTTTTGGACGAGACCTATGAACAGAGACATCTGGAGGTCAAGCCCGGACCTTACGTGATGCTGGCGGTGAGCGATAATGGCATGGGTATGGATTTGGACACCCAGTCCCATACCTTTGAACCTTTTTTTACCACCAAAAGGATGGGGCAGGGGACCGGCTTAGGTTTGGCCACGGTCTACGGCATTGTCAGGCAGAGCGGGGGATATATTTGGGTCTACAGCGAGCCCGGACAGGGAACCACCTTTAAGATCTATTTGCCCCGGGTGGATGAGGACCTGGACACCAGCGAGATCAAGCCCCCCATGGTCACCGACCTGAAAGGCCGGGAGACCATTTTGGTGGTGGAAGATGATAAGGCCTTGCGGGAGGTAATCTCCAAGGGCCTGAAGAAGTTCGGCTACGGGGTGCTGGAGGCTGCCAATGGCGGCGAGGCCCTGCTGATCTGCGAAAAGCGCAAAGCCCCCATTGATCTGATTTTGACGGATGTGGTGCTCCCCCAGATGAGCGGCCGGGAACTGGTGGAACGGTTGGAGGAAACGCGGCCCGGCATGAAGGTGCTGTATATGTCCGGTTATACCGAAAACGCCATTGTCAATAATGGCATCCTCAAGGATAACGTGGGATTTCTCCAGAAACCCTTCAAGGTCAACGTCCTGGTCCTCAAGATCCGGGAGATCTTAAACGCCTGCCGTTCAGCAGCCAGCAATGAGTAGCCAATGATCAGTAATCAATAATCAGTGGTTAGTGGCTGAGCAGCTGGTAATCTCTTGGTCCCCGGTTCTTTTCTGCCTGTTCCCCTCTGACGCCAAGTCGCAATCCAAAAGCAATTTTTTTATAGGGGCGAACCTGGTGTTCGTCCGCCTACACTAGTTCCTCATGCCCCGGCCCGGGCCTTCTGGAGCATGGCGATGGGTTTGGCCATGTCCAGGAGGTGCCGGTGGGTGGCCTCCAGGGCGCTAAAGGGCAGGCCCAGCATCAGGTGGCAGGGGTCCAGACCGGTTTTCAGGCGGCAGCCCAGACCCAGGAAGGTGAGGTTGGGAATCTTTTCTAAGAGGGGCAGCACGGTAATATCGGAGCAGCCCCCCAAGGCCCCCCCGGATTGGGGCAGGTCCATCCTGCCCCCCCTTTCGTAGTTCACCGCATAGAGGAGCCACATCACCTGCTCGCTGTTCGCGGTGAAGACCACCACCTGGGGACTGTCGGTAAAAGACGCCAAGGGGGCGATGCACGCGGCCCGGGTCTTCCCCGGCTCCAAATAAAGGGCCTTGCGGATGGTGGCCGCGGAGGCCTCCTCGCTGCCGTAGAGGCCCACCCCGTATTTTTCCAGGACCCCGTCGTCCAGGAACTCCTCCAATTCCCGGCCCTTCTCGAAGCCCAGGACCGCGGTGCCCAGCTTGCAGCCCATCTGGTCTTTGGCCAGGAGCAGGCTCCGGCCTTCCCCGGCTAACACCAGGGCCTGGCAGTAGCTTTTGAATTTTCCCTCCGTAAATGGCATCCCAGGGGGCAGGGGGTCCGTCTCCTGGTGGAGAGTCACGCCCACGGGCGCATATTTGAGTGCCAGGGTGGTTACCAGGTCCTGGGACAGAGTGCGGCAGTCGGCCATAAGAGATCTCCAACTGGGGGTAATTTACTTAGGTTCAATACCATAAAATGCCCCGGGGGCCAACACCTGGAGAACAGGAAAATCTTTTGACCCCTGCCCTCATCTCCTCATTGCTGCCGGGAAAGAAACAGGGGGTTAGCCGGAAGCGGCTAACCCCTTAGACCTTAGAGGTGGCGGCGCGGTTTTTGCCTTCAGCCTGCCTAGGCGCTCACCTGGAGATTACTGCCAGGGGCTAACAGGCCGTAATTAGCGGTGACGTTGCTGCCATGGGAATAGGCCGCCGCGGCCTGGCTGGGGCCGACGGCGAGGTGGTGAGTTCCGGGATGAATTAATCCAGCATTTTGCAGGTCTTGCTCCAAGGCGGCCAAAGCCTTTTGGGCCCCGGCCAGATCCCCGGATTGGAGACTTTGGGCCAATCCCTGCACATCGGTGCTCAACTGGTTGCTGGAGGTGGATATTTGGTTGACCTCCTGGCTGCTTTGCACATTTTGCAGTTCTTTCTGCAAGGCTGCGAAGGCCTGGTTAGCCCCGGAGAGATCCCCGGATTTGAGATTCTGGGCCAAGCCCTGGAGGTTATTCTGGCTGGGCTGCAGACCTGGCTGGGGACCGATCCGGTTTTGACCGAAACTGAAAGATACTCCGGTTACCAACATGCCCCTCTCCTTAGGGAAAAGGTGTGAAGGGGAAAACCCCTTTGACTTCCACGGAGGCCTGCTCCGGATTTTTTGTTAGGCCGCGCCGCCGGGTGCGGCAATACTTGCCGGGGAAGGCAATCTTTGCCACCTGGCTTCATCCGGATCTGGCCTCCGGTATTACCGCCATCCCTCTGGGAATGCAGGAGATAACCTAACGCCCAAGAGAGATTTTTCCGGTAATGGGGATAAACTAAAGTAGATAATTTGCATGGCTTGTGCCAGAGCGGCAGGAATACTGGCCCTATACCTGGGGCCCAAAAATTGATAAAATATTTTATGCCTCACGAAACCACCAAGAAGGCCCCGGCCTTAAGGCTACTGGCCTGGGAGACCACCCGGCGCTGCAACCTGGCCTGCCTCCACTGCCGGGCCGCGGCCGGCACGGGGCCTTATCCCGGGGAATTGACCACGGCAGAAGGGGTCAAGCTCCTTAACGACCTGGCCACCATGGGCCAGGTGGTGGTCATCCTCACCGGCGGCGAACCCCTGCTCCGGGACGACATCTTTGAGCTGGCCGCGCACGGCACGGGCCGCGGCCACCGCATGGTCATGGCCGTGAACGGCACCCTCCTCACCCCGGCTATCGCCAGGCGCTTAAAAGAAGTGGGCATTCAGAGGGTGTCCATCTCCCTGGACGGGGCCGCCGCGGCCAGCCACGACGCCTTGCGGGCCGTGCCCGGGGCTTATGAAGGCGCGTTGGCCGGCATCGCCGCCTGCCGGGAGGGGGCGTTGCCCTTCCAGATCAACACCACCGTCACCCGGGCCAACCGGACCGAACTCCCGGCCATCCACGAGCTGGCCATTTCCCTGGGGGCCGCGGCCCACCACGTCTTTGTCCTGGTGCCCACGGGCCGGGGCGAGGAGATCCGGGACCAACTGGTGCACCCGGAGGAGTACGAAGAGACCCTGGGCTGGCTGTTGGCGCGGCAAAAGGAGGGGAAACTCTTTATCAAACCCACCTGCGCCCCCCAATTTTACCGCCTCTGGCGCCAGGACGCGGCGGCACGGGGCGAGAAGATCACCCCGGCCACCCATGGCATGGAGGCCATGACCAAGGGCTGTTTAGGGGGCCAGGGCTTTGCCTTTGTCTCCTATAAAGGGGAAGTGCAGCCCTGCGGCTATCTGGAACTGGTGGCGGGCAACATCCGGGAGACACCCTTTCCGGAAATCTGGGCCAATGCCGCACTGTTTCAGCAACTTAGGCGGGTGGACGACTACCGGGGCAAGTGCCACTCCTGCCAGTATAGAAAAGTCTGCGGCGGCTGCCGGGCCCGGGCCTATGCCCTGACCGGCGACGTCCTGGGGGCGGACCCCATCTGCCCGTATGAGCCTGTTGGCTAAAAAATTTACCACAAAGACACAGAGATCACCGAGTTACACAGAGATAATAATTTTGCTTTGGCGCAAAACGCCAAAGCAAGAATCTTTTCCTCTGTGATACTCTGTGTCCTTTGTGTCTCTATGGTGAAGTTTTAAAATTAGGGAGCTGACACTTCCATGGAATCCCATAAATCTCCCCGGCCACAGATGGACGAACTGGACAAGGCCATTTTGAACGAAATCCAATCCCATTTTCCCATTGTCTCCCGGCCCTATGCGGAGATGGGGAGAAGGGTAGGGGCCTCGGAGGAGGAGGTCCTGGCCCGGGTGCAGGCCATGGTGGAGAATGGCGTCATCCGCCGCATCGGCGCCAATTTCACTTCCCGGAAGCTGGGTTATACCAGCACCCTGTGCGCCGCGCACGTGCCCGAGGAACTGCTGGACCCTTTTGTGGACGCGGTCAACCATTACCCCGGAGTGACCCACAACTACCTGCGGCGCCACCATTTCAACGTCTGGTTCACCCTCATCGCCCCGTCTGCGGAAAGATTGCACCAGATCCTCCAGGAGATCTCCCAGGCCACCGGCGTCCAGGAAATCTTGAGTCTGCCGGCCCAGGAGGTATTTAAAATCAAAGTAGATTTTCCCGTATAAAAAGATTTACCACTGAAACACAAAGACACAAAGTTTCACTAAGGAAAAAATTAGGCTTTGGCGCCGGGGCGCCAAAGCCTAATGCATTTCTTGGCGACTCTTGGTGTTCTTGGTGTCTTGGTGGTTAGTCTTTATCCTGGCCTTCCCCCAGGGGCACGCAGAGCACGGGGCAGGGCAGGAGGCGCACCACCTTTTCGGCGGTGGAGCCGAAGAAGAGGTCTTCCAGGGGCCGGGCCCCGCTGGTGCGGCCGTAACCGCCCATAACCACCAGGTCCACGGCCAGGTCCCGGGCGATGACCGCGATCTGTTGAAAAGGCAGACCCACGGTGACCATGCTTTCCATTTCCAGACCATCGCTCTGCCAGCGGTCCAGGAACGCGCTCATCTGCTTCTGGGCCCGCTCCCGCAGCTCCGGCAGAATAGAGTCAGGTTCCATCTGCAGGTATTCGGCCAGGCGCTTCACCAGTTTCTGGTTGATCACATGGAGGAGAACGATTCTGGCCCCCAGGCTTTTGGCCAGCTTCTGGGCCATTTGGAAGGCTGCCCCCGAGCCCTCGGAGAAATCCGTAGCCATCAGAATGGTGTTCAGGTCCATTTCTCCAATCCTTTACGACGGTCAGTCAAGCAGGGGACCTCGGCTGGGGCGTGGCAGGGGCAGCTCCGGGATGGGATAACCTCCCCGGGTCTGCCCCTGGGCATTTAGAGGCGATGTCTGGCGGTCTATTATTTGGCGATCTTTTTCAACTCCTTGAGGACTTCATCCGCGTTCTCAAAGCTGCCGATGTGGACCCAAACGACCTTGCCGGATTTATCAAGGAGCAGACTCACCGGGTAGGGATGGAAATTCACCGCATCCCCCCAGGAACTCTGGGGATCCGCAATCACGGGAAATTTGATCTTTTGAAAAGCCTTCCACATTTTTACGGCATTTCCATCGTTTCCCTGACCCAGCGCCACAAATTTTATCTTTCCTTTAAGGGCTGCGTCTTGCTCCACCTTATCGAAAAGCTGGTTCATGATGGGAGCCTGAACCAGGCAGTGGGGGCAGGTGGTGTTGAACTGTTCCACCAGCACATAGGGTGATTTGACTTCCTTCAAGGTGAAGGCTGCGGCCTTGGCCAGACCCAGGTATTTGGCGTCCGCATCATCCAAGGGCGCGGGGAATTTAAAGTTGCCTACCGATTGTCCGACTTTGGGCTCCACATCCGCGGCCAGGGAGACCGCGGCCACCATGATCACCAGCGATAGGCAGCACCCCAGGGCTAACCACCGGCTTTTCCGCTTCATTGCACACCCCTTTCCAGGTTTTTGGCAAATGATAAATTATGCGGGGCCAAAGGGCAAGAAAAGAATAGGTTTTGGGAGAGAAGGGGGAGGTATGGAGTTCGGAAAGGAGGCGGGAACGCTGGGGTTAAAAGGTTACAAAATCCTCATGCGCCTGCTGGCTGAATCGACGTATAAGGTAATAAATAAAAAAGAAGATTAGGAGAAAAACTTTAACAAGAAGCAATGAACTTGTGAGGGGTAACCTGGAAAGGGCAACCATTTGAATTGTTTGATCTTTACAACCTGGAAAAAAAGCTGACGCCCGGCGTTATATTGCCTAACCAAAACTGACCTTACTTGCTTAGAGTTTTTCGATACTTTTTAGAAAGATAACCCTATTACCAGACCAGGGTATAGTTGTTGCATTGCTGCAAAATATCTTACGTATAAAAGAAAACAAGATCATGGAAGTAGCCTTCAAAATCATTAACGTGGTATCGGTGTTATTGCAGTTTGCTGCCGCCTTCTTGGCCTTCCGGCTCATCCCCCTTACCGGCCGCATCGTCGCCTGGAGCTTCATCGCCATGGCCAACTTGTTCATGGCCATCAGACGCTGTCTGACCTTTTATAGTGGGCTTTCTGATGCTTCCATCTCTGCCACCGACCTGGCCTCCGCGGTCACAACCCTGGGAATTTCCGCTTTAATGCTCCTGGGGGTGGCCCTGATTAGACCCCTATTTCTGGCCGTTGATGGGGATAAAAGGCGCTTGGCCCAAAGCAAGGAAGAATTTCAATTATTGGTCAACAATATTCCCGCCATAGTCTTTACAGGATATAAGAACGGCAGCGTCAAGTTCTATGATAACAAAGTCTTAGATATTACCGGTTATCCTCGAGAAATATTCGAGACGAATCGAAAGAATTGGTCGGATATTGTGGTGGCCGAAGACTGGCAAAAGGCCAAGAGGACCTTCGTGGACGCCCTGGAAAATGATATGGCTTATACCAGGGAATACCGGATCGTCCATAGAAATGGACAATCTATTTGGCTGCAAGAGCGCAGCCGGATTATCTGCGATCTAGAAAATAAGATCAAACATGTCAGTGGAGTGTTTTTTGATGTTACCGAAAAACGGCAGATGGAAGCCCAATTGCATGAAACTATGGCCCAACTCGAGGATACGGTTACGGAAATAAATAACCATAGCCAACAAATCTCTCTCCTGAACGAAATGGGGGAATTGCTCCAGTCTTGCCTCACCCTGCAGGAGGCCTACCAAAGCATTACGGAGGTGGTTCCCCGTTTGTTTCCTGACCTGGCAGGCATCCTCTTTATCGTCACTCCTCGGAAAAGCGTGTTTTTACAGGCGGTGGCCGGCTGGGGAGAGGTCCATATCGAGGAAAAAATCTTCACCCTGGATGATTGTTGGGCCTTACGCCGTGGCGGGGTGCACATCGGCAAGAATTATTCTTCCGGTTTGATTTGCAAACATCTACCCGCCTCCTCTGCTGATTATATATGTGTTCCCTTAATTGCCCAGGGTGAGATTCTGGGCTTGATCTACATGCAAGCTGCGGCGGACAATGGCGCGGAGACCGTGGCAGATGAGGCTCATACCTTGTTAATCCATAAACAGCAATTAGCGGTAACCGTGGCCAAGCAAATCTCCATGGCCCTGGCTAACTTGAGCCTCCGGGAAAGTCTGCATATCCAGGCCATTATCGATCCCCTGACGGGCTTGTATAACCGGCGCTATATGGAAGAGACCCTGAACCGGGAAATCTACCGGGCCAGGCGCCGGGAAGCTCCCATCGGCATTATCCTGATGGATATCGATTATTTTAAGCGCATTAATGACACCTACGGCCATGAGGCGGGGGATACCCTGCTGGCGGCTCTGGGAGGATTTTTCAAAAAGCAGATTCGCCGGGAGGACGTCCCTTGCCGCTACGGGGGGGAGGAGTTTTTGCTGATTTTGCCTGACGCCAACCTGGAAAATACTTATCGGCGGGCAGAAGAATTGCGGGAGATCATCGCCCGGTTTGATGTCAAGCATTTGGGGCTTTCTCTAGGAAAGATCACTGCTTCTTTTGGAGTGGCCAATTGCCCTGAGCATGGGGAAGATATGGAGGATGTCATTCGGGCCGCGGATGCCGCGCTCTATCTTGCCAAGGCCGGGGGACGCAACCAGGTGGTCATCGCCGATGTAACCCAGGAAAACGCCGGACCGGCCCCCAGCCGACTCCATTTATCTAATCGAGCACAGAGTTAGTAATAATGCTAGTTACTTGCCAACAACCAGTTTGTCAGCCTGAGGGCAGTGAAGGATCTCATATTTAGGAGATCCTGGGGCCGCTACGCTCCCCGGGAATTACCCTGGAAGGGAAGTTCAGAGGGGCGGCAATTTTCCTGATGTCTAATACCAAGTCGCAATCTAACGGCATTCTTCTTGTAAGGGCGAACCTTGTGTTCGCCCGCCCGCACAGGGCGAATACAAGATTCGCCCCTACAGTTCAATGTCTTTTGATTGCGAAATGGTATAAAAACTTGGGGAAACTCAAGTAATTACTTCCAGCTACCTGCTTCCATCTCTATTTCCCAAAAGGCGTTCCTCCTGCCAATCCACCGGGATGCGCACCAGCGCGCCCTGGCGGTGCTGGTAGAGGAGATAGCCCTTTTCCACCCCGAAGGCGAAGAGCCGCTGGGTGAGGAGCACGTCCTGGCGGCAGTAGGATTCCAGTTCCTCCCATTTGCCCGCGGCGTAAAGCTCCAGGGCCAGGAGGCCGTCCCCGGTTTTTTGTTCGCCCAGGGTCTTTTCCGCCAGGTGGCCCAAAGAGAGGCGGTGCCCCAGGCTTTTCTGGATTTCCTCCAGGATGTCCAGGGTGGGCAGTGCGGCCAGGTCAACCGCGGTATAGGGCTGGAGCACCCGGTAATCAAAGCGTTTGATATTGAAGCCCACCACCAGGTCCAGCTCCTTCAGGCGCTGGGCCAGGCGCTCCAGGTCCGCTTCCCGGTAAACCTGCACCTGGGCCGGCTGGGTCTCCCCCAGGACCGCCACCGACACGCCCATGCGGTGGCACTGGCCCCAGCCCCCCACGTCGGCCGCGGAGCAACAGGTCTCCAGGTCCAAAAAACCCACTTTCCGGGCATTGAGCCAGGTTTCTCCGATGACCACGGGCTCGGGGGAGGGTAGGGGGGGCAGGTCCGGCGGTGTCGCCGCCGGGGCCTCGGGTGTCGCCAGCCCCAACAGAAGATCCGCGGTCAGGATCGCGGCCTCCTTATCCAGGGGTTTATTCCCGGAGCCGCACTTGGGGGAATGGACGCAGGAGGGGCAGCCGTCTTCGCAGGGGCAGGCGTCGATGAGCTCCCGGGTGCGCTTCAGCAAATCCTCCAGGATTTCGTAAGCCCGTTCCGCCAGGCCCACCCCCCCGGGATAACCGTCGTAGATGAAGATGGCCGCCTGTCCCACCTGGGGGTGGGCGGGATGGGAAATGCCGCCGATGTCGTAGCGGTCCGCCAGGGCAAAGAGCGGGAACATGCTGATGAGCACGTGCTCCAGGGCGTGGATGCCCCCCATGAAGTGGCGGCCTTGCCCGTAGACCGCGGCCTTGACGTCGTCGGGGATCTCCAGCCACATGCCCACGGTCTCAAAGATGGAAGGGGGCAGTTCCAGGGGCACCAGGCCCATGAGTTCCTGGCCCGGCAGCCGCCTCTTTTCGTAGCTGAGCAATCTCTCCGTGACCTTCAGCCGCCCGGTGCAGGCGATGAATTGGGCCATCCGCCGCTTTTCCCGCACCTCCAGGATCTCCGTGTCCTTGTCCGTCTGGATGCGGGTGAAATAATTGGGCTCAATGGGCTCCACCCAGATGTTGCGCCGCTCCAGGTCCAGGCGCTGCACCGCGTAAGTTCTGGCCTTGTGGAGGTAGACCGCGCCCGGATGGCACTCCCGCAAGGCCCGGTGGCCGTCAACGGAACCCAGGGGCTTTTTCTTGCCCTCCAGAAAGATGGAGAAACTCTCCCCCATGCCCCGGATATTCACTTCCTTCTGGGGGAAGCGGGCCCGGGCGAACCAGGCGTCCCCCGCGGCGCTTTGCAGGAGGTGGCGCTCCTGGGTAAGTTCCTGGAGCACCGGGTCATGGACCTTCAGGTCAAAGAAGGGGTCATCCTCCTTGAGGGGCAGCTCCTGGGCCGCGCAGGGGAGATGCTCCTTGACCACGTAAGGGTTGTCCGGGTCCACCACCGCGGTCTCCAGGGGCCGGCCGAAGAACTGGTCCGGATACTTGATGAAATACTGGTCCAGGGCGTCGGCCTGGGCCACCAGGACGATGAGGGAGTCCCGGCCCTGGCGGCCCACCCGGCCGGCCCGCTGCCAGGTGGTGACCATGGTGCCGGGGTAGCCCACCAGGATGCAGACGTCTAGGCCGCCGATGTCGATACCCATTTCCAGGGCGCTGGTGGAAATCACACCCCGCATTTTGCCCGAGGCCAGGCTGCTTTCGATCTCCCGGCGCTCCTCCGGCAGGAACCCGGCCCGGTACGAGCTGATGTAGCGCCGCAGCTCCGGCACCAGGCGCTGGGACCAGAGGTGGATCAGCTCCGTGAGTTTCCGGGCCTGGGTGAAGCAGATGGTGGCCAGGCCCTGGCGGATGGCCTGGGCAAAGATCTGCGCGGCCACCGTGGGCGCGCCCGCGGGGGGGTTCAGGAACAAAAAATGGCGGCCGGATTGGGGCGCGCCGCTCTCGGCAATGATCTCCACCTCCAGGCCCGTCAACTTGCGGATAAAATCCTCGGGTTTGGCGATGGTGGCCGAAGAGAAGAGGAACTGGGGGGATGCTCCATAGTGGGCGCAGAGGCGCCGCAGGCGCCGGAGCACCTGGGCCATGTGGCTGCCCGTGATGCCCCGGTAGGTGTGCACTTCGTCCACCACCACGAACCGCAGGCGTTTAAAAAAATCCGACCACGCGCCGTGGTGGGGGAGAATCCCCAGGTGCAGCATGTCCGGGTTGCTGATCAAGACATGGGGTGGTTTGGCCTTCAGGGCCTGGCGGTCCCCGGGGGGGGTGTCACCGTCATAAATCCCGGCCCTTAAAAAAGGGGAGGGGAGGGCCGCGTCCAGTTCCTTGAGGGCTTTGAGCTGGTCCTGCTCCAGGGCTTTCAGGGGAAAGAGGTAAAGCGCGTGGCCCTGGGAGTCTTTGAGCAACGCCTCCAGGACCGGCAGGTTGTAGATCAGGGTCTTGCCGCTGGCCGTGGGGGTGGACACCAGGATGTTTTTCTCCGCGCGGATGGCGGCCAGGGCCTGGGCCTGATGGTTATAGAGCCGGGGGATGCCCAGGCGCTTCAGGGCCGCGACTATCGAAGGTGCCAGGCTGGAGTTGCCATAGTCCGCAGCCTTATCGGGCAGATAATGGTAATGGGTGAGAATATCCCGGTGTTCCGCGGAGTTTCTCAGGGAATGGATGAAGTCTTGGAGCATGGTGGTCAGTGGCCAGTGGTCAGAATGCAGGGCGGGCACTGCCCGCCATTTCTTATTTTCTTCGTAGGGAGCGTCTTACGCGCCAAAAGTGGTGCGTGAGACGCACCCTACATTACTAATGAATCACAAAAAAGAAGGCTCCTGTCCGTAGGCGGGCGTCTCGCCCGCCTCGATATTCCGCACAGGCTGGAAAGCCTGTGCTACCGCTTTTTCTCCGCTCCCAAGCTAATGAAGCCTGCGCTACCAATATTTTGCGGCTGGCGGGCGAGATGCCCGCCCCTACGACCTACGACCTCTGGCCACTGATCACTGCCCCCTGACCCCTGCCCCCCTGACCCCTCACTTCGTGCCCACGTCCACGTGTTCCCAGTCGGTGGTGTTGAAGTTATAGTAGAACCATTCCTGGGGCAGGCGGCAGCCCAGCCATTTGGCCGCGGTATAGACCCAGCCGGGCATATTGCGGGCGTCCAGTTTGTGCATGGCTCCCCGGTTGTACTGGCGGATGGCGTCGCTGATGGGGTTGGGGGAGCCGTCCTTGACGCCGTTGCCCCGGAAATTATAGTCGTTCAGGTCCAGGGCCAGGCCCAGGCGGTGGTTGGAGCCGGGGGAGTGGCGGCCGTGGTACATGGCGGCCCAGTCCTGGAACTGGCAGAGGGCCACGGTGGGGGTCAGGGAACTGCCTGTTTCATCAGGGAAAGAGAGGCACTCCGCGGCCACCGGCGCGCCGCCGGCCTTGGCCGAGAAGGTGTCCTCCCCCCCCCGCACCACCAACAGGGGCACCCGGCGGTGCACATCGTACCAGCCCTCCCGGAAGATGTATTCCAGGAACAGTCCGGCCAAGGGCGCGAATTTACTGTTAATTTCGATCTGCAGGCGCGCCGCCCGGTAATTGCCCTTATCGTTAATGGCCGCCATCTTGCCCACGTGCCAGACATAGCCGCAAGGCCGGTGGGGGGAGGCAGCCACGGTCTGCCATTTCTTCTCGAAACCGCAATAGGTCTTGATCTTTTGGGCGCCAGCGGGCACCCAGACAGGCACGCTCAAGGTCACCCCCACCTGGTCGCCTCGGGGGAAACGGCGGCGGCGCAGATCCTCCCAGGAGACTTCACCCATTAGCGGCCGCAGGTTCAGGGTCTGGTGGCGCAGTTCCACCAGCCGCCCCACACCCAGGAGCCTTTTGGCCCGGCGCACCTTGGTGAGAAAATCCCGGTCCCGGTCTTGGGGGGACATCTGGGGGTCGTAGGTCAGGGCCAATTGCTGCATGATCTTGGCGGCCTGGGGGGCCTGGGAGGTCTCCAGAATGCGGGGAGGGGAGGGGGGTTGGCCGGAATCAGCCGCGGTTGCTGCCGGGGCCCAGAGCCACCCCGCCAGGAGCGCCCAGGCGGTCAATAACCAAAAAGCAGACCGGAGAGGCATGGGAGTATTCTATGGGAAGGCAACCCCGGAGTCAATTGCCAGGGGATAAGGGCAGGAAGTTAAAGGGGAGGGCCGGGGAGCCAGGACTCCTCTGCCCTCCCTCAAAATAATGGGCGCAGCCGGGAGCCGGAAAAGGCTGGGGGCTCCCCTAGGATTTTTCTTTTTTCACATATTTCCGGGGTTCGGCCTCAAACTTGTCTTTGCAGAGTTCGGAGCAGAAATGATAGACCTCGTCTTCAAAATCATACATAAACTTGCCGTGCATCTCTTTCAAGTCTATTTTACAGACCGGATCGATATCGCACTGGGTTTTTTTCTCGCTGGACATAGCCAGTCCTCCTGCGTTGAGATCATTAATATAAAAGATAAGACTCATTTACCTCCTCGTCATCGGCCTTGGGGCAGTTTTTTTTCAGTTGGGTAGTTTTTTTAGAGTTTTGCCAATTATAGGACTTCCAGAATAAAACACTTCAGGTAGAGGCTTTCGGGCAGGGACAGCAAGGCCGGATGGTCCCGGGACGCGCCCCGGCGCTCCATGAGGCGGGCCTGGCGGTGGGCGTCCGCCGCGGCCTTGCGGACGATCTCCAGGAATTCCGGCTCGCTCAAGTTGTAGGAGCAGGAACAGGTGATGAGTACACCGCCTGGGTTAAGAAGCTGGAAGGCCCGGCGGTTGATTTCATGGTAGCCTTTGGCCGCGGCCTGCCGTTCCCGGCGGCTCTTGGCGAACGCGGGGGGATCGAGGACGATGAGGTCGAAGCGCCGGCCCCCCTTCGCCGCGTTTTTCAGGTAATTAAAGACGTTTTCCTTGACCGGCTCCAGGTTGTCCACCCCGTTGAGCCGGGCGTTCTCCTGGGCCCGGGCCAGGGCCGGGGCGGAGCTTTCCACCATCGTGACTTTTTGGCAGCGCGGGGCCAGGTGCAGGGCGAAGCTCCCCTGGTAGGCGAAGCAGTCCAGGGCCTCGCCCTGGGCGTAGGCCCCGGCCGCGACGCGGTTCTCCCGCTGGTCCAGGAAGAGCCCGGTCTTTTGCCCCCCCCGGATGTCCACCCACAGGCGCACGCCGCCTTCCCGCACCTCCACCAGGGGGGGCAGCTCCCCCCAGATGGTGGCCACCTCCAGGGGCAGCCCCTCCAGGGTGCGCACCTCCACGTCATTCCGCAGGGTGAGGGAGCGGGGGGAGTTGGCTTTCAGGGCCTCGATGATCACCGGGAGAGCCCGCTCCATACCCGGGTGCAGGACCTGGAAGACGAAATGCCCGGCGTAATGATCCACGATCAGGCCCGGGAAACCGTCCGCCTCCCCGTAAATCAGGCGGAAGGCGCTGCTATCCCCCACCACCCGGGCCCGGTAGGCCGCGGCCCGCCCCAGGCGCTGCTCCCAAAAGCCCCGGTCCACCTCTTCGTCCGTATAAGTAAGGAATCTTAAGGCAATGCGGGACTTGGCGCTGTAGAAGGCCTGGCCCAGGAAGCGGCCCTGGTGGTCCAGGACCCGCACCAACTCACCGCCCGGGAGCGCGGGGGGCGCGGCCAGGTCGTCCCGGTAGATCCAGGGGTGGCCGGTGCGCTGCCAACGCCAGCCTTTGGCGGTGAGGCGCACCTCCGGGAGATGGGGCATTAATCCTCCAGTTCAGTGGCCAGTGGCAGGGGAGGGGGTAGGAGCAGGAAAAAATGCCGGCCACCGGCCCTACCCCGCTAATTTATCAATGATACCAGCCCTTTTCCCTTTGCTGGTCTGCGAATTTTTTGCGGATAAACCTGGCCGGGAACTGGGGATGTCCCAGATAAGCCTGGAGGGAGGCCAGGAGCTGCTCCTCTATCTGCTGGAGAAGACCGGCCATTTCCCCGGTGTCCACAAAATTTCGCACTTCCTGTTGGGCGAAAACCACTTCTTTTCCCAGCGCCGCGATCACCTGGCTGGATTGGGAGTGTAATTCAGGGGGCAGGGTATCTTCGCTGACGGGGACGGCCACCCGGGCCTCCACCACCACCTGCCAGCGGTCCCCCAGCATGGGCCGGGACCGGTCCCAGAATTCCAGGGCCAGAGCGTTCTTCAAGGGGTGCCGGGAGAGCATTTTCTCAGGGTTCATATCGATTTGCCCGCAAGCCGGAATTATATTATAGTCAATTCTATTCCAAAGCAAGATCAGCCTCAAGGAGACTGCATGCGGAAACCGTTCATTTTCATCATTATCGTCATTGCTCTGGCGGCCGGCGCCATCTTAGCCGGGGTTTTATACCAGAGGTGGCATGATTCCCCCCGCTATGCCTTGCAGCAGATGGCCCTGTCCCTCAAGGAGCGGAACCTGGACACCTTTTTCAGGCATGTGGATTTAAAGGAGGTGTTCAATAATTTCCTGGAGGATTCCACCCGGGAGACGCCCAGGAACGACCGGGGGGCGGACGATTGGACCCGCTTCAGCCGCCACCTGGGACGCCAGTTTGCCCGTCATATCTTTCCCAAACTCTATGATAATTTTGAGAAGCAGATTCGCAGCCTCATCAAATCCTATCTCCACGATCTCACCAATACCCAAATCCTGGCCCTGACCGCGGCCGTGACCACCGCCAAGATTGAAGTGCAGGGGGATGAGGCCCTGGTGACCATCCATGATCCCAAGACCAAGGCTCCCTTGCGCTTTCGCATGCGCCGGGCCCCGGGAGGGGGCGACTGGCGCATCATCTCTTTAACCTATGAGGATTTCAAACCTTTTTTGAAAAAGGAATTTTTGGGGATTTCTCCCCAAGAAGATAACGTCTGATAATATATATTATGTAAACTAAGACCTGGGGGGGACCCAGGGATCCGCCCTGAGGTTCCAGGCAAAAAAAAAGCAGATGGCGAAGGTGGAAGAAATCTGTCCCCAATGCGGTCACCGCTCTCTGCGCTACCGCAATCCGGCGCCCACGGTGGACATCATCATTGAATACCGGGACCAGGGCCTGGTCCTGATCGAACGGGCCAAGCCCCCCTGGGGCTGGGCCTTGCCCGGGGGCTTCGTGGAGTACGGCGAGTCCCTGGAGGACGCGGCTCGCCGGGAGGCCCGGGAGGAAACGGGACTTACGGTGGAACTCCTGGGGCAATTCCACACTTATTCCGATCCTGAGCGCGACCCCCGGCAGCACACCATCACCACCGTGTATGTGGCCCGGGGCTTTGGTTCGCCCCGGGCCGCGAGCGACGCCCGCTCCCTGGCGGTCTTGGCCCCGGATAAACTGCCGGAGTTCCTGGCCTTCGACCACGCCCGCATCCTGGCGGATTATTTAAAAGTGCGCCGGGAGTGGCAGGAGAAATAATTGATAATCACTATTAATAATATTCTTTAACTATTTATTATTGTAAAGAATGCTGAAGCCTGCGCCTGCCGTTTTTTTGTCATTCTGAACGGAGCGAAGCTTCGTTGCGAATCTAAACATCCCCAACGCTAGATTCTTCGGTCGCTCCGCTCCCTCAGAATGACAAGTCTTTGCTTTCCTCCAAAAAACCAGGGGGAAATATAAATAACCTCTTGATAATCCATTTAATTTCTCGTTTCCAAGTTGCACTTGGGAACGGCTTTTTTTCGTCCAAGCTGGGCTTGGACACCTTGGATAAAAGGGAAAGATTCAACAAGCCTCCCTTGGAAACCGGACAAATATCTAAATAACCTCTTGATTATCCGATTAATTTCTTTTTATTATAATGGCACTTGCGGACCACAGGAGCAGACCCATGACGGCCTGGAAGAACCAGCTCTTTTTCGGGGACAACCTGGAGATCCTCCGGGAGCACATCCCGGTTGCCAGCGTGGACCTCATCTACCTGGACCCCCCTTTCAACTCCAAGGCCACCTACAACGTGCTGTTCGCGGAAAAGAGCGGGGAGAAGTCCGCGGCCCAGATCACCGCGTTCGAAGACACCTGGCACTGGGGCTTGGAATCCGAGGCCGCGTACCATGAAGTGGTGACCCTGGGACCACGGAAGCTCTCCGACCTCCTCCAGGCGCTGCGCAGCTTTTTAGGGACCAACGACATGATGGCCTATCTGACCATGATGGCCGTGCGCCTGGTGGAACTCCACCGGGTCCTGAAGCCCACAGGGAGTATTTATCTGCATTGTGATCCCACTGCGAGTCATTATCTAAGGATGCTCCTTGATTCAATTTTCGGTCCTGTCAATTTCCGGAATGAAATTATTTGGAAGAGAACCAGCGCCCATAGTAGCGCCAAGCGTTATGGTCCGGTTCACGATGTAATCCTCTTCTATACAAAGTCTTCTGAGTATATTTGGAATCCTTCATACACTGAATATGATCAAAAATATCTTAAATCGCATTATTCTCAAATTGATTCAGATGGACGGCGTTGGAGGTCGGATAACCTCACAGCAATGGGAATACGGAAAGGGTCATCAGGTCAATCATGGCGTGGATTTGATGTATCTGCTAAAGGGAACCATTGGAAATTTTCAATAGAAACATTGGAAAGATTGGATTCCGAAGGAAGGATTTATTGGCCACCTAGTGGTGGCTGGCCGGCATATAAGCGATATTTGGATGAAGTTAAAGGGGTCCCAAGTCAAGATTCATGGAATGATATACCTCCAATTAACTCCCAAGCGAAAGAACGCCTGGGCTACCCCACCCAGAAGCCCGAAGCCCTGCTGGAGCGCATCATCCGGGCCTCCAGCAACGAAGGAGACCTGGTGTTGGACCCCTTCTGCGGCTGCGGCACCGCGCTCATCGCCGCGGAGCGGCTGCAACGCCGCTGGCTGGGCATCGACATCACCCACCTGGCCATCACTCTGATTAAAAACCGCCTCCATGACACCTTCGGTCCGGAGCTCGCGGCCTATGAGGTCATCGGCGAGCCCGCGGACCTGACCAGCGCCCAGGCCCTGGCGGCAGTCAACCGCCACCAGTTCGAGTGGTGGGCCTTGGGTCTGGTGGACGCGCGCCCAGCGCAGGACAAGAAAAAGGGCCCGGATTCCGGGGTGGACGGCGTCATCCACTTCGACGACGACAACTCCGGCAAATACAAAAAAGTGGTCATCCAGGTGAAGAGCGGCCACGTCACGGCGGCCCAGGTGCGGGACCTGAAGGGGGTGCTGGAGCGGGAAAAGGCCCCCATCGGCGCGCTTCTGAGCCTCAAGCCCCCCACCCGGCCCATGCAGGAGGAGGCCGCGGCCGCGGGCTTCTACGAGCCGGCCCATTTCCCCGGCCACCGCTTCCCCCGGTTGCAGATATTGACCATCGCCGAGTTGCTGGGAGGCAAAGAACTGGAGTACCCCCGCTTCGCGCCCTCGGGCACCTTCAAAAAGGCGGCCCGCCGCCGGGGGTCCCCGGGGGATAAGCAGGAGTCGCTGTTATGATTTTCCCCCCTTATCTAAATGGGGGGGCGCGGGGGATTGTAGAAGCGCTTTTAAATCCCCCTAAATCCCCCTTTAGAAAAGGGGGACTTTAAGTACTGAGAAAGGAGCTGAAAAGGTTACATTTTTCATTCCCAATCCCCCCCTCACCCCGGCCCTCTCCCCCCAAGGGGGTAGAGGGAGGAAAGAGGCGAAACAGGGATTGTGGTATATTTTCACCAGCCCTTAATGGTGCGTGAAACGCACCCTACTACTTTCATTTCTCGTTCCCAAGTTGCACTTGGGAACGGCGATTTTTCGCCCAAGCTGGGCTTGGGCACCTCTGAAAATCAATGGGTGCCCAATTTCTAGAAAGGGCTTGCCAAGCACAGCTTGGCATCTAAAGGGGGTTCCCAAAAGTGGAGAACCCGAGGCTGTGGCATACCCCCCGCAGCCACAAATGGTGCGTGCAACGCACCCTACTACTAACAAATAAAATTGTACCTCATGCTCCTACGCCTCTATCAAGCCCTCACCACCCTGGCCGGCCTCCTGGGCTGGCCTTATTTCTATTGGCACCTCAAGCGCCGGGGCCGGGGGGAGAGTTTTTGGCCCCGCCTGGGATTAAGGCTGCCCCCCCCTCCCCCGCCCGGCAGTCCCCGCATCTGGCTCCACGGCGTGTCCGTGGGGGAAATCCTGGCCGCGCAGCCCCTGTTCCTGGAACTGCAACGCCTGCTGCCCCAGGCCGGGTTCATCGTCACCACCGGCACGGAGACCGGCCAGGCCGTGGCCCGCCGGCATTTTGAACCCTTGGGCGCAGAGGTCTGCTACTTCCCCCTGGACGTGCCCTGGGCAGTGCGCCGTTACCTGGCGCATCTGTCCCCGGACCTCTTCGTGGCCCTGGATTCGGAGATCTGGCCCAACTTTCTGACCCAGGCCCGGGCCCGGGGGGTGCGCCTGGCCCTGGTCAATGCCCGCTTGTCGGACAAAAGCTTCAGAAGATATGTTAAATATGGTCGGTATTTAATTGATATACTTAATAATATAGAGCTAATAGCCGCGGGCTCCTCCCAGGATTACGAACGCTTTCGCAGCCTGGGACTCCCCCCCGGCAGGCTCCACCTCACCGGCAACCTGAAGATCGACCGCCTCCTGGACTCCCGGAAAACGGTGAATATCGAAGAATTCCGTCTTCTGATCCAAGCCCCCGGGGAGCCCGGACCGGCCCCGGTCTTCCTGGCCGCGTCCACCCACCCCGGGGAAGAAGAAGCGGTCCTGGAGGCCTATCAAAAATTAAGGGACCCCCACCCTGCCCTCCTGCTCCTCCTGGCCCCCCGCCATCCGGAACGGGCCCCGGAGCTGGGACGCTTGCTGGACAAACACGGTCTCCCCTTCCACCTCTGGAGCCGCCTCAAGTCCCGCCAGGAGACCCGGGTTGCCCCCGTGGTCCTCATCGATACCGTGGGGGACCTCTTTTCCCTCTATGGCCTGGCGGACGCGGCTTTCGTGGGAGGCAGCCTAATCCCCCATGGCGGCCAAAATATCCTGGAGCCCGCGGCCTGGGGCTTGGTCCCCATTTATGGCCTACATATCAATAACTTCCGCTGGGCACAGGCCATCTTGGCATCCGGGAAAGCCGGCATCATGATCCAGGACGCCCCTTCCCTGACTGCCGCGCTCCGGGACCTTCTGGAGCACCCGGAGCGGCGCCGGGTCCAGGGCCAACGGGCCCAAGACGCGCTCACCCCCCATCAGGGCGCCGCCCGCCGCCAGGCAGAGTTGGTGGTGGGATTGATTAAGGGAGTGAGCAGTGAGCAGTAAGCAGTAAGCAGTAAGAAATGTGGCCAGCCCTCTCCTTTAACTGCTCACTGCTCACTGCTCACCGCTCACTGCTCACTGACCCACCTTTCCCCTGGCAATATTCCGGAGTATGGAGTATATCTTGAGAAAATAAAGGTAGTTGTTGGTGTCTGGGCGATAATGAAAAGGGAAGATTTCCAGTTATATTTCCGGCTCTTGGCCTATCTGAAGCCCTTTTGGGTGCGGTTCGTGGTGGCCACCGCGGCCATGCTCATGGTCTCCGGCATCACCGCGCTCCTGGCCTATCTGGTGAAGCCGGTGCTGGACGATATCTTTTTTGCCAAGCGGGTGAACATGCTCTACCTGCTCCCCCCCCTGGTGGTCATCCTCTACTTTATCAAGGGGGTGATGACCTATACCCATCAGTACCAGATGAGCTTTATCGGCAACGGCACGGTGAACCAACTGCGGAATGAGCTTTTTGAGCATATCCAGCGCCAGCCCTTAAGCTTCTTCGACCGCCAGCCCACCGGGGAGTTGATGAGCCGCATCGCCTATGACGTCAACATGTTGCAGGACGCGGTAACCCGGGTGGTCACCGGCTTTTTTAAAGACGCGTTCACGGCCATCGGCCTCACCATCATCATCTTTACCCGGGAGTGGCGCCTGGCCCTGATGGCCGTGGTGGTCTTCCCCCTGGCGGTGCTGGTCATCGTCCGGGTGGGCAAAAGGCTGCGCCGCATCTCCATCAAGACCCAGGAATCCATGGCCCGGCTTTACACCATCTTGCAGGAGAGCATCATCGGCCAGCGCATCGTCAAGGCCTTTGTCCGGGAGGACTTCGAAAGCGCCCGTTTTGCCCGGCAGAACCTGGATTATTTCCACACCCGGGTGAAGCAGACCGCCACCCGGGAGCTGACCCCCCCCACCATGGAGATGCTGGGGGCCCTGGGTATGGCGGGGATAATCTTTTACGGCGGCTACAACGTCATCCAGGGGGTGTCCACGCCCGGGACCTTTTTTTCCTTTCTGGCCGCCTTGTTGATGCTCTATGCCCCCATCAAAGGCTTAAGCGGGGTGCACAACACCATCCAGGAAGGGCTGGCCGCGGCCCAGCGGGTCTTCGGCCTGCTGGACCTGGAGCCAACCATCCAGGACCGGCCCGGGGCCCGGAATCTCCCCCTCATTTCCCGGGACATCATCTATCAGGGGGTCTCCTTTACCTATGACCATCGCCAGGTGCTCCAGGACATCGACCTGGCAGTGCGCCGGGGGGAGATGGTGGCCCTGGTGGGGCCCAGCGGCGCGGGCAAGACCACGATGCTCAACCTGCTGCCCCGCTTCTATGAGGTGGACCAGGGGGCCATCAAGATCGACGGCCATGACCTCAGGGATGTCACCCTGGCGTCCCTCAGGGCCCAGATCGGCCTGGTCACCCAACAGATCCTCCTCTTTGACGACACCGTGCGCTATAACGTGGCCTACGGCCGCATCGACGCCCGGGAAGAGGAGATCATCGCCGCGCTCCAGGCCGCGTATGCCTGGGATTTTGTCGCGGCCCTGCCCCAGGGCCTGGATACCAGGATCGGCGAGCAAGGGGTGCGCCTCTCCGGGGGCGAGCGCCAGCGCCTGGCCATCGCCCGGGCCTTATTGAAAGACCCCCCCATCCTCATCCTGGACGAAGCCACCTCCTCTTTGGACTCCGAAGCGGAGAGGGAGGTGCAACAGGCCCTGGACCGGCTCATCAAGGGCCGCACCACCCTGGTCATCGCCCACCGCCTGTCCACCGTGCGCAATGCCCACCGTATCATCGTCCTGGCGGATGGCCGGATCGTGGAGGAGGGCTCCCACCTGGAACTGATGCAGCAGGACGGCCTCTATAAACGCCTTTACGAAATGCAGTTCCGGGAGGAAGAAGTGGAAGAGGTGGAGGAAGAGCTGCAGAGAGAGCCGGAAATGTTCCATAAAACTGGCGGGGCCTTCCATAAATAAGAAGACATGCCTCTGCTCAGCAAGATCATCCTCTATACCGATCTCCTGCTCATGGGCTTAATGGCGGTCATCGTCTGGCCCTGGCAGTTGCTGGTTCTTAAGGGCCGGGCTATGAAGAACCCCGACGGCACGGCGGATGATTGGCATGAACAGAAGGTCTTCTACGGCCTGGCGGTGGCGGACCTGGCGGTGGCCGTGCCGGTGACCTTGACCGGCATCATTCTCATCTTTTGGGGGTGGGGGCTGGGTTATTATCTCACCGGTCTGGCCAGCTTTTGGATGGTCTATGCCAATGTGATGACCACCGCCAACAGCCTGCGCTTCGAAAAACCGCAAATCACCCTTCTCTGGTTTTTTACCTTTCCTTTGGGCGCGATCTTGGGGGCGGTCTATTTTCTCTGGTCCCTGGTCTATTTTGAGGAGATCTTCCGGAAGTTTTATTGAAAAGTTTTGCGGGCGATATGAAGGACATGCGGACTGATGGAAAAGCGGCCCCGCTTAAGGAAGAAAGGAATTGAGGGAAAGACCGGGGAAGCAGCGGGTCCCCCGCCCTCTCCTCCCAACCCCCCAGACATAAAGGATAATTGAGAATCAAGACTTTCCGGTTCCCATAAAGCTGGTGGCACAGGCGTCCCGCCTGTGCTTAAATGTTTTTACAATAAAAACCAGAGAATCTTCCTGATCTGCTAGTCGAATTGGATATGCTCTTTTCTTGCCATCACCTCTTTGATCGCCTCCAGGAACGGGATGAGGCCTCGCGGCCCGGCCTGCCCCTCAAGGCCGCGGCCGGGGTCCTGGCTGCGTGCTACGGCCTGGGGGCCCGGACCCGCCGGGCATTTTATGCCCGGAGCTGGCTGACGGTCAGACGCCTCCCCGCGCCGGTGGTCAGCGTGGGCAACCTCGCCGTGGGGGGCACGGGCAAGACTCCCATAACGGCCTGCCTGGCCCGGCTCTTTCAGGGCCAGGGTTACAAAATAGCCATCCTCAGCCGGGGCTATGGGGGCCGGGCCAAAGGGGTGACCCGCATCTCCGACGGCAGGCAAATTTACGAAAAACCCCCGGAGGTAGGGGAAGAGGCGTACTGGCTGGCCCGGGAACTCCCCGGCGCGGCGGTCTATACCGCGCCACAGCGCTATGCTGCGGGTCTGGCAGCCTGGCGGGAGGTGCAGCCCGACCTCTTTTTGCTGGACGACGGTTTCCAACACTTCCAACTGCACCGGGACCTGGACGTGGTGCTTTTGGATGCGGAATCGCCTTTGGGGAACGGCCACCTCCTGCCCCGGGGCCCCTTACGGGAGCCGGTGGGTACTCTACAGGCGGCAGACATCCTGGTCCTCACCCGCTTCCAGCACGGCCGCCATCAGGAGCGCTTGGAGTATCTCCAAGAGAAATTCCCCGGCCACCTGGTGCTCACCGGGGCCATCCTCCCCACCCGGGCCCGGCTTTTGCCGGCAGACCGGGAAATACCCCTGGAGAACCTGAAAAACCAGAAGTTATTAGCGTTCGCGGGCCTGGCCCGGCCCCGGGTCTTTTATGACACCCTGCTGGACCTGGGGGTGGATCTACCAGGCTGCCAGGACTTCCCCGACCATTATGCTTTTCAGGCTAAGGACTTGGAAGCACTGGTAAAAAAGGCTGCCTCCCTGGGGGCCCCGGGTCTGATCACCACCGCCAAGGATTGGGCCCGCCTGGGGGAAAAGTGGCCCCACCCCCTGCCCCTGTACGTGCTGGAGGTGGAGGCCTGCCTGGAGGAGGGGGGAGGGGAGAGGATTTTAAAAGTTTTGGCGGAGAAGACCGGACGCGGCCAGGGCGCGAAGGTCTATGCCAATATACTTCATAAGTCGCATGGTAATTTTTCTGATTCTTCCGAAAAGAAATTTTTAAGTCCCCCTTTTTTAAAGGGGGATTTAGGGGGATTATTAGGGGCTGATAATAATCCCCCCTACCCCCCTTTAGAAAAGGGGGGTGATAACGCCACCTTCACAGATTCTTCCAGGGCTGCTCAGAAGGATCAAAGCCAAGCCCTTCACCCCATCCCCCTCGAAGTGCGGCAGCGCTGGCAGCAGTTGACGGTAAGGGGGAGGTTTGCCGGTGATCCGGCCGCGGTGCGGCGCATCCTGGTCAGGGCGCCCAATTGGGTGGGGGACGCGGTCATGGGCCTGCCCACCCTGGCCGGGTTGCAGACCCTCTGCCCCCAGGCGGAGATCACGGTCCTGGCCGCGCCCCGGGTGGCCCCCCTTTTCCCCGGTATCCCCGGGGTGGCGGAGGTGGTGGAATATCCTCACGGCTCGTCGAAATGGCGTACTCTTTATCGCCTCCGCCAATGGCAGGCAGACCACACAAAACAGAAAACAGAAAACAGAAAACCGTCTTTCGACCTGGGCCTGGCCCTGCCCAATTCCTGGGAAGCCGCCCTGGGCCTGTGGCTGGCTGGGGCCCGTTTCCGGGTGGGGTACAACACCGACGCCCGGGGGCCTTTGCTGAATTTGGCCGTAAGCGGCGCACAGAGTTTGGCGGGGTTGCACACGGTGTATTATCTCCTGGGAGTGCTCCAGGGTCTGGGCGGCGTGGCCGCCTTCACCCCGCCCCGACTGTATCTACAGGAGGAGGAAGTCCAGGCCGCGGCTGCCCTTTTGCAGAGCGGTGAACCGGCAGGGCCCTGGGTGGGACTGAGCCCGGGCGCGGCTTATGGCCCGGCCAAACGCTGGCCGCCGGAGAGCTTCGCGGCCCTGGGCCGGGAGTTGCAAAAAGAATGGGGCGCCCACCTGGTCCTTTTAGGAGGGCCGGAGGACCGGGACGCGGGCGCGCAGGTGCAGGCCAGCCTCCCGGAGGCCCTGGACCTGGTGGGGCGCACCGGCCTGCGCCAGGCCCTGGGAATCTTGACCCACTTGAAGTTGCTGATTACCAATGATTCTGGCCTGATGCACGCGGCCGCGGCCCTGGGCGTGCCCCTCGTCGCCATCTTCGGCTCCACCGACCCGGCGGCCACCGGCCCCTTTACCCCCCGGGCCACGGTGCTGCACCATCCCCTGCCTTGCAGTCCCTGCTTCAGGCGGACCTGCGACCGGGAGTACCAGTGCCTCCTGGATATCAGCGTGGAGGAAGTTACCGACGCAGCCCGGAAGTGGCTGCAGGGAGATTTATGAAAAAGATTGGGGTTTTCCTGGACCGGGACGGCACCATCAATGAGGAGATGGGCTACATCAACCACCTGAGCCGTTTCGTGCTCCTGCCCCGCACCGCCGCGGCCATCAAGCGCCTCAATGACGCAGGAGTCAAGGTGGTGGTGGTCACCAACCAATCCGGCGGGGCCCGGGGTTATTTCCCTGTTTCCCTGGTGGAGGAAGTGCACGCCCGTATGCAAAATCTGCTGGCCGCAGAAGGCGCGCATCTAGATGGCCTCTATACCTGCACCCATGGTCCCCAAGAGGGCTGCGCCTGCCGCAAGCCCCAACCGGGGCTGATTCTCCAGGCCGCCCGGGAGTTGGATATTGACCTGTCCCGTTCCTACGTGGTGGGGGACCGGTACAAGGATATGCAAACGGGGGCGCATGCCGGCGTCAAAGGGATCTTGGTGCTCACCGGTTACGGCCGGGGGGAATATGAGCATTGGGGACGCACCTGGGAGGTGCAGCCCGCGCATATCGCCGGGGACCTCCTGGACGCGGCGGAGTGGATCATCAAAGACCTCAAAAAATAACGCAACTGCATAATCAATTGCTTAATCTGGAATGCGGGAAGTCTCAAAATTGAGAGGAAAGGCATATCTGGAAGGCTATCACAATTTCGCCGGGATCTTGAGGCGGGGCGGCTGGCCGGCAAAGGTCCCCGGGGCCGCTCAAGTCTTGACGGCCAGGAGGATATTGAGAAGTTCCCCGGCCTTATCGGGGGCTTGGATTTTCTTGTATTCTGCAAAAGCCAGGTCTTTTTCCTGGAGCGCGTTATAAGAAAGTCCTAGGTGATAATGGATTTCATCCGCGCCACTGGCGCCGTTATGGTTTTGTAGGGCCAGCCGGAAAGATTCTATGGCCTGGTCATGTTCTTTCATCTCTTGGTGGGCCAGGCCTTTCTGAAAATAGGTCCAAGAATCTCCCGGTTGGTGCAATAATGTCTGGGTATATTCATCTAACCGGCTGCGAGTGTAACTTTTCTGCGCATAACTTTTTGAAATGTGGCAAATTGTTTTATAAAAAAGAGCAAGAATAATAACTGCAATTAAAATAATAGCAAACAGCAATAATATCTCTCTGGGGACTACGGCATTGGTGAACTTGGCGAGTATTTGCGAGGAGATTGATGCGGCCAAAGCTTTCATTTTCCGGACCTTGCCTGCGGATTGATGTGGAAGTTATTTTATCCAGACATCTAGATTATCGGTACCAAGACGGCAAACTTAAAATCGGGGGAATTGTTTAAACTGTGACGCTCCCTGACTCACCCCGGATTCTGCTGGTAAAATTAAGCTCCTTCGGAGACGTGCTCCACGCGCTCCCCACCTTGGAGGCGCTCCGGGACCTTTATCCCCAGGGCCGGATCACCTGGCTGGTGGAGGAGGCTTACGCCCCCCTGTTAACCGGCCATCCCGCGTTGGACGAGGTCTGGGCCGTGCCCCGGGTGCGGCTGGGCCAGGACGTGACGCAGGATAAGGTGCTGCGTCTTCTGCGACTGCTGCGTCTGGTCCGGGCCACCCCTTTCGACCTGGTCATCGACCTCCAGGGATTGCTAAAAAGCGCCATGTGGGTGGCCCTGGCGAGGAGTTCCCGCAAAGTGGGCTATGACCGCACCCGGGAGCTGAGCTACATGGCCCTCACGGAGAAATTGCCCCCCTATGACCCGGAGGTCCATGCGGTCTGGCGTTACCTGTATGTGGCCCGGCACCTGGGGGCCCCCCCTACCCTGCCCCGTTTCCGGCTGGGACTGACTCCGGCTTTTCCCCATAACCTGCTGCCTGGGGAGCGGGATCTGGTGGTGATGCATCCCGGCGCGCGTTGGGCCAGCAAGCTCTGGCCGGCGGCTTCCTGGGCGCAGTTGGGGGACCGGCTCAGCCGGGAGAAGGCCCTGGCAGTGGTCGTTACCGGCAGCGCCGGGGACCGGGCCCTGGCCGCCCAAATAATGGGGCAGATGCGGGAAAAGGCCTGGAACCTGGCCGGGCAAACCTCTCTGGCGGAATTAGCGGGGATCATGCAACGGGCCCGGCTGGCGGTGACCGCGGACACCGGCCCTATGCACCTGGCCGCGGCCCTGGGCACCCGGGTGGTGGCCCTCTTCGGCCCCACC
>JAGVAH010000073.1 GCA_020060385.1 Syntrophobacterales bacterium | reverse complement strand
GCATCTACCACTCATAATTGAACAGGGCGTCGGCCCCGGTGCGGCTCTGGCCCCCCTCCGCCTCCAGGCTGAAGTGGCGGTTGATCCGGTATTGCAGGCGCAATTGCACCGGGTTGTCCCCCTCAGCCGGGTTGAGCTTGCGTTCCACCGACAGGGTCACGTCCTTGGTCAGCGGTTTGGTCACCCCAATGGCCCCCTGGCTGCCTTTCAGGCTGACATCCCCCAACACCGGAAAATCCTTGCCCAGGAACTCCTGAATCTTCCTGGCCGTGATCCCCCCCAGGACCCCCACGGCCTGCTGGGTGACGTCGAATTCCGCCTTGTTCAAAGTGGAGGTGGGACGGTCAAAAATCAGATAGGACAACAGCTCATTGGGAGGCATGGCCGGCGAACTGGAGAGATTGATCTGGGGGTTGTTCACCGGCCCGGTCACGTCCACAATAAAAATGGCGTCCGTCATTTGATGGATGGCCCGGGCCTGCAGATAAGGTTCCTGGCCCGGGACCCCCGGAAGGGTGATCAAACCTCTCTCCAAGGTAAATTCTTTCCCATAGACATCGATTTTCCCCTCCAGGGAGCGGACGACTCCCCCCGCCTGCAGCGCCGCTCCGGGCCTTTTCTTGATCCGGAGGTCCAGGGCCACCTCGATGTTGGCCATCTTGTCCATGACCCGCACGTCCTGGGCCGCCTCCAGGCTGATGGCTATCTTCATCTTCTGGTAGGGGTCCGGCGGGGGATGGAGTGCGGCCTTCCGGGCCTTTGCCCCCGGGACGCCCACCAGGACGTAATCCGCGGGCAGTTCGGTGCCGCCCTGCTTCAGCAGGGCCGGATTGAGGGAAGCCCGGGGGATGGTCAACCGTCCGTCCAGGACCAGGGCGGACCAGGGGCCGGTGAGGTTGACGACGCCGTTGATAAAGGCCTCGGAGCCCAGCTTGTCCAGGGCCTGGAAATCGTCTAGCTGCGCCCGGGCCGTCACCTGTCGGGGCTGTAATCCCTCCAGGGCCACATCCGCGGTCAACCTGGCCGTACCCTGTTTTTTAAAGGTGAGCTGGGACAGGGTGAGGCGGTTATTATCCCAGCGGAGGCTTCCCGGCAGCAATTGGTAGGGTGCGCCCGCCTGGCGCAGGGTGATCCGCCCTGCCCCCCACCGGAGCTGGCCGCTGCTCCGGGGCTGGGACAAGCGGCCCTGCACCTCCGCCTGCAGGTCCAAGGGCGCGTCGGCTTTTTGCACCTCTTGGGTGACAATGGTCAACAGGGCCAGGTTGGCCCCTTCCCCCCGGAGTTTGAGATCCACCTCCTCATCCGCCAGGGCGAATCGCCAGGGCTGCAGGGACAATCTCAGGGGCAGGCGGCCATTCCAGGAGAGGCGCCCCCCTTTCTGGGCTTCCTGGACCCCGCCGTTAAAGGTGAGGCTGGCATTGCGGTAATTGAAGCTGGTCTTGAAGGATGGAAACGCGAATTCCCGCCATTTGCCGCCCGTCAAACCGATTTGCCCCTCCATCATGGGGCTGGGGGCCGTGCCGGTGAGGGACAGCCGGGCCTGGATCTGGCCGTGCAGCCCTTTGACCCGGGTGATGGCCGCGGGCAGGTCCTTGAGGGTCAGGAGACCGGAAACCTGGTTATCCTGAAGACTGGCCTGGGCGGTGACGCTGCCACCGTTGACCAGAAAGGTGGCCGGAGCCAGTTCCAGGCCCGGCAGAAAGCGCACCTGCACCGGGCCCTGGTTTTTGGCGGTGAGTTGCGGCAGCCGCAGGTGGAGGCGCTCGATCCCCAGGGCCAGGGGCCGGGAGCTGAAGTCCCCGGTCCCCGCCAGCTCCACCCGGGGCCCCTGGGCCGTTGATGAGGCTGTGAAGTTGAAGCGCCATCTGGCGTCCCCGCCCCGGCTGGCCAGATGCACCTGGGAGAAGGTCCCGGCCGGAGTTTTTAGTCCCTGGGCCTGGAGGTCCACCGTGCCGGCGCGGGGCGGCCACCCCTGGCCCTGGGCCTTGAGGGCCAGAGATTTCAGGTCAATTTTCCCCCAGGACAGGTGGCGGCCGTTCAGCCGGAGGCCATAGGCCGGTGCCACCAGGGGCCCGGTGACGCTCCCCTCCCAGGAGAGGGCCCCCCCCAGGGCTGCGGGCACGGGCCAGTCGCCCCCGGGGAGGGACCGCCCCCGATGCGTCAATTGCACCTGCATCCCATCCCAGGTGCCCCGTAATTCAGCCCGCAAATTGCCCAACTGGACCCGCATTTCCTGGAGGGTGAGCCGGGGCCTGGCCCAGGCGAAACGGGCCCGTACTTCCCGGAGGGGGTAGGCCCCGATGCGCCCCGCGGCCTGGAGTTCCCCGGAGACCGACAGACCCGCCGGCCGGGCCGGATCGGGGACCGCCACCTTCCCGGCAAATTTGCCGGTCAGCAGAGTTCCCTCCGGCGCCTCCAGACCCAAGAGACCGGGCCGGAACTCCTCCACCTCCAGGGTGAGGCTCCCCCGGGGCGCAGTGAAGAAAGACCCCCGGGCCTGCAGGGCCACCCGGCCGAAGTTGCCCTGGAGCGATCCCGCCAGTTTTTGCTCCTTGGCGGTGCCGCTGAAGGTGACCTGGCCCTGCTCCAACCGCACCCGGCGGTAGGTCAAGGGCTCCAGCCGCAAGTTCCAGGCGAATTCCCGGGGGGGCCAGCTAAGGCCTTCGCCCTGGAGCTGCAAACGCGCGCTTAAGGGCGTGGACTGCGCCAATTCCTTCTCCCTGGCGGGGTCCAGCAAGGCCAGCATCTCCGGGGGCAGGTCCTTGATTTTGAGCACCAGATCATAATTCCAGGCGTCTTGTCCACGGCCCACCACCCCCTCCAGGGAGAAAGCGGCTTGATGGACCAGCCCCTGCAAGCCCACCCGGACGTTACTCCGGGGTCCGGCAACCTGCAATTTGCCCGCGGCCTCCCAGGCCGGGGGCCACTTGGCCCAGAAGCGGGCGATAATCTCCCCGGGGATGGGACCCAAGAGACCCGTTACCTGCACTTTTTGTTTGCCGCCGCTCAAAGGCACGGCGCCGGAGAGGGATAATAGCCTGTGGCCGCCGGATTTCAGGACCAGGGATTCCACCCGCACCCGGTCCTCCTTGAACGTCAAACCCCCGTCCAGGCGGTAGGGGCCCCAGGGGGTGGCGGCCCCCAGGGTCAACTTCTCCACCCGGAGGCTGCGGCGGGGGCTGAAGGGCCGGAACAGGGTAAGGTCCAGATTGAGATTAAGATCGTGATAACGCTGGCTCCCCCCCGGCCGGGCCAGGGTGACTTCCCCGGCCTTAATCTGCAAAGGTTCCAGATGGATGGCCGCCAGGGGCAGCCCTACCCCGCCTGAGGAGCCCTGGCGGGGCCGCAGGAGCTGCTCCAGGTTCCACCGACCGTCCGGGTCCTGGCTCAGAGAAAGGCGGGGTTGGACCAAGGTCAGGCGCAGGGAGGGCCGTAAGGCCAGCAGGGAGAACAAGGAAACCCGCACCTCCAACTCCCGGGCCTGCAAAACCTTGCCTGCCGGGGAGGTCAACTCTATCTGCCGGAAAAAATAGCCGGAAAAGGGGTTGCCCCTGATCTCCCCCACGGTCAAGGCGCCCCGGAGCTGGCCGTTGGCCGTCTGCACCAACCGGGGCCCGGCCCACTCCCAAAAACTATCGGACTGGAGGAAAAGAAAAACCACGGCCCCCAGGAGGAGCAGAAAAACCACGACGGCAGAGAAGAGTTTGCGTAATCTCGGGAATCCCATGGCCTTAACTATCTAAATCGGTCTCTTCTAATTTTTTTATCCAACTCGCAAATTCGGTAATATTGCAGATAGTCCTGACCTTAACTTTGAACCTTGAACCTTGAACTTTTAACCTGCCAACCCCAGTCAAAACGCCTGGCCGATGGTGAAATGCACCTGGACCTTGTCACTTCCCCGATCGATGGGGTTCAAAGGGACCCCCACGTCGATGCCCACGGGGCCGATGGGGGTTTGGTACCTCAACCCGGCCCCGGCCGCGTATTTTAACTGGCCAACATCCAGGTTGCCGATCTGCGGGAAAACGTTGCCGAAATCCAGGAAAATCACGCCCCGCAATTCCTTATAGATGGGAAAGCGCAGTTCTCCGCTCCCCTCCATCAGGGCATCGCCCCCCACGGGCAGCCCGGAGGCATCCCTGGGCCCCAGGTAGTAGAGACGGTAGCCCCTGACGCTGTTATAGCCCCCGCAGAAGAAGCGGCGAAACAGGGGAATCTCCGGCGTGTCTCCGATGGGGCCCATCAGGCCCAGCTTCACCCGGCCGGCCAGGATCAGTTTCTTTTCCCAGAGATTGAGATAACGGCGGGCCTCCAGGACGGCGCGCAGAAACTGCAGGTTAGCCCCCAGAAAATGGGGCGACGCCTCCCCCCGGGCGCTGAGCATCCCCCCCCGGGTAGGGTAGATTTCGTTATCCGTGGTATCCTGGCTCAGGCCCCCGAAGGCCACGGAGCTGAGAAAGCTCCTTTCCTGGGGTTGAGTAAAGGCCAGCTGGGTGGAAAAGGCGATATTCGTGGGCCGGTCCCGTTGGAGAAGGTAGCCCCCATAACCCCGAAATTGCCAGGGCAGCTGCCGCTCCAGGCGGGCCTGGCCGAATACCGCCAAGTCGTCAAAAGAGGGGTACTGCAGGAATTGGCCCCCGCCCGCGCCCACCAGGTCAAAGTAGGTGGCCCAAATCTGGGGATTGGTGAAGGTGCTGGTAAAATGCGATTCAATGCTGGAATATTTGCCTTCCAGATCAAAGGTGCGGCCGCCGCCCCCCAGGTTCCGGAGGCGCAGCGCCCCCCGCACCCGCAACAAGTCCTCATCCCCAAAGCCCACTCCAAACTTGACGGCCCTCTTCTTTTTCTCCTGCACCTTGATGACCATGGGAATGATGCGCTCTTGAGCCGCCACCTTTTCCGGGACTATGGCCACGCTGCTGAAAAGATCGAGCTTATATAAGTTCCTCTGGCTTTCGTAAACCTTTTCAAAATCAAAGACCTCCCCTTTCTTGAAGGTCAGCTTCCTCATAATCAGATAATCCGGGGTTCCCTCATTGCCGGTGACCGTTATGGGGCCGAAATGGGAAAAGACTCCGGGAGTTACGTGCAGGTCAATCTTGGCGGTATTCAGCTTTTCATTGACATAGACCTTGCCCTCCACCACCCCATGGGCATAGCCGTGGTTCAACAGATAATTCAGATAAAGGCGCTTCAGGTCCTCATAATTGCTGGCGATAAGGCGGTCCCCGGGCTTTAGAGGTCCCTTTTCCGCCAGGGGCTTTAAATCCACCGGCCGGTCCGGGACCGCCACCTTAAGATTTATGGCGGCAACCTTAACCCAGGGCCCCTCGGCAATTTCCAACTCCGCCGTCACCTGCCTTTTCTCATTGGTCTGAAGGCGCGGGGTGATGCGGGTATGAAAAAATCCTTGGGTGCGGTAATAGGCCTGGAGGCGCCCCAGGTCTCTCTCCAGGTCTCCTTCTTTGAAGCGCGGCAGCTTCTTCCAGGGCCAGAAGGAAGGCAAAGGCATGGTCATCTCTTTTTTCAAGGCCTTGGTGGAGACCAGCTGATTGCCCGTAAAGGTCAGCCTTTTCAAAGTGAGGGGAACCTCTTCCGGCCCGGCCGCGGCCAGGGCCCGGGCATACCCGGCTAGCGGCAGCGCCAGGAGGCAGGCGGCCAGAAGCAGGCTGCGGGGCAGAAAGAGGCGATTAATCATATCACCAGGGCATGCTGCTCAAGTCTTATTTACCGGCGCCTTTTTAGGGCTGATGGCGCCTCCATATCTTTTGGCGTAAACCTGGGTGAAGGCCGCGCCGAAAAAGAGGATGAGGGAGGAATAGTAGACCCACATGAGAAAGACCACCAGGGAGCCCGCGGCCCCGTAAGCTGAACTGACGGTGCTGTGCGCCAGGTATAAACCCAGGAGGTATTTGCCCAAGGCAAACAGGATGGCGGTAATCACCCCCCCCATCCAGACATCTTTCCAGGATATCTCCACATCGGGCAAAATCTTGAATAACACTGTGAACAATAATGCGAGCATAACAATCAAGAACAATTCATTGGTAAGAGTAATAAAGGAGAATGGCAGACTTATATAACCGTCCAGGATTAACCTGGCGGCGGACAATATCGAATTTAATATCATGGAAATGAAGATAATGAGACTCATAAACAATATTATCAATAAAGACAACAAACGTTCTTTGATCATGTACATTAAACTAAAGTTGATAGACTTCACATCCCAAATAGTATCCAGGGCATTTTTTAACATTACCAGGGCGGTGGTCGATGCCACCAGGATAATGCTGACGGCAATGATGGTGGCCCTGGCGCCGGAGCCGATTTCATAACTATTTTTAATAACCTGCATAACACTGGCGGCATTGTGCGTCCCCACAAACTGCGACAACTGCTGGACGATATAGCTGCGGACGGATTCCTGGCCCACAAAAAAACCGGCAATGGCCACCACAATAATGAAAATCGGGGCCAGGGAAAAGATGGTGTAAAATGCCAGGGCCGCCCCCAATACCTGGGCATTGGCCTGGCGCCAGGCAGCGTACGTATCCTTGAGCATACTCCACAGCGACGGCAAGAATAATTTTATCCTGGGTTTCGTGCCATTTTCCATAATTTCCTCTTTATAATTAAGGAGATAGACAATTTAAAAGGAAATAATGTAGCAGTTGCCGATATCATAGTTGTTATTGCTGCCGTAATGTATGTGCCAGGATAAGGATATCGATTTATCTAAAAGGACAGTTAAAGAAACAGTTGGTAGATACCACAAAAACGACGCTGCTCACAGACAGGGGGATCCGCCGCGCAGGGCCAAGATAATGATTGATCCAGCAAGGGGCAAGGCCCGCTTGGCCAGGACACCAAATCTTTGCCCCATATAACATGAAAATGGAGATTTTGCGAATCAACCTGCCGCCCCGAACATCATGGACCTGGGAGGAGTTATCAGGGGGCCAGGAAAAAACGCAGGGGGGCCAGGTCTTGGCTGACGGTAACGGCACCTCAAACACAACTTAGTTTCCCCCAAGAGCGGGAAATAAAGATGGGAATGCCTTGAAAGACGCGCCCAGGAGTGGCCCCGGCAGAGGCGTCGTCCCCTAATATCCGCCTCGTCCTGCAAAATGATTGACGAAATCTGCTTCTAGCATTATTTTTTTATTTAGGTGGATAACAGGGATTATTTCAATACACCTAACCCTTAAGGTCCCGAGTTTAAGTTGCTCTCTCAGGAAATGGCCTCAGGGCAGTGAAACGGGACGCCGGGCCATTCTGGCGGGGCCATGGCTGGCAGGGCCATGGCTGGCAGGGCGAACCAACCGTTAGCCATGAACCAGCCTGGCATTCTCCCCCGGCAGAACGCCTGAAAATATTGCCACTCCTCCCCTGACTGGGGATTTGTTCTTCTCCGGGAATGGTTATGACCTATCGCCCCAAACCGCCGGACCTGTCCAATATCAGTCTCCCCCCTGATCTTCAGGAACTGCTGGAGCAGTTGGCCCGGAATACCCACGAGACCTGGGCCGCCCAGCGTCTGGCGGAGGGTTGGCGGTACGGCGAGTGCCGGAATGATTTGAAGAAGGAGCACCCCTGTCTGGTGCCGTATGACCGGCTGCCGGAGTCAGAAAAAGAGTACGACCGGAAAATCACCCAGGGAGTCCTGTTGGGCATTTTATCCAGGGGGTACCGCCTGGAACGTGACTCCGGGGCAGTGATTAGGGCCTCCCAGGGAGACGCCGGGGCCAGCGCCGCTGCCTCCACCGCGGCCCAGCTCATTGACCCCAGTACCCTGGATATTGGCAAAACCATTGAGCTGTGGCGCCTCTTAAAGTCGAAGAATGAGACCTTTCCCCGGCAAGTCTATCAGAGTTTTGCCAGCAATATCCTGGGCCGGGGGGAGCCCCTGCTGGCTTATGATATCGTGGTGGAGGGCCTCAGGCACTGGCCCAAGGACGTAAGTTTAAGGCAACTCCAGTCTTTGTCATTGCTCCGGTCCGGGGCTATCCACCGGGCCCTTAGGGTGCTGCAGCAGCTTAAACAGGAAGGCCATGACGATGAGGAGACGCTGGGGCTGCTGGCCCGGGCCCATAAGGACCTGGCGGCCCAAGCCCAGGATCCTGCCACCCGGAAAAAACAATGGGGTATCGCCCATAAGTCCTATCTGCAGGCCTATAATCAAACCGGGGGATACTGGACCGGCATCAATGCCGCCACCATGGCCCTTTTGGTGGGCCAGGAAGAAAAGGCCCTCTCCCTGGCCCAGCAGGTCCTCCGGGAATGTCTCCTGGAGTTGGAGCAGCCGCAGGATAAAAACCAGGATCTTTACTGGCTCCAGGCCACCTTGGGGGAAGCCTCCCTGATCAGCAAGGATCTGGCCGCAGCCAGGCGCTGGTATATGCAAGCCGCGCGCATCGCCCGGGACCGGTATGGAGACCTGTCCACCTCCCGGCGCAACGCCCGCCTGGTCATGGAGGCCCTGGACCTGCAAGCCGCGGATAAGCAACGCCTGGAATCCTGCTTCCCCATCCCCCGCATCGCCATCTTTGCCGGTCATCTCTCCAGCCCTCCGGGGCGGCGGCCTCTCTGGTTCCCCCCCCATCTGGAACCTGTGGTTCAAGAACGAATCAAGGCCTTGTTGCAGAGGCTGGACATCAGAATCGGCTATGCCTCCATCGCCTGCGCCGCCGACATCCTGTTTTTGGAAACGATGCTGAAAATCAAGGGGGAAATCAATATCGTCCTGCCGTTCGCAGTGAAGGAATACAAGAAGGCCCAGGTGACCTTGGTCCCCCAAGGCAATTGGGGCAAACGTTTCGATAGGTTGCTGAAGCAGGCCAGCCGGGTGGTTATTGCCAGCGAAAACCGGACCACCGGCAATGCCGTGGTTTATGAATACTGCAATTTGTTGAAGCACGGTTTGGCCAATCTCCGGGCCAAGATGCTGGACGCCGCCGTGGTGCCCATGGCCGTCAGGGACCAAAAACCCGGCGACGGTCCGGCAGACACCCCGGCCCTGGTCCGTAATTGGCGCGCCCAGGGCCTGGAGCCGGAAATCATCGACATTGGGGATTTGCTGGCGGCAAGCCAGGTCCTGGAATTGCCGGACGGGGCCGCGGTCCCCTGGCTGGGGGGCAGCCTCGAGCCCCCTGGGGAACCTGGCAAGTTCCCCCAGGAGATCAGGGCCATGATGTTTGCGGATGTCGTGGGCTACACCCGCCTGATGGAAGAACAGATCCCCGATTTTATCAGGCACTTCATCGGCACCATCAACAGCCTGATGGCCGAATTTCCCTATAAACCGTTACTCAAAAATACCTGGGGCGATGCCCTGTACTGTGTTTTTGCCAACGTCAGCGATGCGGGCAATTTCTCTTTGCTGCTGCAGGAGCGAATTTCCGCCATCGATTGGACCCGCCATGGGCTGCCGGAGGATCTGAACCTCCGCATTTCCCTGCATGCCGGGCCGGTTTTTTTATATGAGGACCCTCTGCACCAGGGGCCTTATTATACGGGAGTGCATGTTTCCCGGGCCGCACGCATCGAACCCATTACTCCCATCGGCCAGGTCTACGCCAGCCAGCAATTCGCGGCCCTGGTGTCCACCCGGAAGATCACGGACTTTATCTGTGACTATGTGGGCCGGGTCCCCCTGCCTAAACAGGCCGGCATCATTCCCTTATACCTGGTCCGCCGCTCTCATCCGGGGCCTCGAAGACCACGGGGAAAAATTTCTTGACTCTTACAGCCGGGGGCGATAACGACTTTAATAAGGATTATGGGCAATGCCAGCACATGACATATTTATCAGCTACTCCAGTAAAGACAAGCTGACTGCCGACAAAATCTGCTCTTATCTGGAAGCCAACGGCATCCGCTGCTGGATCACTCCCCGGGACGTCCTGCCAGGCAGCAATTGGGGCGAGTCCATCATCGATGCCCTCTATGAGGCCCGGGCCATCCTCCTGGTCTTCTCCTCCAATTCCAACCTCTCCGAACATATCAAGCGGGAAGTGGAGCGGGCGGTGAGCCGGGGCAAGGCCATCATCCCTTTCCGCATCGAAGACGTTATGCCTTGCAAAAGCCTGGAATATTTCATCAGCGCCCAGCACTGGCTCGACGCCTACACTCCCCCCCTGGAAAAGCATCTGCAACATCTGGTGAAGACCATTAAAATGCTGCTGTCCAAGATTGGTGAAGAGCCGGTGATGGAGGAGCCGGCCCCGGAGTTGCAACCCCCGCCCGCAGCCCAGACGGAGGCGCCGGGCTTGTTCCAGTTTCCTCCAGTCCGGGAGGAAACCAGCACCCCTCCGCCCCGGGGGGAGCGCATGGAGACCCCCCTGGCAAGCGGCGCCAGGGAGTTGTTGGCCAATCTTAAAGGCAATGTGGGCCGTTTCTTGATTCCCGTGGCCGGGGCCCTGGTTGTGGTGGCGGTGTTGTTCTGGTGGCGCGCCCATCAGCCCCGTGAACCGGTGGCCGTCTCCCCCCCTTCCGTCACCGGGACCCCGCAAACGTCCGCCACGCCAATGAACCCGGCGGTGCAGGATTATGTCAATAAAGCCGCTGAGGCTCAAGATATCAACCAAAAACTGATGTATTATAATAAAGCTTTGGAAATTGATCCCCAAAATATTACAGTTCTTACCAAACTGGCTGCTTTACACTACTCTAAAGGAGATCATGATAAAGCATTGCTTGATTATAATAAAATTATTTCATTGAAATCTGACAATGCTGAAACTTATGATGCCCGGGGAAATGTTCATTTGGCCAAAGGAGAATATGGCCTGGCTCTAAATGATTTTAATAAGGCCATCTCGTTGGACGCCAGTTCGTTTAATTCTTATGTTAACCGCGGTAATACTTACTATTTTAATAAAAATTATGACCAAGCCATCAAAGACTTCACCACCGCCATTAACTTGAAGCCTGGCTTTGTTCTTGCCTTTAATAATCGCGGGAAAGTTTATGCCACCAAGAAAGAATATAAATCCGCCCTGGATGATTACAACAAGGCTATTTCCCTGGACGCTGCCTACGGCAAGGCCTATAAGAACCGGGCCCTGGTTTACGAGGAACAGGGGCAGATCGATCCAGCCATCAGCGACTTGGACAAGGCCATCTCTTTGAAAACCGATCTGGCCGAATCGTATCTGCACCGGGGCAAGTTATATAGGCAAAAAGGGGACGAAAAAAGCGCGGCTGCAGATTTCGACAAGGCCAAGGCCCTGGATCCCAACCTGAAATTCTGACGTTTATAAGGAGATCACCACCATGTTTCGATACGGCTCATTGGCATTGTTCATGGTCCTGGCTTGGGGTTTCTCGGGTTGCGCCCCCACCGAAGTGGCCAAGCCTGCCCCACCTCCCCCGCCGGAGGTAATTAAGACCTATTATTACGTGGGCGCCATTGAGTTGGACCTGAAGGCAAGTCCTGGAGAAGATAGCGCTGACAAGGCAACGGTGCGGCTGAATGAAAAAGTGGAAAAAACCGAAACCAGTAAAGAGGGCTGGTTTCTGGTGACCACCGCGGACGGCCGCTCCGGGTGGGCCAGCAGCCGCCACTTCGAACTGCGCCCCATCACCGATCTTTATGTCGCCAAGTGGGGTGTTTCCCTGCGCAGCGCTCCGGATGCCAGAAGCAAAGCAGTATGCAAGCTTAGAAAGAACGACCAGGTGAAAATCCTGGACCCCCGGCCCCAGAATTGGGTGGAGGTCGCGGTGGGACGCGCCAAGAGCCAGGGTTGGGTGGAAGTGAAAAACCTTTCCAGAACTGTGGTGGCTACCCGCCGCCATCGGCAAAAGGTGAAGGAGAAGTCAACGCCAGAGGCCGACGCAGAGGCCCCCAAAGAAAAGACCGCTCCCGGGAAAGTAGCCCCCCAGCCCTCCGCGCCCAAGGCATTATAAAGGTCCGGGAGTCATCCTCCGTGTTGAGTGGGCGGTTATCCTGCACTGCTTCGGTATCCACGGAAAAATGCAAGAAAGGTGCAGCCCCCAGGGGTTGCGCCTTTTCCTTTCCGGGAATAATTGGCAGCCGGGGTTGACAAAGGGAGGTACCCATGAAATTTTAGCCCCCAGGGAGGATAGCGCTTTTTTCCCACCCTTTTGTTCGGGAGGCCGCCAATGTTTAAAGAGTTCAGAGAATTTGCCCTGAAGGGCAGTGTCATCGACATGGCTGTGGGCATTATCCTGGGCGCGGCCTTCGGCACGGTGGTCAAATCACTGGTGTCCGACGTGCTCATGCCCCCCATCGGCTTGCTCCTGGGCCGGGTCGATTTCTCCAGCCTCTTCCTGATCCTCTCCCCGGGAAAGACCCCGGGGCCTTATGCCACCCCGGCCCTGGCCAAGGCCGCGGGCGCGGTCACCTTGAACTACGGCCTGTTCATCAATAACATCATTAGCTTTCTGATTGTGGCCTTTGCCGTCTTTGTCCTGGTGAAGCAATTCAATCGGCTGAAAAAAGAAGCGCCGGAGGCCGCGGCGGACACCAAAGAATGTCCTTTCTGCTGCACCACTATCCCCCTGCAGGCCAGTCGCTGCCCCCACTGCACTTCGCAGCTGGCTCCCTCTGGCGGGTGAGGGGCCAGCCGCTCCCCCCTGAGGTTTACATTAACCCGGAAAAGGATCGAAAGACATGTCTTATCCTTCTCTTATTTTCGAGGTCCAGGACGGTGTGGGGCTGATCCGCCTCAACCGGCCCGATGACGGCAATGTCCTTACCCTGGAGATGGCCCGGGAATTACTGGAGGTGGCCCTCCGCTGTGATGAGGATCCGGAGGTCCGGGCGGTGGTGCTCACCGGCAGCGGCAAGATGTTTTGCGCCGGGGGAGATCTAAAGTCCTTTGCCGCCCAGGGGGAAAAGGTCTCCGCCTACCTGAAGCAGGTCACCCAGGTCTTTCATGGGGTGATCTCCCGGTTCAACTGGATGGACGCCCCGGTGGTGGGGGCCATTAACGGCACCGCCGCGGGGGGAGGTTTCAGCCTGGCCCTGGCCACCGACCTGGCCATTGCCGGGGAGTCGGCCAAATTCACCATGGCCTATACCAAGGTGGGCCTGACCCTGGATGGCAGTTCCAGCTACTTTTTGGCGCGGCTGGTGGGGCTGCGCCGGGCCAAAGAGATGGCCTTATTGAATCCGGTTTTGTCGGCCCGGCAAGCCCTGGAGTGGGGCCTCATCAATCAAGTGGTCCCGGATGAGCAGGTAGTGCCGGCCGCGCTGGAGATCGCCCGGCAGTTGGCCGCCGGCCCCACCCTGGCCTTGGGGGCAGCCAAGCGCCTGATTCTCTCCGGGGCCACGGAGAGCCTCGAATCCCAGATGGAGAGAGAATCCCGGGCCATTGCCGCCCTGGCCGGCAGCGCCGACGGGCAGGAAGGGATCGCCGCCTTCCTGGGCAAGAGAAGGCCCCGGTTCACCGGGAAGTAAAGCCCCCCTTGATCCCCAGCTGCGCCTGCAGGCGCATACTGCTGGCGGCCGCGTTGGCCTATTGGCAGACCAAGGTAATGGGTGGGTTGCATATCAAGGCCAGAAAAGATCTGGAGAGAGTTATTGCCGACTCTAGGGGGGGCAGGAAGATTTTGTTGTCCCCCCCTCCGCCCGGGTCACGGGCCTATCTCGCCCCGTCCCTGGAGGGCTAAGGGGATGAAGGTGGACGGGGTGACCCCGGGCTGCCACCCCGTTGACCAACATTACCTGTCAGACGGCAACTTGGCAGCAGATGGGCTTCCCGGATTCTTTACCTGGTCCAGATGCAGCCGTAGTTGCTGGGAATGGTGAGCCAGTGTTCTTCTTCCGCCCCCAGGCCGGTGAGAGGGTTCTGGCCGTGCAGTTCTTCCCGATAGTCGCCGGCCAAGGGAAAGGCGAAGGGCACGGACTGGCTGACGTCGGTGAAGTTGAGGGCCACCAGGCTGAAGGACTCCTCCGTACTGCGGGAGAAGAGCAGCACCCCCCTTGGATTGATCGCGGCCATAATCATTTTGGTCAAGGGGCAGGAGCTGCATCGGGGTTCTTCTTTAAAAAAGGCTTAAACCAGCCGCCCGAGAATACCAGACAAAGAAAAGCTAAGAGGAAATTTTGGGCATGACCTTATTTAGTTTTTATTCTACTTGCTGGCCTGCCAGAAATTTTATGAGGCTCTCTAGATAAGAGCGATCGAAAATCCTGTCTTTCTCCCAATCGGCGCGCATGGTCCAGATAGCTTGCTTGGGCTCCATGGCCTGTCGCCAGGACCGTGGGGCGGTCATGGCTTCGTAACTATCCAGGATCCGCAAAATCCGGGCCCAGGTTTTAATTTCGGTAATTACTAAGCCATCAGGATAGCCGGAGCCGTCACCGTTCTCATGGTGCTGCACGATCATCTGCAAGGCTTCCCAACGCAAGTATCCAAAATCCCGTAACATGCGGAAGCCGTCAAGGGGATGGCGTTTGATCTTGTTCATTTCCCCGGGGCTGAGCTTCCCCCTCTTTTCCAGAATCGATACAGGGGTGTGTATCAGACCGATGTCATGGAGCAAGGCCCCGACCCCGAACCATCTGACCTTATCCTGATCCCATCCCAGGTAGGCGGTGAAGGCCAAGCCCAACAGACAGACATTAAGGCTGTGGGAAAAAAGATGGGAACCGGTGCGTCTCACCTCCAGTAGGCACTTGAGAGTGTGGTGGTCGCCCTTGATGGTATTGAACAAGATATCAATAAATTTTAAGGCTTGGTTGATTTGCTCGCCGGTGCGGGCTTCTTCGCTCTGGAAAAAATGGAGCATCCACAGATGCGCAGTGTCGCAGACCAGTGTCCCCTTTTCCAGATCGGTATAGTTGTCGTCCTCCATGAGCAAATCTAGATGGTAATTAAGATATTCCATCACCAGATCAATCTCTTGCAAAGAAACATAGACGTTGGGAATCTTGAGTTTAGACAGTTTAAGATGCCATTCTTTATGGAAAATCACACCCTTGGGGCAGCCTTTCACAAAACTGGGTATTGTTTCTTCCTTCCTTTTTATTTTCAAATAAATATCAAAGGGGACTTCATATCCCACCCTCAAATTCCTTAAGGGTACGGCCCTATAGCCTGCCCTTTCATCCAGGCCGAGTATAAGAGGAATTTTCTCTACTTCCATTTGTTGTTGAAAAACGTCAGACATGGCTTTGCATCTCCGGAGACTAAGCGGTCCCCTTGGCCACCGCAGTTAACAAACACTCTTGGGAGACATTATTTATACCAGAGGACTGAGTTCGCCCTTACTAATGCTTTCCTCTCCCAGATCAAGAATCCCTAGCTACCATTAATCTCCTAAAAGGATATTATTCACCAGTAATCTAAATTCTTACCGGCTTCGGCCCACTCGCTTTTTGTCTGCATCGATGGCTTTATCTAATCAGGGTCATGCCCAGGAGCATTAGGGCGAATAATCTGAGTTTAGGAAGGAGATAAAATTCTTCAAGGTCTGGGGGTCATAGATCAAGCCCCGGGAGCCAGGCAACTCCGATAATATCTTGACGGCTTCGAAAGGCTTATAAGCCACACGGAAAGGCCGGTTGACAGTGAGGCTCTCGTAGCTGTCCAAGAGGCGCATGATGCGGGTCCAGGCATGCTGTCGGTGCAGAGGCAAACCCAAAGGATAGCCGGACCCGTCGGCGTTTTCGTGATGCTCCAGAGCCAGCCGCAACACCTCGTTGGGCACATAAGCCAGGGTAGTCCCTTTGCTCAAGAGACGGTGCCCCAACGCGGGGTGTTGGTTCACTTCCATTCTTTCTCCTGGAGTCAAAGGCCCTTCTTTGACCAGGATATCCTGGGGGATGCGGGTCATGCCGATGTCGTGTAAGAGGCCGGCCAGACCCAAGTCACGGCTCTCCTTCCTGGACTTCTTCAAGAAGAGCATGAAGGCCGTCCCCAAGAGACAGAGGTTGATGGAATGGTTGTAGAGATTATAGTCATGATAAAGGACCTTCCATACGAATTTCATGGCCGGGGGGTCTTGCTGCAGACTTTCGATGAGATCTTCCACCAAGGCCTGCGCCTTTTGTACGGCCGGTCCGAAGCGAGGTGATTGGAAGGCCCGGCGAATGCTGAAGTTCAACTGTTCCGCGAAGACTGCCAGTAACTGCGGGGAGGCCTGGGAATTCTCATGTCGCAACAACTGCATATAATTGTTGAGATAAGCGATAGCCTTTTCCAGATCCTCATTGAAGAAATAGAGGCGATCGATGCCCTTTTGGATCAGGAGTTCCAGCCAGCGGCGTTCCCACGCCTCTCCCTCTTTGAGGAATATGGGGTAGGAAAAGTCCTGGGTCCCCTTTTGGGCCACCTTCAAATAAAGGTTGAAGGTGAGCCGCTCCCGGGGCATCAACACTGTCAGATAGATGGGGGTGTAAGGCGTCCCCCCCGCATCGACCGTGTGATGCTTTAAGGTCCTGGTCTCTAAAGATAACAGTTTCTTCCGAATTGAGTTTTCATCCACCATGCTTTACCCGAGAAGAAATGGCAGTTTTGACCGTGGCCGTCCCCGCATGATATTGGCCCAGGATTTTTGTCCCCTTCAAGTATGTTTAAATATTGAAGATCTTAATGGATAATGAGAATCTGACCCTCCCCTGGCAATTAGAATAGAGCATGCCAGCCTGGACTCCTCCCAGGAGCGCCGGTCTAGGCGATCAATTAATGGTTTATAAGAGAGATCCTGAACAGTGGCCTTTCGCCAAAAGTTTATGAGAATCTTTCCAGATATTACGAACTCCGGGCCGCCCGCCGGGCCCGTCCCGCCAGGAAACTGATAAACGCCAACAAGTACTGATGGTCGTAGATCTTTCTCTCTTCCCACTCCTGGCGCATGGTCCATAACGCTTCTTTGGGAGGGAGGGGGGGGCGCCAGGGGCGTTCGTTAGTTAAGGCTTCATAACTATCAATGATCCGCATGATCCGTGCCCAGGTGTGGATGGCGCTCAGTTTCAGGCCCTCCGGATAACCGGAGCCGTCCCCGTTTTCATGGTGCTGCAGCACCATCTGGAGCGCCTCCCAGGGCAGATGGGCAAAACTTTGGAGCATCCGGAACCCCTCGATGGGATGCCGCTGGATCTTGGATTGATCGTCTTCAGTGGGTCCCTCTTTCTTTTCCAATAATTGCCGGGGCAGGCGGGAATAGCCGAGATCATGGATCATGGCCCCCAAACCGAAGCCCCGGGCCTTATCCGCCTTCCACCCCAAATAGTTGGCAAAAGCCAGCCCCAAGAGACAGCAATTGACGGAATGGGTATAGACGTAAAAATTTTGCTTCTTGATCTCCAGCAACAGCAAGGCGTTATAGCTGCTGCATTTGACAGCCTCCAGCAAGTCATCCACCAGGGATAAGGCCAGGGTGATCTGCTCGCCGGTCCGCCTCTTATCGGCGGTAAAAAAGCGCATAACCCAGACCTGGGTCAGCTCGTAGACCTCCTGGGCCTTCTCCTCTTCGCTAAGATCCCCAAACTTTAAACGGTCATCCAGATTTTTTTGCAGGTATGCAAAAATCTTATCCACATCCGTCAAAGAGTAATAGACCCATTGAATCTGTAATCGTTTCAGCTTCTCAAACCAATCCTGCTGAAAGGTGTCGCCGGGGGTGCAGCAGCGGACAATCTTAGGCGCAGCGCTTTTTTTGTCCTTCATCTTCAGAAAAAGTTCAAAGGGCACCGCTTCCCCCACCTTGACCCGCTCCAAAGGCAGAGGTGCGTACTTTTCCGCCTCCCCTGACATTGCGGAGGCGATAATCGTGCTGGATCGCATCTGTTTCTGAAACAAATCGGACATAGGATTTTGGCTGAGATTATCCTTTAGTCATGCCCAAGGCAGGGCAAAGGTTTTAGAAATTTTTCTGCCAGATTCTTACCGTCAAAAGTTTACTACATTCTCCGCAAAACTTTATTCGGAAAAAAACTATTTCTTCTTCAAATTTTTTTTACCCTCCCTTGATAAGCCGGGCCGCACCTAATCGGTGGCCTGGGAACTCCAGGCCGGCACCGCCCGGCAATAATGGGGCAAAGGCAGATTTTAGGGCGCCCGGGAGCTATTGCCAAACCAATTTTCTTCTTGTCACCCAGAGCCGCAGGCGAAGGGCTTAGTCATTGAAAATACAAGATTCTTCCCTTCCCTCAGAATGACAATTTGACAGATCATACCAAGTCGCAGTCTAACGGCAATTTTTTTGTAGGGGCGAACCTTGTGTTCGCCCACCCGCACAGGGCGAATACAAGATTCGCCCCTACAGTTCAATGTCTTTTGATTGCGAAATGGTATCAGAAGGTCTGGCAATGGCTTCTATCCTCGCCACCTGGGGGCCTGGTGGGCGATTAAGGTAAGCAGGAAGGAAAAATAGCCTGCCAGGGACGGTAGTTAGCCGCGCAGTGGTGGAATTGCCAGGCGGTCTGAAGATAAGCGGTTTTGGGAGAGGTGACACGCCCTAAGCCCAGGGGAAGCGGGCTATTTCTCGGAGCTTTTTTTCAGGAAATAATGCGGCTCGCCAGGCAGGCCCGGCAGGTGCCGGAACGGAACCGGGCCACATCCGACAGCGATAATACTCCCACCAGGTTCTGGGGAGAATCCTGGTAAACGAAAAGGCGGTGGACATCCCAAAAAATCATGGTTTTCAGGGCCTCCACCACTGGGGCGCTGGCGTCGCCGGCTTGCACCGGCGCGGACATGATGCTTTGGGCCCGGGTGTCTGGGGGCAAGCCATGCTTATAGGCCAGGATCAGATCGGTCTTGGATACCACCCCCGCGGGCAGGCCGGTGGCGGCCTTAATGAGCACGGCTCCGAAACGGTAGGCGGCCAGGCCTTCCATTACCTCCTGGAGGCTGTCCTCTTCCTGGTGGGCATAGATCTCGGCGGTCATGACTTCCCGCAGGCGCAATTGGTCCGGCAGGGTCTTGCCCGGGGCGGCCAGGGTGCGCAGACTGCGCTCGCACCGATGGCAATAGCGGTACAGCAAGCCCACGATATCCGGATAAGCCAGGACCCCCACGGCCCGGGGAGCGCCATCCTCCCGGACGTAAAGGCGATGCACCTTCTGGGTCCGCATAACGTCCAGGGCGAAATCCAGGGTATCCTGGGGCTGGCAGAACAGGGGCGGCCCCATCATCACCGCACTGCAAGGGGTGCTGAGGGGCAAGCCGGCATAGTAGGCCCCCATCAGATCAGTCTTGGAAACCACCCCCAAACCTGCCTGATGCTCATCGGTGATGAGGATGGCATTGACCTTGTATTTGATGGTGCACCTGATGGCCTGCTCCAGGGGAGCCTCCTGGGACAAATGGATCACCTGGCGGCGCATGCCTTCCTGCACCAGCAGACCTTTCAGCACCTCCCGGTAATCAATGACGGGCATCAGATTTTGCCCTCTTCAAGGGGTGAGCTTTTCCAGAAGCTGGTTAAACACCCCGGAGAGATATACCATCCCCAAAATCTTCCCATCTTCCAAAACCGGCAGGCGGCGCACATGCTTTTTAATCATGATGTCAATTATCAGCAAAAGATGGGTGTCGGGGGTGATGGTGATGACCTCGGTGGTCATAATGTCTCCCACCAGCACCCTTTTGGCGCGCTGGCAGGCGCTCTCCAGGAGGCCGCAGTCCTCCAGGTCCTCCATCTCCCCCCAGATGTGGATATGTTTGGGGCGGAGGAGCAGCAGGATATCGTAGAGGGACAGCAACCCCACCAGCGTCCCGGCCCCGTCGGTGACCATCATCCCCAAGACCTTCTGGCCTTGCTCACGACTGGCGCCTTGAAAAACGCGGACAGCCTCAGAGATGGTCATTTCCGGCCGCAAAGTGGCAAATCGGGTCTCCATCACCTGCCGGGCAGTTAGATTCACAGTTGCTCCTTGGGTCCAGGGTCAGCTTCTTTTCTCTTAATAACTAAGCGCAGCCGGGCCAAAAAACAAGGGAGAGGCGCTAATATCCTGCTGCAATTTTGCCTTCCGCCCCCAGAGGATGGGGGTCAATTATCACCGCCGCGCCAAAATCAGAGATGTCGGAAATAATTGGAGATTGATGCTGCCAGTTTATTGTGGGGCAGAGGGCTCGCCACCGCCGCAGCCCTCTATTTGATTTTGAATACCGGGGCCTTGGGCGTGAGGTTTAAAAGCTCTTTCTGTAAGTCCAGATTATCTTCCAGGGGGCCCCTGGTTCTGGCCTCCTGGGGGGCAGGGGGCGGGGTTGGAGCTGCTGCGGCCTTATTATTGTCCACCTTGGGGGGAGAGGCGGCTGCGGTCTCGGCCTTCACCCCGGGGGGCGGCTTGGGAGCCGGCAGAGCCGGGGGGGACCCTGGCGCCACCGGCACGGCTGCCGGAGGCGTGGTTTTCGAGAGTTTGCCACCGTTCTGCGCTGTTTCATTTTTATCAGGGAATTCAACAGGTAATGGCTTGTCAGTATCTTGACTTAGGGGCTTGACCAGGATGCTCACCCGCCGGTTCCGGTAATCATTGGGGTCCTGCTTGTTGAAGAGACGGCGGTCGGCGTAGCCCCGCACTTCCGCCACCTGGCCGGTTTTCAAGCCTTCATTATCCATCAGCCGCCGGGCCGCGTTGGCCCGGTCAGAGGATAATTCCCAGTTGGAATAATTCTTACTGCTGCCGTAGGGACGGCTGTCCGTGTGGCCTTCAACCATCAAATGGTTGGGCAGGTGGCCCAGTTCCTTGGCTATAATCCCGAAGATTTTCTTGGCCTGGGGATTGATCTGGGTGCTGCCCACCTCAAAGAAGCGGGCGTCTTCCCGTTCCATCAGCTCAATCCGCAGCCCATCTTTGGTAATCTCCAGGCGCACCAGATCCTTTAAACCCTCCAATTCCGGCAGTTGGGCGAGCATTTCCTGGATTTTTTTCTTGGTCTCTTCGAAGCGCCTCTGATCATCGGCCACCTCCACAGGCGAGGGGGAAGGTCTCTGCAATTCCTGACTATGTCCGGGGGTGGGCATCTCCCCACCCATATCGCTCTTCTCCATGAGCCCCTGGGAATGGGGTAATAACCCGGGGTTTTTGAAATATTGGGCTACATTTTGCCGGATGGACTGGCTCTGGGCCATGATCCACAAGACGATGAACAGGGCCATCATGGCGGTGACGAAATCCGCGTAGGCCACCTTCCAGGCCCCGCCGTGATG
>JAGVAH010000015.1 GCA_020060385.1 Syntrophobacterales bacterium | reverse complement strand
CCGCCGTGCCGCTGCTGCTGGGCGTGATGGCGGTGGCGGCCACCTGGGGCGGCTGCGGAGCCGGGGACAGGTGGCGCTTAACCTGGAGGCCGATGACTACCAGGATGATTAAAGCCCCGCCTACGCCTAAGCCCCACCAAAGTCGCCGGGAGTCAGGAGCCTGGGAGGGTAAGAGGCCGCGCAGGCCGGCAAAAATCTTTTCCCCCAGGTGGTTGGCCCTCTGCACCAGGTTCCCCAGCAGGCCTGGGGCTCCCGACCCGAACCGGGGCCAGGCTGCTCCGGACCCTGGGGTCTCCTCCGGGAGCCAGGCCTCTTTCCCCTCCCCCGGCCACAATTCCCGGAGCTGCCTCAGTTGGGTGACAAAGGCCCCGGCGTCGGCAAAGCGGTCTTCGGGCTCCGGGGCCAGGCATTGGAGGAGCAGATTCTGCAAGGGCAGGGGAATCTCCTCCAGGTCCACGGGCATGGTTTCCAGACGGTAGGGGAAAGGCTCGTCGAAAGTCAGGGGGTAAGGCAGACTGCCCGCCAGCAAACGGTACCCCAGAACCCCCAGGGAAAAGACATTGCCAGCCGGGGAGACCTCTTCCCCCTTAAGGACCTCCGGGGGGGTATAGGCCTTGAGCTCCAGGTGCATGGCCTTGTCCCCGTTTGCCGGGGGAGAGGCAAAGTTGGCCACCCGCACTTCCTCCCCTTGGAGGAGAATGTGCAGGGGGTTTAAGGACTGGTGCGCCACGCCCTGTTGGTGGGCAAAGGCCAGGGCCTGGCCGGCCTGCTCCAACAGACGGAGGGTCTGGGGCAGAGGCAGACGCTGCTTCTGGGCCAGGCGGGCCATCAGGCTTTCCCCTGCAAAAGGCTCTTCCACCAGGTAGAGCCCATCTTCCGCCTCTCCCAGGAAGGAAACCCCCAGAATGAAGGGATGCCGCAAGGTCATGGATAACACGGCTTCCCGGACCAGGACCTGTTGACCCTCGGCCCAATCCGGGTCTGAGCGCGGGTAGAGTTTTAAAGCTACTTCGGTGTGCAAGAGGCGGTCCGTGGCCAGCCACACCTCGCCCCAGGGCTCTTCCCGGAGCTGGTGCAGCAACTCGTATCTCTGGCCGAGTTCCTCTAAGGTTTCGGGGTCGTCCTGCCTGGAACTGGTCATCAAAAAGCCCGCCTTGGCTGGGGAAATCGGCCTGGGGCCAGGCCGCTTATTTAAAAACCATAGCACAGAACCGCGGCACAAAAAAGCCCTTTTGCTGGGTGGCGCCAAGGCCTGGCTGCTGCCTTAAAGTTTAAATTTTGCGCCCGGCTTGGGCCTTAATCCCCCACCCTGGCGGTATTAAATTGAAACGGGTTAACTATTTTGATAATTTTAGGTCAAACTTAAAGTTTCTTAAGGTCAACTGGATGTCTCTGGCCAATACCATCACCCTGGCCCGGCTGCCCCTGCTTCTCTTGTTGGTGGCCTTCCTCTTCGTGCCCCTCTGGCAGGTGCGCCTGATGGGCTTGGGACTGTTGATCATTCTCTACCTGATGGATTGGTTCGACGGTTATGTGGCCCGGCTCCGCAATGAGGTCACGGAGATGGGCGCGGTCCTGGATATAGCCCTGGACCGGGCGGTGGAGAATATCCTCTGGATCACCTTCATGTATCTGGGCATGGTGCCCTTGTGGGTGCCCATTGTCTTTCTGATCCGCTCCTTTATCGTGGACGGCATCCGGGGGGTGGCCCTGGCCCAGGGGAAATCTGGCTTCGGCATGATGCACTCCCCGGTGGGCCGGTTTCTGGTGGCTTCCCGATTTATGCGGGCCTTTTACGGCCTGGCCAAGGCCGTGGTCTTCTGCGTGCTCTACCTGACCCAGATCCTGGTGCTGCAAAATCCGAAAATAGTGGTGACCTTGCACTCCCTGAACCAAGGTCTTATCTTCCTGGCTGTGGGGCTTTGCATCTTGCGGGGGATCCCCGTAATTTTAGATGGCCGCGTCTATTTCACCCCCGGCCCCAAGCAGGGATGAGTGCCGGACTGCGAGTCTCTGAACCCCTAGCGGACACAGGAATTTATATGAGTCGCATCGCCGCCATTTTTGACGTGGATCAGACCCTCATTCAGGGGTGCACCGAGCGCCTTTTCTTCAGGTATCTGGTGCGGCTGGGCCTGCTCCCGGTGCCCCGGGCCTTGAGTTACCTGGGACGGCTGGCCTGGAACCCCAAGGAGCGTTTTCGGGATAAGACTTACCTCCAGGGGCTGCCGGTGGAAGACACCTTGCGTCTGGCCCGGCAATGCTACCGGGAGGATATCGCCCCCCTTCTGAGCCCCGTGGGGTTGGCCTGCGTCCGGGAACACCAGTCCCAGGGGCATGGGATCGTCCTGCTCACCGGCTCCCTGGCATTTCTCCTGGCGCCCCTTAAAGAAGCATTGGCCGCGGATTGGCTCATTGCCACCGAGGTGGACCGTAACGGGGGTTTTTTCACCGGGGCGGTCACCGGCCTCCACCCCCGGGGGGAGAATAAATTGCGCCTGCTCCTGGAGTTGTCCCGGGCCCATGATCTGGATCTTAGCCGTTCCTTCGCTTACGGCGACCATTTCCAGGATCTTCACCTCTTTCACCGCATCGGTTTCCCAGTGGCGGTCAATCCCTCTTGGCGCTTGAAACGCCAGGCCCGGAGGAACCAGTGGCCCATCCGCTCTTTTTGAGAGCAGCAGCAAGAAGTCCGCAAGTGATTGACAAGAAGAGGGATTTCGAGTAGCTAGATAGTAGGGTGACTCATGAACGAGGCAATGGTAAAGCAATTGAAACAGCGGGTGGAGGAGGAACTGCGCCAGCGGGAAACGGCCATCCTGGAGTTCTGGTTTAAAGAGCTGAAAAACATCGACGCCAAGCGCCATAAGGAGCTGGCGGCCCTGCAAAGCGACCTGAAAGCCTTTATCAGCCGGATTGAAACCCGGCTGCGCCGCCTCAAAGAAGGTTTGGGCTGACATCCTATGTACGAAATAAAAATCATCACTTCGTTTTCCGCGGCCCATCGCCTGGAAAACTTCTATGGCAAATGCGAGGCCCTGCACGGCCATAACTGGAAGGTGGAGGTCTTTCTGAAAGGGGAAAACCTGGACGAGGCCGGACTGCTCGTGGATTTCGGCGCAGTCAAGGCCCGCACCCGGGAATTGCTGGAGGAGATCGACCATAAGTACCTGAATGAATTGCCGGCTTTCAGCCACCGGAACCCATCTTCGGAAAATCTGGCCACCTTCCTGTTTCAACGCCTGGCTGCCGTCTTGAACCGCGATGGCGTGCAGGTCAGCCGCGTCAACGTTTGGGAATCAGATACTTCCTGCGCTTCCTATTTCCAGGACTGATCATCCCGGCAGGGGAGAGGGTGGATGCTGCTAGGTCCGGAAGAAATGCCGGCTATGGCTCCAAAAGACAAGTCTAAGGGCTCTTTGGCCGGCCGGGCCTGGGAAATAATCCGGCATAATCCCGGCATGATCCGGTCCATGCTCCGGGAAGAGTACCGCCGTCGCTGGGGCATCTCTTTAGACCGCCGCTATCGGCCGGGATGCAGCAGCCCCCCGGTGAGCCTCAGCCTCAACCTGACCCGGCGCTGCAACCTGCAGTGCCGGATGTGTGAGCAGCACCGTCACCAATCCCGGGCCGCCACCGCCTTGAGCTGGTATGACCCTGCCCGGGAACTGCCCCTGGCCGCCTGGCTGGACCTGCTGGACCAGGTGGCCTCTTTCCGCCCCCGCCTCTATCTCACCGGCGGGGAGCCGTTGCTCTACCCCCACTTTCCGGAACTGATCCGGGAGGCCAAGAAACGCAAGTTTCTCCTCCACCTCCAAACCAACGGCATCCTGCTGGACCGGACCGCGGAGCAGCTGGTGGCCGCGGGCGTAGAGATGGTGACGGTCTCCCTGGATGGGCCCCCGGAGATCCATGACCACGTCCGGGGCCAAAGGAACGCGTTTAGACGCAGCCGGGAAGGTATCGCCGCCCTGGTTGCGGCCCGGAGAGGCCGCGCCGCTCCTTTGCTCCTGATCAACTGCGTCATTTCCCAAGCCAATATCGCCATTTTGGGGCAGATGGTGCCCCTGGCCCTGGAATTGGGGGCCGATATCCTCCAGATCCAGCATACCATCTTTAATTCCCTGGACAACGTGGAGCGCCATAACCTCTGGCTCTCCCGGGAATTCGCGGAGACCCAGGGCCTGGATCTGGTCACCCCTTCCATCCCCCCCGGGGAGTTTTACGAGAGTGAAATCACCGGGGAGGACCTGCCCCGGCTGCGGGCCGGCCTGGAGGAGGCCCGGCGCCGGGCCCAGGGCCGCCTGCGGCTCCAGTTCCTGCCCAACCTCCCGGAGGGGTTGCTGGAACCTTATTACCTGGATCTCAAGTATCCCTTCCCCCAGGAGTGCCAGGACTTGTGGAAGGGTTGCCGGATTTTGCCCGACGGCACCATCTCCCCCTGTTTGCACCTGGTGGCCGGGAACATCACCCGCCAGCCATTCCGGGAGATCTGGAACGGCCCCCAGATGCAGCGCTTCCGGCAACTGGTGAGCCGGCGCCTTTTCCCCGGCTGTGTCCGCTGCTGCAGCCGGAGCTTTACCTGAAAACAGCTGTGATCAAGGATTATATCTCCGGTTTTTTGGGAGTCTTACGCCGGGAGCGGGTCTTCAACCTGATGCTGGCCGTGTCCCTGTTGATCCTCTTGGGGGGGCTCGGCTTTTCCCTGTTCGAGACTCAGAGTGAGTCCTGGTGGGTTCGCTTCGGCAACGGCATCTGGTGGGCCCTGGTCACCCTCACCACCGTGGGGTATGGAGACGTGGTGCCCCAATCCTTCTGGGGGCGCTTGGTGGGGGTGGGTCTGATGCTGGGCGGGGTGCTCAGCCTGTCCCTGCTCACCGCCACCGTGGCTTCGGTCTTCGTGGAACGCAAGTTTCGCCGGGAGAGAGGTTTGGAACCGATTAAGACTATCAACCATATTTTGATCCTGGGCTGGCATTATGACGGGGAAGTTCTTCTGGACCAACTGCTCAAGCGCCTGCCCGCGCCGGTGCCGGTGGTGCTGGTCAATAAGCTTCCCCCGGAACAGTCGGAGAGATTAAAAGAGAGATTTCACCCCTATGAGGTGCTGTACCTCTGGGGAGATCCCTCCCGGGAGGATATTCTCCAGAAGGCCAACGTGCGTATGGCCCAAAAAGCCATCATCCTGGCGGACCGGCAAGAAGGGGAGACCGCGGCCCAGGTGGATCAGCGCACCCTGCTCACCGCCCTGACCCTCAAGTCCCTGAACGCCAAAATCCGGGTCCTGGCGGAACTGTTACAGCCGGAAAACCGCCCCCACCTGGAACGGGCCGGGGTGGATGAGGTCCTGGTCCGGGGTCAATACGACAGCTTATTATTGGCCGGGGCCCTGGCCTCTCCTGGGCTTTATCATATCCTGGCCACCTTGCTCACCGCGGAAGGGCAGAATCTGTGGCCGGTGGCGGTGCCTCTCCACTTCCATGGGCGTCCCCTGGGAGAAATGGCTGCGCTTTTAAAAGAACGCCACCAGGCGCTCCCGGTTGCCGTCTACACCGAGGGCCAGGCCCTGGCCCTGGATGATTTGCTGTCCGGGGAACCTTCGGGCATTGACGAGTTCATCCGCCGGAAATTTACCGAGACCGGCATGACCCACCTCTTTGGCCGTACCAAGGTGGATTGCCTGGTCAACCCCCCGGACTCCTTCATTTTGGGGCCCCACCAGACCCTGGTGGTCATTGCCCTGCGGCGGCCGATACTATGATCCCCCAGTGCGACTTATGTAAAAAGATCTTCCTCTTCCAGGACCTGGAAGAGGAGGAAATTAAGCAAGTGATGAATCGCACTTATCACCGTCATTTCCATGCGGGGGCGGCCATCCTCAAGGAAGGGGAGACCGGGGACAGCCTCTTCATCATGTGCCAGGGGGAGGTGGAAATCACCAAGGCCCTGACCCTGGTCCTGGAGGAAGACACCCCCAGGGAAAAGGTGATGATCCGCCTCAAGGCCGAGGACGGGGTCTGTTTCGGGGAAATGGCCCTCCTGGAAAACGAGGCCCGTTCGGCCACCGTCAGCGCCCTTTCCGACTGCAGCCTCCTGGAACTCCATCGCCAGGAGTTCCTGGCCCTGATCCGGGAAAAACCGGAAATGGGCCTGAAGATGGTGCTGCGCCTGGCTCAACAGCTCTCCCGGTACCTGCGGAAAAGCAATCAGGACGTCATCAAACTCACCACCGCCCTGGCCATCGCCCTGGGAGGGTGAGATGGGAGTAATCAGTGATCAGTGATCAGAGGACAGTTTTCCTCCATTTTATGACTGATGACTGATGACTGATCACTGTTTAGAGGAGACTATGACCAAGATTTTAGATCTCACGGGCCTGGCCTGCCCCCTGCCGGTGGTGCGCACCAAGGAGGCGCTGGAGACCGAAAATGACCAGAGTTTGATCGTCATGGTGGACAATACCGCCGCCCGGGACAATGTCACCCGCTTCGCACAGAGCCGGGGCTGCCAGGTGGAGGTGGCCGCGGCCAGCGGCTGCTACCATCTGACCATCCAGCCGCCGGCGGGGGAAAAACCCTCCACTTGCCTCTTTCCCGACGCCGCGCCGGAGCCCCGGGGCGCCGTGGTGGTCTTCGCCTCTGACCACATGGGCGAAGGGGCCCCAGAGCTGGGGGCCGCCCTCATGCGGGTTTTCTGCCAGACCCTGGTGCAGCTGGAGGCGCCCCAGAAATTGCTCTTCTATAACCGGGGCGTCTTCCTGGCCCTCCATGATTCCCCGGTCCTCGCCGAACTTAAGGGACTGGAGGAGATGGGGGTGGAACTCCTGGTCTGCGGCACCTGCCTGGATTTCTATAAAGTCAAAGACCGCCTGGCCGCAGGCAAGGTCTCCAATATGTTCACCATCCTGGAATCCCAGATGCAGGCCGGCCGGATCATCAAGCCGTAGATAGTGAGCAGTGAGCAGTAAGCAGTGAGCAGTAGTGGCGTAGGGCGGGAAAGTGAAACGCATCCCGCCTGCGGCAGTTGGGGGGATTTCCATATGCCCTAAAATAAAAGCGTTTTGTTTTATTAAGAAAACTAAAGGCGGGATGCGCTCCGCTTTCCCGCCCTACGTGTTACTGATTACCTCGCAAGTAAGCATTTAGAGAATCTCTTCCTTTATCCTGAAAGAATTTTCCAATCTCCTGAAAACCAGAAGCCAGCAATCGCCGGGTCTGCTCATATTTCTGGGCCAAGTCCGGCCCCGCCTCTCCCCAACAGACGCGGCCCTCTATCTCTCCGGGAGATTCTTCCCAGGTCTTCAGGGCCAGGAGCAGGGCCCTAAGGTCCCGGCCCCGGACCCGGTGCCGCAACGCCCCGGGATCGGCCAGGACGTCCAGGAGGTAGTCCTCCCCCCGGTCCCAGCCCAGGCGGTGGAGCGCGGCCCGCCGCAGCAGGCAGGGGTAACAATAGCCACATTCGCCCCCGGCCTGCCGCCGCCACCGGGAGGCCACAGGCCGGGCGCAGGAGCTGCTTTGCCCCCCCAGCTTTGCCAATAGCTCCCGATTACGGCACTGCTCCAGCAATTCTCCCTTGGTGAGGCCCTGATACGGGTTGTTCAGGGGATGACTGATACCTGCGTCCCGCCACAGCCGGGTGAGCTGCCCCAGGAAATAGGGGTGGGTGGTGCGGGTGGAATAAGGGCCCAGGCGGTTCAGGGTCAAGGGGGGATTGAGGCTCACCCAGCCGTTCTCGGGGATGAGCAGAGGCATATCCGGCCCGAAAGCCGAGGCCGCGGTCAATCCCAGGGCCAGGAAGAGTAGCGACCGGCTCCGCAAGGTCAGCTCCGGGGCCTCCGGGAATTGCACCCGTAAGTTCAGGTGCTGCACCCGCTCCGGGCTGTAATGCGCCATCAAAGCCCCGGCCAGGGTCTGTTGCACCCCGGCCAACTGGCCGTAGTCATGGTGGCTCACCAGCAGGAGCCGGCAGCCAGCTTCCAACTGATCGATGGCCCCGGCCAGGGAGTCCAGGCCCCCGGAGTAAAGGGCCACGGCCTGGGGCTGCCAGGGATGGTCCCAGGTGCCGGCAAATCCCAGGTTGACGGGCGCTTCCCGGGGCTTTATGCTCCAATGGTCACCGGTAAGAAAATTGAGAATCTGTCCCAGTGGGGGGGTAAGTTTGAGCCATGGCGGAGTGACGGGGAGGTGCAGGACGATTTCCCGGGTCCAGGCATCAGGCGCGGATTTCCGGGGCAGGAGTTTATCCCCGGCCCACACCCCCAGGGCCGCCAGGAGAAAGGCGGCCACTGCCGGAGGCGGCGGGGCAGGTTGGATAAACAAGGCTGGCAGATTATGGTGCAGGGGGTAGCCGGAGACCCTGGGCTCATCCAGATGGATGACGGCCCGCACTCCCGGCGGCGCCCGGCGTTTCTCTCCCGGCGCTCGCAGATAGAGATGTTCGGGCATATTCTCCTTGGTCTGCTAGGAAGAGTTCAAAATTTTTGTGGGCACTGCCCACCAATTCCCCAACGTCTACCGGCCAGATGCGCAGTGGCACAGGCTTTCCAGCCTGTGCCCATCAACGAGGCGGGCGAGGACGCCCGCCCCTACGATTTTTCATGATTTAAGGGTATCTAATGCCATTTCGCAATCAAAAGACATTGAACTGTGGGGGCGAATCTTGTATTCGCCCTGTGCGGGCGGGCGAACACAAGGTTCGCCCCCACAAGAAAATTGCCGTTAAATTGCGACTTGGTATAAATGCTCCCCAATGCCTACTACGACGGCTTTGGAAGATGATTACTCTTGGAGTCGCCGCAACAGGTTTTCCAGGGTCAGGGTGACCCAGGACCAACCCGCCAGACCCCGCCATTGCTCCGGAGAGTCCGGTGCCTTCGGTTCCGCTTGCAACGCCCCGGCGATCCATCCTTTGAGGAAGTCCAGGCCCTGCCGCCAATGGCCGAAGTTGAAGCTGGCCGCCTCCAGGGGCTCCCCCAGGTCCAGGACCAGGCGCTGATATAACGATTCCGCCAGAAATTGTCTGACTACTCCGGCCGGTCTCTCCTGGCCTCCGGGGTCATAATTGATGAGCACTGCGGCCAGGGACGACCGGGCCACCGCGTCCTCCAGACTGCCGTCAGGCTCCGGGAGCATCCCGGAGAGTGCCGGGACCACCCCTTCCCGGGATTTTCCCGGCCCTGCGGACAAGTCCCAGGCCGCCAGTGCCAAGTCCCATCCTGGGGACTCTGTCTGGGCGATCAAGGCCCCCAAAGTTTGCGCGGCCTTCCGGGTCAACCGGAAGGCCGCCAACAAATCCTGGCTGCCAGGCCCGGCGGTTTCCCCCAAAGCCCCGAGGTACCGGGCCACCACCTCCCGGGCCTCCAAACCCACCCCTCCTTCCGGGGCCATAAACCGGGTGGCCGCGCCCTTGGCCCGCCGCCATAGCCGGGTGGTGGGCCCCCGCCGCGCACTGGATGTGCCCATATTAGACTCCGTAGTTGAGGGGAGGGCCGGGGTAACAGTGGCTCCCCCGGACCCGGTGCCGCAGGGTCCCGGGATCGGTTAAGACATCGAGGAGGTAGTCCTCTTGGCTTTTAACAATTTCCGGTTCCATTTACTTTTTCCTCGCCGGAAGTTGTGCTTTCTTGTTTTTTATAGTCCTTAATTTGCTTTTTTAGGAGTTCATCATTTGGTTTTTGAATTTGCACGTACCATAGAACAAAACCAAGACCAGATTGTATGATACCAAGGAAAAAACCTACCCAGAGAATCCACCAAAAATTATTAAGTTCGTTAAATAGAATCAATACTTTTTTATGATTTTCACTAGCCTTAATTATATTTTTTCTCAAATCGAGTTCTCGACTATTGAATGAGTCTCGTTCTTTGGGTTTCAAATCTGGTTTATATTTATCCCATTTTTTTACCATAACCTCAGAGGCTTTGTTATGATATGATAACTTTAAGTAGTTTCGGAATTCATTTTTCTCTTTTGGCTCTGAAGTTACCTTTGATACTAAGGTATCAATTAAATCATTTTCGATAAGATTATTTTCAAAATCCATTAGTTCGATTTGGCCTTCTAATTCTATTACTCTTAATTTTATATCATGCATGCGACTTAACGGGAAATAAAGGCTAAAGAAAAGAATAGCCAGGCCAGAAAGGGCCGTGAACTTATAGAGATTATCTGTTGGAAGGTTAGGTATATTCATAAGGGAGACCTTTGTTAGGGGTCAGGGGTCAATGGCCAGTAATCAGTAGTCAGAGAAAAGACCAACGACTGAAAAATAATCCCTTTTTCTACCCTACCACAACTCTTATGCCGTGGCCAAACGTTTCAGGCGGGTGTAGCGTTCCCAGGAGAACCGGGGCCAGCAGGGGAAAAGGGAGTTGTTGTGGAACAGGGGGTCGCTGCTCAGGTCGTAGCGGCAGGCCGCCACTGCCCGATCCCACAAGGCGGTGCCGGGGATGGGGGAGTATTGGGCCAGGGCCGGGGTGCCTCCCAGCTTTTTGACCCGGCGGATGGATTGTACTACTTCTTCCTCGTCCTGGTCGGGCAGGCCGATAAGAAGGTAGACGCCGATCTCTTTCTGCTGGAACCCGGCTTCCTTCAGATGGGCCAGGGCGGTTTCCAGCTCCCCCGCCTGGAGTTTATGGTCCAGGCGGGCGGGTCCCAGGGCGGTGGTCTCCACCCCCAGGCGCAGGGTGATGAAATTGCCGCGTTTCAGCCATTGTGCCACCTCCCTGGTAATCAAGCGGGCATGGAGGCCGTTGGGGGTATGGCAACGGCAGGCGAGGCCCCGCCGGGCCAGCTCTTCCAGGATGACCAGCAAATGGTTTCCTGGATTTAACAGCAAGGCATCATCATAGAAGGCCACATCTATGAGCCCCAGGCGCCCCTGCCAATACGAAATTTCTTCCACCACCGCCAGGGGTCGGCGCTGCCAAAACCTGGGCTGCAGCAGGCGGGAGGCGCAGTAGTCGCAGTCCAGGGGGCAGCCCCGGGAGGTGAGAAGGGGGAGGAAAGGCAGGTGGGGCAGGAGGTCCAGGGCAGGGTAGGGGAGATCGTCCAACGGCAGGGGCGGACCCAGGTGTCCGCCCCCAGGCCCGGTCAGCCCCAGGGCCGTCAACTGGTTGACCAAGACCTCCTCCCCGGGCCCGCTTACAAAAAAATCCGCGCCGCTGTGCTCGCGCGCATGCCCGGGGCAGAGGGTGGCGTAGATGCCCCCCAGGATCACCGGGGTCCCGGGGAAATGTTCCCGGGCCAGGCGGATGGCCGCCTGCACCCCCGGGTACCAGTAAGTCATCAGGGAGGTGACCAGGATGGCGTCCGGCCGGGGAAGCGCGGCCAGACGGGTTTGAAAAGTTGATTCTCTGATGCCGTAGCGGCCGTAGCGCCGGGGAATGCCCGCCAGGGCCGCGGGCGTGGGCAGTATCTCCTTGGGGTATCTGCCGGTGCCGCAGGCCCCGGCCCGGGCCTGAGGGCTTCCCAGGCAATCCAGGAGGTGGACCTCATAACCCCGGTGGGCCAGAAAAGAGGCCAGGTAGAGGAGACCCAGGGGGCGGGCGAAAAAATCGAAGGCCGCGAAATCGTAGATCCAGGGATTGATGAGGAGCAGGACCGGAGGTTTGTCCATACCTATAGCATTTGCCAAAAGTTCTTTCCTCTTATCCCCTCTCCCCCCAGCGGGGGGAGAGGGTTAGGGTGAGGGGGGGCGGAAAAACTTTTGGCAACCAGTATAAATTGATCGTTTCCTATATAGGGTGACGTTTGCCGCCGCCCCCCTCAACCCGGCACTCTTCCCCCGCCGGGGGGAGAGGGGGCAGGTTGCCGCAGGCAGTGCGAAGGTTTTTCGCTTTTCCTTCTCTCCCATGGGGGAGGAGGAAGGGTGAGGGGACGCTAAATCCGGTCTTCTTTTTGAGGCCCGCCCAAGTCCTGGCGGCAGGCCCGGAACATCTCCCAGATTCTTTCGGTGTCGGGATTGCCGGGAGAGAGTTCCATCTCCAGCACGGTGCGGCTGGCCCCGGTCAATTTCACCTCTTCGGCCACCCTGAGCCCCGCCACCCAGACGATGCGGTCGCTGCTGACCACCAGGGGCAAATAAGGCCGCAGCCAGCGGGGAATTTTGCTATCCACCAGAAAATCTTGCAGTTTCTTGGGTCCCGGCGCGCCCGTGCCCCAGAAACGATCCCCAGGCCGGAGGCAGCGGATTGCCAGGGGGAACTGCACCTGGTCCTGGTCCAACCAGGCCATCTGCGGCGCCCGGGGGAGGGGAGTCCCGGGCGCATAAGCCCGGCTGGCCAAACGCCACCCCCAGCCCAAGGCGTCGAAACGGCCAGGGCAAGAAGGGATGGTACCATCCTCCCGGGGTGGAGCCGGGAGGCGGGAAAAGATGTGCAATTCCCCTCCGGCCCGGGCCACCCGGCAGGTTCCCAGGGAGACCTGGCCCCCGCTCCTCTCCCCCAGGGCCAGAGCCAGGACCTGGGCCAACTGGGCCAGGCTCAAGGGATATTCTCCCAAAAACCTTTGGAGAATGGCGCGCAATACCAGTTTCCGGAGAGCCGGCGGCAGACCTGCAAAGCGGGAGAGGCACAGGCGGTGCAAATCCGGGCCTTGGGCGTCGGTCACATCCGCCAGGGCTTGGGAGACCATGGGAGCCAGGAGGCCTTCCTGCTCCTGGAGCAGGGCCTGGGCCCGCCAGACGGCCTCCTGAAAACGGGGGTTATAATGCTGCAACTGCGGCAGCAGGTCCAGACGCACCCGGTTGCGCAGGTAGTCCCTCTTGAGATTGCTGGGGTCCTGGCGGTAGGGCAGATTTTCCCGGCGCAGCCAGTCCAGGATGACTTCTTTGCCCACGGCCAGGAGGGGCCGCACCAGGCCCCCGGGGGTGGCGGGGAGCATGCCCCGCATACCTTCAGGCCCCGCGCCCCGGAGGAGACGGAGGACAAATAACTCCACTTGGTCGTCGGCGGTGTGGCCCAGGGCCAGCTTCTGATAGCTGTGGTGGCGGCAGGTGTCGTGCAGAAACCGGAGGCGCAGACGCCGGGCCGCCATCTGCAGGGAGAGGCGCTCCCCGCGGGCCATCTCCCGGGTATCGCCTTGGCCCGGATGAAAGGGCAGGTCCAGGCTCTGGGCCAGGGCGGCCACGAACCCGGACTCCTCCCGGGACTGTGCGCCCCGGAGGCCGTGGTCAAAATGGGCCACCCCCAGGCGCAAGCCCAGATCGGGCTGCAAGCGGTGCAGCAGGTGTAAGAGGGCCACCGAGTCCGGGCCCCCGGAAACGGCCACCAGCACCCGCTCTCCCCCCGCAAGCAGGCGCTCCTGCCGCACATACCGGCCCACCCACCGGAGCAGGTGGGAGGCAGCCGCGGCGCCCGGCATCAAGGGGGCTATCAGGGAACCCCGGTCTGGCAAAGTTGGGTTACTGCCTCCAAAAAGGCTTCTTTGGAAAAGGGTTTGGCCAGGAACTGGTCCACCAGGGCGGCATCCTCCCCTAATTTTGACAGAGAAGGGGGTTCTGAGGAGATGAGGAGGATGCGGCATTCCGGCATACTCCCTTTCAACCGCCGGGCCACCTCCAGGCCGTCTTGGTGGGGGAGATGATAATCCACCACCGCCACCCGATAGCCGCGGCTGTGGCAGGCGGCTTCGATCTGCTCCTTACTCCCCGCCAGGGAAGTAATCCGGTAGCCGGCCCGGTCCAGGATGGCCACCAGCGCTTCCCTGGTTCCGGGGTCGTCATCGATTACCAGAATCCGGAGTTCCATACCTTCCTGCCTTGCATGGTTCAAGGTTCAGAGTTTAAGGTTCAAAGGAAAGAGACAAGTATGAGACACATCTGCCGCAGCCTACCAGGTGCCCGAGGCCCATGCATGTCTGCTGGGAAAGAGGATGCACCGCGATTCAAGAGAGCGCAGCAGTCTCCACCGTAGTTGCTTCTTCTTCGTCCTGGACCGGGGAGGTGGGGAAGGCCAGATGGAACCTGCTCCCCTGACCCTCCTGGCTCTCCACCCAGATCCGGCCGTGATTGGCGGCTACCAGGGTTTTACAGATATAAAGGCCCAGCCCCGAACTGCCGCTTTTTTGGTTAGCCAGGCGGTATTTTTCGAAGAGGTGCTCCTGCTCCTTGGAGTTGAGGCCGCAACCGGTGTCGGCCACGATGATTTCCACTTCCCGGGGATCGGCCACCGGTAGAATCCGGGCCTGCACTTGAATCTGGCCGCCCTCCGGGGTGGCTGCCAGGGCGTTGACCAGGAGATTGGACAAGATCCTTTCCAGAGAGTGCTCATCCACTTGTAAGGGAGGCAGGTCCGGGGCCAGGGTTGCGGTCAGGGCCACCCCCTGATGCTGGGCCACCGGGGTAAAATGATGGACCAGCCGGTGCAGGACAAATCCCGGGGGCACCGCCTCCGGCCTGAGGGTCAGGCTGCCGGCTTCGAACCGGCTCAAATCCAGGACATTGTGGAGATGGAGGAGGAGCCCCTCACTCCGCTGGATAATCCCTTGGAGCTTATGGTGGATTTCCGGAGGCAGGGTCTCATCCTCCAGGGCCTCAATGGTCAGGCGCACCCCGGTGAGAGGGGCTTTGATGTCGTGGACGATCATGGCCAGAAAATCGGCATTGGCCGCCACCCGGTCCCGCTCCTCCTTGAGCAGCCGGGTCTTGTCCCGGAGGGCCCGGGTCATGGTATTGAAGGATTTCGCCAGATCCCCCAATTCATCCCGGCTGGTCACCGGGATATCTCCGGCCAACTCCTCCTGGGCCGCTTGCTGGGTGCCCTTGGCCAGGTGGGCGATTTGCCGGCGCATTCCCAGAGAGAGCCAGAAGCTGAGGACGACCCCCAGGCAGGCGGCTGCCCCCCCCACCCCGAAGATCACCAGCTTCAAGCCCCGGAGCGCGGCATCCAGTTCCTTGCGGCTCACCCCGACGACGATGAGGTTCTCCCAGGGCTTTACGTCTTCCTCTTCCAGGGGCAAGTAGAACAGGGTGTAGTCCCGTGGGCCCACCTTCAGGCTCTGCACCTGGAGCGGGGGTGGGGAACCGGCCGCGGCCCGCTCTTTGCTGCGGCGGATTTCATTGAGGGCCTGTTCCGGCAGGTCTTTAAAGGAGTTGACCACCAAGCGGTTGGCGAAGAAGACGGCCACTTCCGCACCGGGGCGGGACAGCGATTCCACGAAGCTCCGGTCCACCAGCAGCCCGGTGAGCACCACCCCCACCACCTTATCATCGTAGTTAACAGGACTGGCGGCGCTGAGGACGATGCTGTCCTGCCACTGGGTCATGCGCACTGATTCCTTGCCCCGCATAGCGGCCCGCACCAGGGGGTTGCGGGAGATATCCACGCCGATGGCTTCGGGGTCGTGGGCCCGGGCCTGGATGATGCCCCGGGCATCGGTGATGGTGAGGACGTTGAGACCGGTGGCCTTCAGCATGGGGGTGGTTAAACGCCTTAAATAGACGGTGTCCCCCGCGGTCAGAAGTTCCCCGTAGCTGGGGTTGTCCGCCAGGAGGCTGGCAGCCAGGGCAACCCGCTGGATTTTGCCCAGATATTCGGCCAGGACCAGGCGGGCCACCAGCTCCACCCGCTGGCCATGCCGCTCCAGGATCTGGCGGGTGGCCAGGTATTGGAGGACCAGAAGCATGCCCACCAAGGCCACCAACAGGGACAGCAGGTTGACCCCCAAAAGCTTGAAACCGACTTTGTCCCGGAATCTCATCCTTTAAACCATAGCATATTCCATGGAAATGGCCAATGTTCCGGGGCAGGGTGTTGAAGTTAAGACGCAGTGCCAGGCGCAGCCCCTGGACCCCCTAACAGACAGCCTTTATTGACCCAGCAGGAAAGAGGCGATCAAGCGGTAAAAGGGCATGAGGAGCGCTCCGATCAGCCCGGTGTAAAAGAGGATCAAAAGGAGGATGAACCCCACCGGTTCCAGGTAGGCATAGAGCCGGGCCAGGTCCCGGGGCAGCAGCAGGGCCAGGATGTGGGAGCCGTCCAAAGGGGGGATGGGGATGAGGTTGAAAAGGGCCAGCAGGATGTTGATGGTCACCCCGAAGTAAGCCAGTTTCATGAGGCCCAGGTTGAGGGGCCCCAGGTGGAAGACAAAGGAGAAGATGACGGCCAGGGCCAGGTTGCTCAAAGGCCCGGCCGCGCTCACTGTGGCTTCTCCCCACCAGTAATTGCGGTAATTTAAGGGGTTGACCGGCACCGGCTTGGCCCACCCAAAGATGATCCCCGTGCCGCTGATCAGGAGGAGGAAGGGCAGGAGGATGGTGCCGATGGGGTCGATGTGGGGAATGGGGTTCAGGGTGAGGCGGCCCAGCATCTTGGCAGTGGGATCGCCATTTTTGAGAGCCACATAACCGTGGGCCATTTCATGGATAATCACCGAAAAAAGGAGCACCACGGCCATGATGGCGAATTCGAAGAGTTGGGGAAAAGAGAAATTGGGCATGTCAGACTTCCCGGAGCAACTCTTCCCCGGCTTTCTGCAATTTCTCCAGGCCCTCCAAAGAGAAAGCCTCCTGGTAGAAGCGCACCACCGGTTCGGTGCCAGAGGGCCGGAAGCAGACCCAGCTGCCGTCCTCCAGAATGAACTTATGGCCGTCAAGGGTGACATGCTGCTTGACAGTCAGGCCGGCAAACCTGGCCGGCGCGGTTTTAAGACGCGCCATAAGCTTTTCCCTGACTGCCGGGGGCAGGGAGAGATTGGTGCAGTGGTTGTACACCGGTCCCACCCGGGAAAACAGGTCCTCCAGGAGTTGGGGCAGGTCTTTGCCTTTCTTGGCCACCATTTCCGCCACCAGGAGACAGGCCAGGATGCCGTCCTTCTCCGGCAGGTGGTTTTTCATGGAGAAGCCTTCGCTCTCCTCCCCCACCATCAGGGCCTGGCCGTTAAGGATGTATACGCCCAGATGCTTAAAACCCACCTTGGTTTCATAAACCGGGCGGCCATGCCTGGCCGCGACCCGGTCAATGAGGCCGGTGGTGACTACACTTTTGGCCACCCCTCCTTCCCAGCCCCGGGTCTCGATCAGGTAGTCCAGGAGGAGGGCCAGGACTTCGTTGGTTGCATGGTAGACCCCCCGGGAGTCCATCACCCCGAAGCGGTCGGCGTCCGCGTCCACCGCCAGGCCCAGAGAGGCCCCGCTGGCCGGGATGCGGGCGGCCAGCTCGGAGAGGTAGGCCGCGGAAGGCTCCGGCCGCTGGCCGCCGAAATAGGCGTCCCGCCAGCCGTGGAGCAGTTCCACCGCCACCCCGGCTTCCCGGAGGAAAGTGTCCAGGTAATCCCGGCCGGCGCCGTACAAGACGTCCACTACCACCTGTAAGCCGGCCCGCCCCAAGACGTCGCCGTCTATCAGGGTGTGGAGATGCTGTAAATAAGCGGCCCGGGGGTCGAGGTCGCTGATCAGCTCCCGGGACCGGGCCTGGTCCAGGGGCAGGCGTCTAATAGCCGCCGGATTAAGCTGATTGACGATGGCCTCGATGGGTTTGGTGACCGCCTCCGGGGCCGGGCCGCCGCCGGCCGGGGAGAACTTGATGCCGTTCCACTCCGGGGGGTTGTGGCTGGCGGTGATGTTGATGCCCCCCCCATGTCCGCCTGCCCGGATGGCGAAGCTGACCACCGGCGTGGGGCAGTCCCGGTTGGTACAATAACAGGGAATGCCGTTCCCCGCCATCACCTCCGCGGCCGCGGCGGCAAAGGCTTCGGACTGGAAGCGGGTGTCGTAGCCAATGACCACGCCCTGTTGGGCAACCCCTTCCCCTTGCAGATAAGCGGCAATGGCCTGGCACACCAGCCGGGCATTGGCAAAGGTGAAATCCTCGGCCATGATGCCCCGCCAGCCGGAAGTGCCGAATTTGATCCCCGACATTGACCAGACCTTGCCTTTTTAAAACAGGGGCGGGTTTAAACCCGCCCTTCAAGATAACCTTGATTAGCCGGCGACAATGTTTACGTGCCTAAATCGTAGGAAGCCAGGTATTTTTCCTGTTCCGGAGTCAGGGTGTCGATCATAACACCCATGGCCGCCAGTTTCAGCCGGGCGATCTCCTGGTCGATCTCTAAGGGGACCGGGTAGACCTGTTTCTTAAATTTGCCATGGTTCTTGGAGATAAATTCCGCGGCCAGGGCCTGGTTGGCAAAGCTCATGTCCATGACCGCGGAAGGATGGCCTTCCGCCGCGGCCAGGTTCACCAGCCGGCCTTCCGCCAGCAGATAGAGGCGCTTGCCGTTTTTCAGGGTGTACTCTTCCACGAAGTCCCGGATGGGGCGCTGGGCCGTGCTGCTCCTGGTCAAGGAGTCAATGTCGATCTCCACGTTGAAGTGCCCCGAATTGGAGAGGATGGCCCCGTCTTTCATCAGCAGGAAATGTTCTTCCCGAATGACGTTGATGTCCCCGGTGAGGGTGCAGAAGATGTCCCCCACCTTGGCGGCCTGGCTCATGGGCAACACTTCATAGCCGTCCATCAGGGCTTCCAGAGCCTTGAGGGGATCCACTTCGGTGATAATTACCCGGGCGCCCATGCCCCGGGCCCGCATGGCCAGACCCCGGCCGCACCAGCCATAGCCCGCCACCACGAAGATGCTGCCGGACATCAGGCGGTTGGTGGCCCTGAGGATGCCGTCCATGGTGCTCTGGCCGGTGCCGTAGCGGTTGTCGAAGAGGTACTTGGTCATGGCGTCATTGACCGCGATGATGGGGTATTTCAGGACCCCGTCCTGGGCCATGGCCTTGAGGCGGATGACCCCGGTGGTGGTCTCCTCGGTGCCCGCCAAGACCCCCGGCAGCAGCTCCTGGCGCTTGGTGTGCACGGTGAAGACGATATCCGCGCCGTCGTCCATGGTCAATTGGGGTTTGACGTCCAGGGCCTGGTGGATGTGCTTATAATAGGTGTCCCCATCTTCCCCTTTGATGGCGAAGGTGGGGATGCCTTCATGTTTAGCCAGATAGGCGGCCACATCGTCTTGGGTGCTCAAGGGGTTGGAGGCGCACAAATGCACGGTGGCGCCCCCGGCCTTCAAGGTGGCGGCCAGGACCGCGGTCTCCGTGGTCACATGGAGGCAGGCCGCCAGGCGCAGCCCTTTCAGGGGTTTCTCTTTCTCGAAGCGCTCCCGGATGGCGTCCAACACCGGCATTTCCCGCCGGGCCCACTCCACCCGCAGCCGGCCTTTGTCGGCCAGATTAATATCCTTGACATCGTAATCCATGCATTCCTCACTTGGCCGCGGCCGCCTGCTGCGGCTGGCAGATACAAATGGGGGAGGGGCCTTTCAAACCGGCCTTCTCCCGTAAGAAGTCCACTTTGTTGCAGTATTCCCAGGTGAAGTCCGGATCGGTGCGGCCGAAGTGGCCGTAGGCCGCGGTCTTTTTGAAGACGGGCCGCTGCAGGTCCAGGGTTTGGATCATGGCCGCAGGCTTGAAGCTGAAAGTATCCTTAATAATCTCCAGGATCTTTTCTTCGGGGATGACCGCAGTATCGTAGGTGTAAACCATGATGGACAGGGGATCGGGCAAGCCGATGGAATAAGCCACCTGGACTTCGCACCGGCTGGCCAGCCCCGCGGCCACCACGTTTTTGGCCACATAACGCAGCATATAGGAAGTGGTGCGGTCCACCTTGGTGGGGTCCTTGCCGGAGAAGGCGCCGCCCCCGTGGTAACCCCGGCCGCCGTATGTGTCCACGATGATCTTGCGCCCCGTCATGCCGCAGTCGGCCAAAGGCCCGCCGGCCACGAAGCGCCCGGTGGTGTTGACCAAAAATTTGGTATCCACCAGCAGATTAGCCGGGATGGTCTTTTTGATCACTTCCTCGATGACCGCCTCTTTCAGGTCCTGATACTTGACTTCGGGGTTATGCTGGGCGGCGACGACCACCGTATGTACGCTCTTGGGGGTGTTGTTTTCATAGCGCACCGTGACCTGGGTCTTGCCGTCCGGCCGCAGGAAGGGCAGGGTGCCGTTCTTCCTCACCTTGGCCAGACGCTCCGCCAGGCGGTGGGCATACCAGATGGGCATGGGCATCAGGTTCTCAGTGGATGTGGAGGCATAACCGAACATCAGGCCCTGGTCCCCGGCCCCTTGTTCGGGGGAGAGGCCCCGGCCTTCCACCCCCATGGCGATGTCCGGGGACTGCCGGTCGATGGAGGTGAGCACCGCGCAGGTCTCCCAATCGAAGCCCATGGCGGAGTCGTTATAGCCGATCTCTTTGATGGTCTCCCGGACGATGTCAGGATAATCGATGCGGGCGGTGGTGGTGATCTCCCCGGCGATCATAGCCAGACCCGTGGTCACCAGGGTTTCGCAGGCCACCCGGGCATACTTGTCTTGGGCTAGAATGGCATCCAAAATGGCGTCGGATATCTGATCCGCCACCTTGTCCGGATGCCCCTCGGTCACCGACTCCGAGGTGAAGAGAAAATCTGATTTGGCCATACCCATGGCTCCTTTGCAAAAAAAATCAGGCCAGAAGGAATATCCTCCCGAACCTTAAAATATTAACTGTAAATGCAGGGAAAAAACAAGGGTTTTATGGTGGAAGGCGTTCCTTAAGGGGTCCCTGAGACAGCCGCGATCAACGCCCACCAGGATTGGGAAAAGTTTCCCCAATAAACCCGGTCACAGGGGGCAATAAGTAAATTGCCCGGACAAACAATGGTTACTGGTTATTAAATCCCCCCTTTCCAAAAGGGATGTGGGGGGTATTGCGGCTTAGGTTCTAAACCGCCACGGTTTTCAAGGTTTTTTCTTTGGGGCGGTTTTGGGCGTCCACCAGGACTATGCGGGGATAATGCTGCTCCAAGGCGGCATCATCGTACGTGGCAAAAGTGGTGACAATGATCAGGTCCCCCACCGCCCCCTTCCGGGCCGCGGCCCCGTTCAGGCACATGACGCCGCTGCCCGCCTCCCCCTCAATGGCATAAGTCTGAAATCTTTCGCCGTTGGAGATGTTGAAGATATGCACCATCTCGTAAGCAAGGATGTCCGCGGCCCGCATCAGATCGGCGTCGATGGTGAGGGAGCCTTCATATGCCAGATTGGCCTCCGTAATGGTGGCCCGATGGATTTTCGATTTCAGCATTACACGCAACATAGCCGGGACTCCGAGAGTAAGGTATTGTCGATGAGCCGGGTCTTGCCCACCCACACGGCCAGGGCCAGGCGGGCCTCATCTTGGATCATTGCCACTTCCTCCAGGGTTTCGGGATCAACCAGGGCCACGTAGTCTATATTGGTATGGGGCGTGGCGCTGATCATCCCCTTGACCGCCTCCAGGACGCTTTCCCGGGACTTGGCCCCGGAGAGCACCAACTCCCGGGCGGCCTTGATGGCCCGAAAGAGGCAGAGGGCCGCGGCCCTTTCCTCCGGGGAGAGGTAGGTGTTCCGGGAACTCATGGCCAGGCCGTCCTCCTCCCGGACGATGGGCCGGCCCACGATCTCCACCGGCACGTCCAAATCCTTGACTAGGCGGCGGATGACCTGGAGTTGCTGGTAGTCCTTCTCCCCGAAAACGGCCAGGTGGGGCTGCACCTGATTCAGCAATTTTAAGACCACGGTGGCCACCCCCCGGAAGTGTCCGGGCCGGGAGGCGCCGCAGAGTCCCCGGCTCAGCCCCTCCACGGTTACATAAGTCTGGTAACCCTGTGGATACATGGCCTCCGCCAGGGGTGTGTAGAGCACGTCCACCCCCACCTCCCGGGCCATGCTAGAGTCCCGCTCCAGGTCCCGGGGATAGCGGTCCAGGTCTTCGTGGGGCCCGAACTGCGCGGGGTTGACAAAGAGGCTCACCACCAGTTGATGGGCGGCCTCCCGGCCGTAGCGCATCAGCGACAGGTGGCCTGCATGGAAATAACCCATGGTGGGCACCAGGGCTATCTTCTGCCCTGCCGCCCGCCACTCCTGGGCCATCTGGCGCATTTGTGCCGGGTTGTTAACAATCTCCATAAAAAAAACCCCAGACCGGTACTCTGGGGTAGAAATGCACGCCACCGCCGAGTCTCAGTCCGCGCTTGCCGGATCCAAGCTCCCTGAAAAAAATTATCACTTCCCAACCAGGGATGTCAAGCATTTTCAGAAGAAAGGCAAGGGTTCATTTTTATCCCGGGTTGTTAAATCAGTTTCTTAATGATTCATGGAAAATTCCCCGGCCAGGTTTTGAGATTGCTCTGATAAAGAAAGACTTGGAGATTTATCGATAATGGCAAGATAGTGTGCGACAATCGCACCTGGTTTTATTAATAATGGCAATTTATATTACATCTGTGTTATTTAATACTTATCCGAAGGATTTTCCACACTCCGAGGGAAACCTCTAGCAAATAACAGAGGCCAGGCGGCAAGGGTGCAAGGCTCCCCAAGTCCTTGATAATCTGGGAGTTTAGCATGACCATAACCAAGGAATCGCGCTTTCGGGCGATATGCTGTTTTTCCTTGATCTTTTTGTCTGTTTTCATCTCCCCGGGTTTTGCCATCGAGCTTTCAAATGAGGAGAAGGAATACCTTCAAACCAAAGACGCCATCGTCTTTGTCAGCCAGACACGATACCCGCCGTTTGAATTCACCGATGCCAACCAGCAACACGAAGGCATGATGCTTGATGTTGTCCGCTGGATGGCCGTGGAAATGGGCTTCAAACCGGTGTTCATGGATATGGCCTTCCAGGAGGCACAAGCAGCCGTTCTTTCAGGGAAGGCTGATATTCTCACCAGCCTTTTTTACAGCGACAAAAGGAAAGAAAAGTTCGAGTTTACCGAAACCCTTTTCGACGTTCCAGCATCGATTTTTATCAAGGCAGAACGAACGGATATCAAAGATCTTAAGGATCTGAACGGTAAGACCATAGCCATACAGAGGGGAGACTATGCCAAGGATTTCCTGGAATCTCAGAAGATACGCTTTGATACACTGGACACGGAGAACTTTGCCGAAGCTACAGACATGGTTATTGCCGGCAAGGCAGATGCAGTCATCGGTGACGAACAAATCGTCCTTTATCATATTTTTAGTAACCGGCTGACCGCTTATACTAAAAAAGTGGGGGTGCCGCTATACATTGGCAAGAATTGCATGGCGTCAAAAAAGAATAACACCATCCTCGTCGGCATCCTCAACAAAGGAATCCGTGAAGCCAGGAAATCCGGCGTATTGGATAAGATCAGCACCAAATGGCTGGGAATTCAATTCGGCCTCCAGCAATCATTTCTGGATCGTAATTTTTTGCCATTGTCCGCTGCTGCCGGAGGCCTGCTGTTGTTATTACTGGGGGTGTGGGTATGGAATGTCAGGCTGCGCACCCTGGTCCGGAAGAAAACCGCGGATATCCTTCGCCGTGAGGAGGCGCTGCGGGAAAGCGAAACGCGCTATCGCCTACTAGCCGAGAACGCCACGGACGTCATCTGGACGGTGGGTATGGACCTGCGGCTGACCTACATCAGCCCCTCCGTGACGAGGCTCCTGGGCTTTACGGTGGAAGAGGCAATGAAACGAACCATGCAGGAAGCCTACACTCCAGAGTCATTTGAGAAAGCGATGCAGATTTTCGCCGAGGAAATGGCGAGGGAGAGTGCAGGAGGCGGTGATCCCAATCGGTCACGGATGATAGAACTTGAGCTGGTCCACAAGGATGGAAATGCCGTCCCCGTCGAAGGAAATTTTTGTTTCTTGCGCGATTCAACGGGCAAGCCCTTTGGAATTCTCTCCATTGTGCGCGACATTACCGAACGCAAACGCACGGAGGAAGAGAAGGTCAAGTTGGAGGCCAAATTGGTTCACGCCCTGAAAATGGAAGCCATCGGCACCCTGGCCGGTGGCATCGCCCATGATTTCAACAATATCCTCTCGGCCATTATTGGCAATATCAGTCTGGCCTTGCTGGATCAGGATGAAGGCTTCAGCCGGGAAAGATTGACCGAGGCGGAAAGGGCTTGTCTGCGGGCCCAGATGCTGGCCCGGCAATTGCTGACCTTCGCCAAAGGGGGAGCACCGATTAAGAAACTGCTCTCGGTGGAAAAACTGGTTACCGAATCCGTTTCCTTTGCCTCCAGTGGCTCTAACGTTAGATGCAAATTTTCTTTCCAGGATAATCTTTGGGCGGTAGAAGCAGATCCAGGGCAAATCGGTCAGGTCGCCCAGAATCTGGTGATCAACGCCATTCAAGCCATGCCTGCCGGGGGGACCATCGAGGTTCGCGGGGAAAATCTGGTGGTGGAGGTCCACAGTAATCTCCCCCTCGATGCCGGCAAATATGTCAAGATCACCATGCAGGATCAAGGCATCGGTATTCCGGAGGAATATCTCTCCAAAATCTTCGACCCCTATTTTACCACCAAACAAACGGGAAGCGGTTTGGGTTTGGCCACCGCCTATGCCATTGTGAAAAACCACCGGGGGCATATTGGCGTGGAGTCAAGATTAGGGGGAGGAACGATTTTTCAGATCTATCTCCCGGCTGCTGAGCAAGGGATTGTGGAATCGCTAAAGGACGACAGGAAGGTGATAAAAGGGCAGGGCAAGATCTTGGTCATGGATGATGATGCTGGGGTGAGGGATATGTTGGTAATTATGCTTCAGAATCTTGGCTATGAGGCGCATTGTACAGAAGATGGCGAAGAAGCGATAAAATTATATAAAGAAGCCCTGGACGTCCACCAACCTTTCGCCGTGGTAATTTTGGATTTAACTGTTCCCGGGGGCACGGGTGGCAAGGAAGCCATAAAAGCGCTTTTAAAAATCGATCCCCAGGTCAAAGCCATCGTTTCCAGCGGTTACTCTGAAGACCCCATCATGGCCGAATTTTCAGCATACGGATTTAGCGGGGTTATCACCAAGCCCTATGGGGTTTCAGAATTGAGCAAACTGCTAAATACGCTCATTGGTAAAGGACCATAAGGGAGATTCCCATTAACGGCAATGCAAAGATAGCTGCAATAATTGGTAATGGGAGCAAATCTCGCACGGAGGAAAAGATGAAGGCGCAAAAATTGTCGGAATCGGTAATTGGCGGCCTTTTGGCTCTGGGTGTTTTGGTCCTATTAGTAATCTCAGCCGCTGCGGCGGAGTATACCATTACCGAGATAAACCTTGGTTCACTTGTTGGGCGTGCCCGAATGAATAGCAAGGGTCAGGTAGCCTTTGAATATCTCGCGGGTGGCGTCATGGATATTATGCTATATGACAATGGCGTTACCAAGCAACTTACCTTTGATGGAACAAATGCTGAACCTGAGATCAATTATAAGGGCGAGATTGTCTGGCATGGGAATTGGGAAGCGCCCGACCCCAGTGATCCCTCCAAGACAATTGTGGTTAGCGGGATCAAAAAGTATAGCAATGGCACCATAATCAACACTTATGAAGCCTATGGATCTCCTAAAATAAACAACAATAGTGATATTGTTTATGAAGTCGGAACGTCCTCTGGGAGGAAAATTGCTCGCAACGGCTCCGTCATCTCGGGTGACAATTGCCTTTATCCGGACATCAATGACAACGGCGATATCGTTTGGATAAATTGGTCAAAAATCCCCTCCCAAATTTTCCTGAATGGCACGCAAGTTACCCATCAAGTTACCGACTCGTTTGATCTATCCCTGCAGATAAACAACCGAAGTCAAATTCTCAGCACCTGCTGGGAGGATTTAGACGGATATCATGGCAACTGGCATGGTTGGCTTTCTAATATCGGCGATATCTATGCTTATCGAGCTTTTAACTATCTTGGTAATGGTAATCCCCGCATGAATAATTTCGGGGAGGTGGTCTATTCCCAAGAAATTATGGATGCTCAGGGAAATTGGCTGGGCGCGCAGGTTATCCTTTATAGACACGGGAAATACGATGTGATTATTCCTATGGGATCTGAATACACAGTAATGGACATCAATGATAAAGGACAAATCCTAGTTTGGGCCGATAGAAATAGGCTTCCTTCCCATGGTGGCTACTTATTGTTGACTCCAGTCAAACCGCGTGCCGTTACTCACGCGATTATCCCTTTGCTGTTGCAGTAGGATTGACAGCGTCGTAGCGCCGTAGGGCGCGAAAGCGTAAGCGCCTCCCGCCTTTAAGTTAGCTAAGGAATTGGTGGGCTACATTAGCATACTACCCTCCGGCAGCAGCAGGCGTTTAAGTTCTGCCGTTTCATAAACCACTTCCTGGCCCACCATTCGCACTTGTCCCTGCACCACATAGTTGAGGACCCGGGGCTGCCATTCGTGTTCCGCCAGGTTCACCCTGGCCGCCAGGGTCTCCGGGGTGTCCCCCGGCTCAATGGGCACCGGCAGCGCGAAAAATACCGGGCCCCGGTCATATTTTTCATCCACGAAATGCATGGTCACCGCGCTGTGGGTCACTTCCCCCCGGTGATAAGCCGCCATCACCGCTTCGTGCACATAGTGGCCGTAAAGGTTCGGGCCCCCGAAGCGGGGCAGAGGCCCGGGATGGATATTGATGGTCCGGGCCGGGTCCAGGCCCGCCACCAGTTTCAGCCAGCCGGAGAGCATGACATAATCGGCGTCGAAATACTTGACAAAATTGCGGTAGCCCTGGGCCTGAAAGGGGCCGGGCCAGTATTCGGCAGGTATCCCCAAAGCCTTGGCCCTCTGCCAGACCCCGCCGCCCCAATGATTGGTGACCACCCCGCAGATCCATGCGTCCAAAATGGGCGGCTGGGTCCGGGCCGCATTAACCATCTTCTCAAATCCGGAGCCGCCCCCGGTCTTGGTCCCGGAGGCAAAAACCAGAATATTGGGCTTAGTCTTGGTCATCTTCCCCCCAGCCCCCGCCCCCCGGGGTGCGGATGGATAAACGGCTGCCCCCGGGCAGGGGCAGGTTGATCTTGCCCGGCAGTCTCTCTTCCCCTTTCCCGGTGAGGAGCGCGTTCTCCCCCGGCGCGCCGGGGCCGCCCCCCTGGAGCCCGTAGGGTGCGTGCACCCGGCGGTCGCAGAGGAGGCTGACGCTGACCGGGGTGAGAAAGCGGAAATCCCGGATGACCCCCCGGCCCCCGGCAAAGCGCCCCGCGCCCCCGGAGTTCTCCCTAAAGGCGTAGCGCTCCACCACCAAAGGATAGTCGTGCTCCAGGACCTCCACCGGGGTGTTCCGGGTGTTGGTCATGTGGGTGTGCACCCCGTCCAGGCCCACCCGGCCGGGCCGGGCGCCCATGCCCCCGGCGATGGTTTCGTAATAGGTGAATTCCTGGCCGGTGTCCGGATCAATACCTCCGAAGGCCAGGTTGTTCATGGTGCCCTGGGACGCGGCCGGGATCACCTCCGGCAGGGCCGGGGCCAGGGCCCCCAGGACCACGTCCACCAGGCGCTGGGAGGTCTCCACATTGCCCGCGGCCACCGGCGCGGGATAAAAAGGATCCAGGAGGCTGCCCGGTCGGGTGAGGACCCTTAAGGGGCGGAAACAGCCCTGATTGATGGGATATTCTTCCGCCAGCAGCGTCAAGAAGACGTAATAGCAGGCCGCGTCCACCACCGGGGGCACGGCGTTGACGCCGCCTTCCGCCTGGTCGCCGCTCTCCCTGAAGTCCAGCAGCGCCCGGTTACCGGCAATGGTCAGGGTGAGCCTGAGGGCCAGGTCCCGGTGGCCGTAACCGTCGTCATCCAGGTAATCCTCAAAGGTGTAAGAACCGTCCGGGATGGAGGCCAGCAGCTCCCCCATAGCCCGCTCCGAGTAGGCCAGTAAGGCCCGGCTCATATCCAGCAATTTGTCCGGGCCGTAGCGGGCTACCAGGTCGCCGAGGCGCTCCTGCCCCCGGTTGAGCGCGGCCATCTGCGCCTGCAGGTCCCCCCGGCGCTCGGCCGGCACCCGCATGCGGGCGATGAGAGAAGACAGCAAATCTTCCTGCAAGCGGCCCTCTTTAAAAAGAAAAGTGGGGGGAATGACCACCCCTTCCTCCTCCAGGCTCCGGGCCAGGGGCATGGAGCCGGGGGTGGAGCCCCCCACGTCCGCGTGATGGGCCCGGTTCACCAGGTAGAAGGCCAGGCGCTCTTCGGCATAGACAGGGGCCAGGACCGTCAGGTCCGGGAGATGGGTGCCCCCCCAATAGGGGTCATTGAGCAGGAGCACATCCCCGGGCTTTAGGGGAAACTCCGGCAGGACCCGGGCCAGGGTGCGGGGCAGGGCCCCCAGGTGGACCGGAATATGCGCGGCCTGGGCCAGGAGTTCCCCTGCCCCGGTGCACACCGCACAGGAATAATCCCGGCGTTCCTTGATGTTGGGGGAAAAGGCGCTGCGCCTAAGCACGATCCCCATCTCTTCGGCCACCGCCGCGAAGAGCTTGTTGAAAATAGTGAGTTCCAGGGAGATGGACATTGACGTTTGTTTTTGGGGAGAGGGGGCCAAGGGGTTCTACGGCCCTTACCCCCATCCCACATCCCCTAAATTTTTTCTGCTGCTCGGGAAATGCCTCTCGTAGGGCGCGTCTTACGCGCCAAAGATGGTGCGTTAGACGCACCCTGCAATCTTCCCAAGCTTCGCTCGGGTAGAGGCCTCCCCAGCCCAACGGCGATGATACCCACTATAGAGAAAAGGCAGAGATAATCAAGATCATTGCGCTTCCCCCCCGAAGATGCGGGGGTCATGGCGTTTTTAATGGATTTGCAGAAACCTTATTGCTATAAGGAGACAAATTCGCCCCAACCGGGACCAGGGAGGAAAGCTATCCTATGGAGCAGGCGAAGATCGGTTTCATCGGCACTGACGGCAGAAGTTTCCTGGCGGCCCTGGAGACCAGCCGGGCCACCAGCGAGCTTTATCCCGGCGACTATCAGGGGGTGGTGGTCCGGGGCACCCCGGCCATGCCTTCCTTTGCCCGGAAGATGAACTGGCCCGTGGGCTTCATCCCGGTAGCCGACAATACCCCGGCCGCGTTTGCCGCGGCCCTGACAGATGCTTTTCAGCAACGAGCCCTGGACCTGGCCATGATCATGCCGGAGGCCCTGATCTTCGAAGGCCTGGTGGACCAACTGGAGGAAGGGGGCTGGGGGGACCGCCTCCTGGGCCTGGACCAAAAAGGGGCCTTCCTGGAGGCCGATAAGATTGCCTGCAAACGCTTCTGCCAGGAGGCGGGCATCCCCGTGGCCCCGGCCTGGGCCGAGGTGGACGCCCGGGATTACCGCGCGGTGCTAAAGGTCTGCCTGGACTACCTCCATGAATATGGCGGCGCGGTCCTGAAATTTCCTTACAGCGCCGGAGGCAAAGGGGCCCGGATCATCCTCAACACCTGGGAAATCCGGGACGTCTATGACCTGTTGCTCAATGACTACAGAGAGGCATACAAAGGGTTATGCGGCAAGAAAAATCCCTGGCCCCTGCTCATCGAAGCCCGCATGTCCGGGGTGGAAATCAGTTTTACGATTTTTGTGGATAAAAATGGCAACTATCAGCTTCTGCCCACGGCCATGGACTACCCGGAGAGGTTTGCGGGCCCCCCGGGCATCGACAACCCCATCACCGGCGGCATGGGTTCCATCTCCCCCCACCCCCTGGAATCCCCGGCCTTGATGGCCCTGGCCGAAGAGACCATCGCCAAACCGCTGATTAAAAGCATGAAGGAAAGGGGCATCCTCCGGCCCTGTGTCCTCTATCCCGGCTGCTTCGCCTCCTTTGACGGGAACTTCCAGCCCCGGGCCGTGCGGGTCTGCGAAATCAATATCCGCCCCGGAGAGCCGGAATTCCAGCCCATCGTCAAAAGGCTCCGCAATCTGGGGGCTCTCCTGGCCGCCATGAAGGAGGGCCGCCTCCACGAGGTCGCCCCGGAGGTGCGGGCCGATCAAATCTCCCTGTGCCTGGCCCTGGTCACCGGCCCCGGCGGCCCCAAGCAGCAGAAGGGCTACCCCTGGTCCCTGACCAAGGGGGAAGTCTTGGAGATGGATTTCGATTACTTCGACAAAAAGAAGATTACCGTCATCCCCTCGGCCATGGAGTGCACGGAGGAGGGGGTTTTTAAATCCGACGGCTCCCGGGTGGCCTTCCTGGTGGCCAACGCCACGGTGAAGCCGGGCCAGAAACGGGGCCAGACGGTGGAGAGCCTGCGCCTCAGACTCCTCAACGCCTTCGACCAGGGGAAAATCCGGGTGATCCCCCGGGAGGACGAAAAAGGGAACCGCCTGGCCCTGCGCCGGGACATCGGCCTCCACTACCACAAGGCAGAGCTGTTAGCGCCTGGGGACGCATAAAAAATCCACCACCAAGACACAAAGACAAAAAGGGACACAGAGAAATAATGTTAATTTTGGCGGCCAGCCGCCAAAATTAAAAATATCTTTGTGCCTCTCTGTGTCTTTGTGTCTTCGTGGTAAATCTTTTTTACAACTCCACCACTTCCGGGGTCAGGGCCTGGCCCATGAAGAGGCTGGCCAGTTGCTGGAAGCGCGGGGTGAGGTCGGTGGTGAGGTAGCGCCGGCTGCCCCCCCTGGTGAGCCGGGTCTCAATTTCCGGGTGCCGGTGCAAGTAATCCACCAGCTTGGCTGCGGTCACCTGGCCGGAGCAGATCAGCTCCAGGCCATCGCCCATGATTGCTTTGATGTGGTCCTTGAGAATGGAGTAATGGGTGCAGCCCAGGATCAAGGTGTCCACCCGGGCCGCCTTCAGGGGCGCCAGATAGCGCTTGAGGATCATCTCTGTGCCTTCCCATTCCTGCTCTCCGGATTCAATCAAGGGCACCAGCAAAGGGCAGGCCTGCTGCACCACTTCCACTCCGGGGTCCAGCTTTTTTAGCTCCAGGTCAAAGGACAGGGAAGTTACGGTGCCCTCGGTGGCGATGACGCCGATGCGTTTGCCCCGGCTCCGGGCCAGGGCCTCTTCCACGGTGGGGATCACCACCCCCAGGACCCGGCGCTCCGGGTAGTGGAGCGGCAGATAGACCTGCTGGATGGTGCGCAGGGCCTTGGCGGAGGCCGTGTGGCAGGCCAGGATGATGAGATGACAGCCCTGGCGGAATAAATAATCCACTGCCTGGGCCGTAAAACGGACCACCACCTTATCGGAGCGGGTGCCGTAAGGGATGCGGGCATTATCCCCCAGGTAGAGATAATCGTACTCGGGCAGGGCCTGTAAAAACTCCCGCAAGACCACCAGACCCCCAAACCCCGAATCAAAGACGCCGATCATTTTCCTCTCGTTGACTGTGGCGCACCCGGGTAGGGGGGCAACCATGTGTGCCCCCTGCGTCAGGGCGGACACACGGGTCCGCCCCTACTCCGACAGCCGCAGCAGGGTGCCCCGTTGCTTAGCCGCTCTCAGGGTATATTGCACCAAAGCGTAGCAGAGGCACAAATATACCACGCTTTGGGAAAAGCCGTAAAGCAGGGGGTGGGGGGATGGTGCGGGGAAACCGTAAAAATGTCGGAAATACTCCAGAAAATAGGTAAGGGGGATGATCTGGGCCAGTTCCCGGACCCCGGGTGGGAGGATGCTCACCGGATAATAGAGGCCGCACAGCAGGAGCATCAGGTAGGAGAAGGCCCAGGCCGCGACTTCGGCCCGCTGCCCGAAACGCAGCACCAGGGCCAGGACCAGGGCGCCGATAATACCCGCGTTCATAAACATGCCCGCCAGGAAGATGATTAAACCCCAGGTACCCGGGGGGCCCAGGTCCATATCAAAGAGCCACATGCACAAAAATCCCATGAGCACAAAGACCGCAAAGCCCCGGATCAGGCCCACCAGACCGGCGCCCAACAGAATATGGGTCAAGCCCACGGGGGCCATGAATTCGTGTTTCAGGCTCTTGGCCCACACCGAATAAAGGAGGGCGTAGGAGAGGTCCAACTGGGCGATCTGAATGGTGTTCATGCTCACCGCGCCGATGAGGATGAAGGTCACGGTCTCCGGGTCCAGTTGCAGAAAACGGGTCAGCAGGCCCACGGAGAAGATGGCCACCCCCGGCCAGAAGAGCATCTCGAAAATGGCAAAGACGTTGCGCCGGTTCACCAGGAAACTGCGGGCTGCGAAGGCCCAGATCTTATAAAAGTCAGTGGGTAATCTCATGATAGATCTCGGCCAGGTCCACTTCCCGGAGGCGCACCTGCACCACCCGGCTGGCGCTCCGGGACACGGCCTCCAAAATGGCGGCCAGGCGCTCCTCGGCCCGGTCCACCCGCAGGTCCACCCGCTGCTCCTGCAAATTATAGGTCAATACCCCGGGAAGCCGGGCGAAATCCAGATCGGGGACGCCGTCCCGGAAGAAGAGGCTCAGGCGGTCTCCCAAGCCCAGGCGTTCCTGCAGTTGGGGCATGGTGCCCCGGGCCAGCAAACGCCCCTCTTTGAGAAAGGCCACCTCCCCGCAGAGCATCTCCGCTTCCCGGAGATTGTGGGTGGTCAGCAGGATGGTCAATCCCGTCTCCCGGTTCAACCGCAGGATTTCCTCCCGGATATGCCGGGCCATCTCCGGGTCCAGGCCGGTGGTGGGCTCATCCAGAAAGAGGAGCTCCGGGGTGTTGATCAGGGCCTTGGCCAGGGCCAGCCTCTGCTTGAGACCGGTGGAGAGGCGCTCGAAAGTCACCCGCCGCTGGGGCTGGAGGTCGAATAGATCCAGAAGCTCGCCCACTTTGGTAGCTAAGGCCTGGCCGCCAAGGCCATAGAGGCGGCCATAAAACTTCAGGTTTTCCTCCACTGTCAGGCACCAGAGAAAATGGGCGCCGCTGGCCGCCAGATTGACCCGCTCCCTTAAGCGGCCCGCGTCTTTGACCGCGTCCAATCCCAGGACCCGGGCCTGGCCGGCATCCGGCCGCAATAAGGTCGCCAGGATGGAGATAAAGGTGGTCTTGCCCGCGCCGTTGGGCCCCAGGATGCCGAAGATGGCCCCGGGGGCCACCTCCAGATTCACCTCCTGGAGCACCTGCTTCCGGGGCCCGAAAAACCCGGTCTTAAAGGACTTGCTGATGGCCTCGGCAAAAATAGCTGGTTCCATGGTGATATTTTAATTTTTCAAGGCATGAAGCATATAAAATACCAGAAAGATGCCGATGGTAATGATGCCCATGGTTATCAGTATGTCCAACAATAATGAAGGTTGATAGGACTCTTCATTTATTTCTTTTTCCACCTTTCTATATCTAACAAATGCCAGCACTCCCATGCTGCCGCCCATAATCACCAGGGCTATGCCGAAAATTGAAGGATAGTCTGTGGAGGAATGGGGCGCGGCCGGGGGGAGGCCTTTAGCAAAGAAGAAATTAAAGTGCCTTATAAACAGGGAAAACTTCTCAACGACAAAACCAAAGGCCATGATGCCGATGGAGGTCCGGATCCAGGCCAGAAAGGTCCTTTCGTTGGCCAGATGATCGCGGGTGCGGCGAGACTTTGCCGCTTGACTGTCTTCAGTTATTTCCTTCATACCCTGGGCCTTCCTGATTTTCTCTAAGCATTTGCGGCAATAAAGGGGACCGTTAAAGTGTATCAAACCTGGAGGCAGGCACCAAGGTTTTCCGGATTGGCGGCAGGCCGCGACTGTCTTGCAAAGTTGCCGGGGCTAGGGTAGATTGCAAAGAATGGCTGAAGAAGAGCGCATCGTCAATCCCCGGCGGCAGGTGGAGGATTTGGGGCTGGAGCTGGGTCTCCGGCCCCGGACCCTGGCGGACTTTGTGGGCCAGGAGGAGGTGCGCCGCAACCTGGAAATCGCCATGGCCGCGGCCCGGGCCCGGGGCGAGGCGGTGGACCACATCCTGGTGCACGGGCCCCCGGGGTTGGGGAAGACCACCCTGGCTTACATCATCGCCCAGGAGATGGACGCGGGCATCAAGACCACTTCCGGGCCGGTGGTGGAGCGGGCCGGGGACCTGGCCGCGCTCCTCACCAACTTGCAGCCCCGGGACGTGCTCTTCGTGGACGAAGTCCACCGCCTGCCCACGGTGGTGGAGGAAATCCTCTACCCGGCCATGGAGGACTTCCGCCTGGACCTGATCATCGGCCAGGGGCCCGGGGCCCGCTCTCTCCGCCTGGAACTCCCCCACTTCACCCTGGTGGGGGCCACCACCCGGGCCGGTCTTCTGACCCCCGCGCTCCGGGACCGCTTCGGCTTGATGCTGCGCCTGGATTTTTACACTCCGGAGGATTTGGCGACGATCACCCGGCGGGCCGCCCAGGTCCTGGGGGTGGAAGTGGAAGACGATGGCGCCTGGGAGATCGCCCGGCGCTCCCGGGGCACCCCCCGCATCGCCAACCGGCTGCTCAAGAGGGTACGGGACTACGCCCAGGTCAAAGGGGACGGCCGCATCACCCGGGAGACCGCCGACGCGGCCCTGACGCTCCTGGAAGTGGACCAACTGGGCTTTGACCGCATGGACCGGCAGATACTGCTCACCATCCTGGAAAAATTTAACGGCGGCCCCGTGGGCCTGGGCACCCTGGCCGCGGCCCTCTGCGAAGAACAAGACACCCTGGAAGACGTCTACGAACCCTTCCTCATCCAATGCGGCTTCCTGCAGCGCACTCCCCGGGGCCGGGTGGCCACGGCCCGGGCGGTGGAGTATTTTGGTAAAATTGGCAAGAAAGGTTTTCACCCAGAATTGTTCTGATTAAAAACACTCTGCGGTCATTGAGAATTTTCCCAAGGCCAAACAGCTTATTTCTTAGAGAATGTCAGCCTGAGCAGAGCGAAGGGCCTAGTCTTTTTAAGGTTCATAAATGAACCGATATTTTGTTTACATTCTCTCTAACAATTCAAAAATGCTTTACACCGGTGTCACCAGCAATCTTGAACGAAGGCTTTTTGAGCATAAACAGCATTTAGTTGAGGGTTATACTAAGAGATATAGAATAACAAAATTGGTTTATTATGATGAAACGAATGATGTAACCGGAGCAATTGCCAGGGAGAAACAGATCAAAGGGTGGTTGAGAAAAAAGAAAATTGCCCTGATTGAATCAATGAACCCTGAATGGAAAGACCTGAGCGAGGATTGGGGGTGATCTCCTGGAAACTATTGCAAAACCTATTTTTATTGTCACCCTGAGCCGTAGGCGAAGGGTCTAGTCATTGAAAATACTAGATTCTTCGCTTCGCTCAGAATGACAATATGGCAAATCAGGGGGTTTTGCAATAGCTTTTAGATTCTTCGCCGCCTCTGGCGGCTCAGAATGACACCTTTATTGTCACCCTGAGCGGAGCGAAGGGTCTAGTCTTCGAAATGACTAGAAGATATTGTAAAACCTCAATTCCCTCAGATTGTCATTCTGAACGGAGCGCAGCGGAGTGAAGAATCTAGAGTTCGAAAGAACGGCAACCGGTTTGCCGGCTTTTAGCTGTCTCCAACCCTAGATTCTTCGGTCGCTCTGCTCCCTCAGAATGACAGTAAAAAGGAACTCCTTTTTCCATGGCCGCCTGCCGCCACTGCGGTTCCAACGACCGCCTCCTCTCCCCCCGCCTGGGGTACTGCGCGGCCTGCATCCGGGGCCATTTCCCCCAGGTCTGGCCGGAAATCCGGAAAGTCCATGGGGAGAGCCGGGCGGCCTTCGGCCTGCCCCTCACTCCGCCCCAGGACCCCCAGGGCAAGCGCTGCACCCTCTGTTTCCACGCCTGCTCCATTCCTGAAGGCGGTTACGGCTTCTGCGGGGCCCGGCGGGTCAAAGACGGGAAGATCAGAGGCGGCACCGCCGCGGGCGCGGGGCTAAGCTATTATTACGACCCCCTGCCCACCAACTGCGTGGCCGACTGGTTCTGTCCCGGGGGCACCGGCGCGGGCTATCCCCGATACGCCTCCTGCCCGGGGCCGGAGCGGGGCTATACCAACCTCGCCGTCTTCTACCACGCCTGCAACTTTAACTGCCTCTTCTGCCAGAACTGGACCTTCAAAAAGGCTACCTTTAAAGGCGCCAAAGTCCCAGCTAAGGAACTGGCCGGCGCGGTGCGCAAAAACACCGCCTGCATCTGCTATTTCGGGGGCGACCCCACCCCGCAGCTCCCCCACGCCCTGGCCGCGTCCCGCCTGGCCCTGGAGCAGGCCCGGGAAAAGGGGCGTCGGGTCCGCATCTGCTGGGAGAGCAACGGGGCCATGCAGGAGCAGTGGCTCAAACCATTAGTGGACAGCTCCCTTATTAATGGCGGGGTCATCAAGTTCGACCTGAAGGCCTTCAGCGAAGAAATCCACCTGGCCCTCTGCGGGGTGTCCAACAGCCAGACCTTGAAAAATTTTGCCCTCCTGGCCGCCCGCTTCGGGGAGCGGCCGGAAGTGCCCCTGCTCTGCGCCAGCACCCTCCTGGTTCCCGGCTACGTGGACTTAGACGAAATCCACGGCCTGGCCCGCTTTCTGGCCCGCCTCAACCCGGCCATCCCCTACAGCCTCCTGGGCTTCCATCCCCAGTTCTACCTGAACGATCTGCCCATCACTCCCCGGGATTTTGCCTTCCAGGCCCAAAAAGTCGCGCAGGAAGCCGGCCTGCAAAACGTCCACCTGGGCAACGTGCATCTGTTGTGGTAAGTGAGCAGTAAGCGGTGAGCAGTGAGCAGTTAAAGAAAGCCTTGGTGGCCCAGGCTTTCCAGCCTGGGCGAGTTTTGCGGCACAGTCTGGAAAGGTTGTGCCACCATTTCAGAAAAACTTGTGGGTAATAATGAGCTTTGGGGGCGAGATTCTTCACTCCGCGGCGCTTCGTTCAGTATGACAGAATTAAGGAACTTCCTCAGAGGTTTCAAGCCTGCTTTCGGGTCTTTCTTTTTTCACTGCTTACTGCTCACTGCTTGCTGCTCACTTCCTTGACAAGGGGCCGGGCGGCGGTATAATCTGGCTGAGGGAGGGGATGGTGAAGACCAAGATCATCTTTATTACCGGCGGGGTGCTGTCCTCCCTGGGGAAGGGGGTGGCGGCCGCGGCCATCGGCGCCTTGTTGGAAGCCCGGGGGCTCAGGGTCACCTTTCAGAAGCTGGACCCTTACATCAACGTGGACCCCGGCACCATGAACCCCTTTCAGCACGGGGAGGTCTACGTCACTGAAGACGGGGCCGAAACCGACCTGGACCTGGGGCACTACGAACGCTACACCACGGTCACCCTGGGCCAGGAGAACAATTTCACCTCCGGCCGCATCTATAACAACGTCATCACCAAGGAGCGCCGGGGGGATTATCTGGGGGGCACCGTCCAGGTCATCCCCCACATCACCGATGAGATCAAGGAAGCCATCCTCAAGGTGGCGCCCACGGTGGACGTGGCCATCATCGAGATCGGCGGCACCGTGGGGGATATCGAAAGCCTGCCCTTTATGGAGGCCATCCGCCAGCTCAAGGGCGATTTAGGCAAAGAAAACGTCTGTTACATCCACCTCACCCTGGTCCCCTACATCAAGACCGCGGGGGAGGTGAAGACCAAGCCCACCCAGCACAGTGTCAAGGAACTGCGCTCCATCGGCATCCAGCCCGACATCTTGCTCTGCCGCACTGAAAAGACCCTGAGCAAGGACATCAAGGCCAAGATCGCCCTTTTTTGCAACGTGGGGCCCGAGGCGGTGATTACCGCCCGGGACGTGTCCAATATCTACGAGATTCCCCTGCTCTTCCATGAAGAGGGGCTGGACGACCGCCTGGTGGAGGTGTTGAATATCTGGACCCGGGCCCCCCGCCTGGAGCACTGGCAGGAACTGGCGGCCCGCATCCGGAGTCCCAAGGACCGCGTGGAGATCGGCATCGTCGGCAAATACGTGGACCTCCGGGAATCTTACAAGAGCCTCCATGAAGCCCTGGTGCACGGGGGCCTGGCCCACGAATCCCAGGTGGCCCTCAGTTACATCGACTCGGAAAGGGTGGAGCGGGAAGGTCCGGAGGGCCTCCTGGGCCACCTCCACGGCATCCTGGTGCCCGGCGGCTTCGGGGTGCGGGGGGTGGAGGGGAAGATCCAGGCCATCCGCTATGCCCGGGAAAACAAAGTCCCCTATTTCGGGATCTGCTTCGGCATGCAGCTGGCGGTCATCGAGTTTGCCAGGCACGTGGCCGGTATCCCTACGGCCACCAGCGAGGAGTTCGACCAGGAGGCCCCGGACCCGGTCATTTACCTGATGCGGGAGTGGTACGACTACCGCCGGGACGCCATCATCCACCGGGACCGGGAAACGGAAAAAGGCGGCACCATGCGCCTGGGGGCTTACCCCTGCGTGCTCAAGGAAGGCTCCCTGGCCAGCCAGGCTTACGGCAGTCTAGAAATCATGGAGCGCCACCGCCACCGCTACGAATTCAACAATACCTACCGGGAAGGGCTCAAAAAAGCGGGTCTCAGAATCAGCGGCACCTCCCCCAACGGCGAACTGGTGGAGATCGTGGAAATTCAAGACCATCCCTGGTTCCTGGGCTGCCAGTTCCACCCGGAATTCAAATCCGGGCCCATGCGGCCCCACCCCCTGTTCCGGGACTACATCGGCGCGGCTTTGGCCTGCAAGCGGGGGTTGGAGAAAGAAAGGACTTTGGAGTTATAGTAGGGTGCGTCTTACGCACCATTAATCCGGTGGAAAAGGCGAACTGTGATGATTGGCGCGTAAGACGCGCCCTACACCCTTCGCCGAATTACGGCGGCCATAGGCCGCCCAATAATCTGACCCCTGGCCCCTGATCCCTGGCCCCTTGCATCCGCATGAACGGGAAAGTCCCAATTTCTGATTTTATCGTTGGTGAAGGCGATTTAGTGATAATCGCCGGACCCTGCGTCATCGAGTCCCCGACCGCCACCCTGGAGGTTGCCCAGGCCTTGCAGGAAATGGCCCGGGAGCTGGCCCTGCCCCTGATCTTCAAAGCCTCCTATGATAAGGCCAACCGCACCGCGGTGACTTCTTTCCGGGGGCCAGGCTTGGCCGGGGGTCTGGAGATTCTGGCCCGGGTCAAGGAGGAAGTGGGCCTGCCGGTGCTCTCCGATGTGCACCAGGTCGCGGAGGTGGAGCCCGCGGCCCGGGTCTTGGACGTCTTGCAGATCCCCGCTTTCCTGTGCCGGCAAACGGACCTGATCATGGCCGCGGCCCAAACCGGCAAGGTAGTGAACCTGAAGAAAGGCCAGTTTCTGGCCCCCTGGGACATGGGCGCGGCGGTGGACAAGGCCCGGTCCGGGGGCTGCACAAAAATTCTGCTCACCGAGCGGGGGTCCATGTTCGGCTATAACAACCTGGTGGTGGATTTCCGGAGCCTGCCCCTCATGCGGGAGTTGGGCTGTCCGGTGGTCCTGGACGTGACCCACAGCGTACAGCTCCCCGGGGGCCAGGGGAGTTGTTCCGGGGGGCAGCGGCAATTCATTCCGTTTCTCGCCCGGGCCGGGGTGGCGGCGGGGGTGGACGCCCTGTTCATGGAGGTGCATCCGCACCCGGACCGGGCCTTGTGCGACGGCCCCAATTCCCTGCCACTCAAAGAAGTCCTGCCCCTCTGGCGAGGCCTCCGGGACCTCCACCGGTTTCTTCAGGGTCTTTAGGGCGTTGTGAAAAAACTTTGCCTATGGATATTCAGGGCCTCATTAAAAGCCAAAGGTCTTTAAAGTCCCCCTTTGGAAAAGGGGGATTTAGGGGGATTTCAGCCGCTGATAAAATCCCCCCTAACCCCCCTTTGGCAAAGGGGGGGATAAAAACTTCATCTAATCAGGCTCATCATCTCTTTGATAACGGCCTGTGAGAATAGGGGCGGACCCAGGTGTCCGCCCTCTTTAATTTTTGCGCCTTGGCGTCTGGGCGTGAGATAATATTTATCCATAAAAGGAAACCAACTTGAATTCCCCAGAATACCCGCCGGAGGTGCAGGAGCGGGCCAAAAGCATCCGTCTCTTGATCCTGGACGTGGACGGCGTCCTCACGGACGGGCGGCTCTATTTCGACGCCAAGGGTGAAGCCCTGAAAGTCTTTCACGTGCGGGACGGCCACGGCATCAAGATGTTGCAAAGGGCCGGGATCGAGGTGGCCTTTCTCTCCGGGCGGCGCTCCGACGCGGCCTACCACCGGGCCCGGGAGCTGGAGATCAGCCGCTTCCACGAAGGCCTCCGGGATAAAGTGGCAGTCATGGAGGAGATTATGGCCGCCATGAATATTGACGCGGCCGCAGTGGCCGCGGTGGGGGACGAACTGGTGGACTTGCCCCATATGCGTCGGGCGGGCCTGGCGGTGGCGGTGGCCGACGCCGCGCCGGAGGTCCGGGCCGCGGCCCATTGGGTCACCACCCTGCCTGGGGGCAGAGGCGCGGTGCGGGAGGTCTGTGACCTCCTCCTCAAGGCCCAGGGCAAGTGGGAGGGGATGGTGAGCCGTTGGCTAGGAGATTAAGGTCAAGTGCCAGGCCGATCATCAGGCGGGCACGGAGGCCCGCCCCACTATTCATGTCTTTACCTGGAACCCAAGCTTTGCTTGGGTCCTTTTCAAGGCCGAACCCGGTTTGACGGGCCAGGGAGTTTCCCAGCCCTGCTTGGTAACGATAAGGGAAGTCCCCCTTTGAAAAAGGGGGATTTAGGGGGATTTTCAAGCGCTTATAAAATCCCCCCTGACCCCCCTTTATCAAAGGGGGGTAAAATAAATCTGCCTGGCCAATGTCGCCTAAATTATGAGATAGGCCACTGGTTGATGGGAAGGAGCTACAGGCGGGCGGGTACGCCCACAGCGACGAAAAGCTGACCGCTGACCGCGGAAAGCTGACAGCTATTAACCTTCCCTCTCCCGGTGATCAATAAAATCTGTTAAGATGCCGAATAAATGGACATGACAAACCCGCACGGCGGCAGACCGCCGGTTCCCAAACGGCGGCGGTCCCGGAAGTGGCTCTGGGGCGGGCCGCTGCTCCTGGCGGCGGCCGGGGTGGTGGTCTGGGCCCTGTGGCCTCCGCCGCCGCCACCCCCCAAGCCGCCCCCGGCCGAAACCAAGGCCCATATGGAGACCCTGGCCCTCACCGAGATCCACGAGGGGGACAAACGCTGGACCCTGGAAGCCAAGAATGCCGATTTTCTCAAGGGCCGGAATCAGATCGTCATCAAGGGCGTCAAAGTGGAATTTTTCGGGGGCCCCGACAGGGTCGTCCGGGTCCAGGCCCAGGAAGGCCTGATCAATACCAAGGACCGGGTCCTGACCCTGAAGGGCGACGTGGAGATGGTGAGCGGCGACCTGCGCATCACCACCAGCATAGTCACCTACCAGCCCGGGGGGCGGCTCCTGCTGGCCCCGGAGGAGGTGACCCTGGAAGAGCCCCGTTTGAAGATCCAGGGGAAGGGGCTGAAAGTGGAGTTGGCGGAGAAAAAGCTGGTCCTGGCCCAGCACCGCCTCACCCAGCTCAAGGTCCAGGGAATGGAGTTGAAACCGTGAGGCAAGGAAGAACCTGGCAAGTCTGGGCCGGAGCTCTGGGCCTGCTGCTGATGCTGAGCCTGGCTTATACTGCGGCAGCGGGGGCGGCGCAGGACAAAAAACCCTCAGGGGATCTGCCCCTGCACATTACCGCGGCCCGCCTGGAGGCGGATCAGAAAGAGCGGGTCATTATCTTCAGCGGCCAGGTGAAGGCCACCTACGGCGACTCCATCTTGTACGCCGACCAGTTGCGGGTTTACTATGACCCCCCGGCTTCCGGCCCCAAGCCCCAGGCCGGGACCCCGGCCCCGGAGCAAAAAGAGGCCTCCCCTTTGGGGGATCTGGGGGGAGAGAAGATCAACCGGGTGGTGGCCAGCGGCGGGGTGCGCTTCGTCCAGGGGGAGAAAGTGGCCACCGGCCGGGAGGCCACTTACTACCGGGCCCGGGATGAGGTGGTGCTGGTGGGCAATCCCCAGGTCTGGAGCGCGGAGAATACCCTGAAGGGGGAGCGCATCATTTTTAACCTGAAAAATAACCGGGTCTTGGTGGAGAGTTCGGCCCAGAAACGGGTGGAAGCCCATCTCTATCCATCCAGCCAGTCCTCCGGGGGGGCCAAAGGCATCCCCTGGGGGCACCAGGGCAGGAAGCAACGGTAATTCAGGGAATGCACCAACTGGCCCTCCGCAATCTGCTGAAAAGTTATGACGGCCGCACCGTGGTGGACGCCCTCAATCTGGAGGTGCGGAGCGGCGAAGTGGTGGGCCTACTGGGGCCCAACGGCGCGGGCAAAACCACCACTTTCTACATGGTGGTGGGGCTGCTGCATCCGGACCAGGGCCAGGTCTTATTGGACGGGGAGGACATCTCCTCCCTGCCCATCTATCAGCGGGCCCGGCTGGGAGTCCAATACCTGCCCCAGGAGCCCTCGGTCTTCCGCAAGCTGACGGTGGCGGAAAACATCCTGGCCATCTTGGAGACCCTGGAACCCGATCCCCAGGTGCGCCAGGAGAGGCTGCAACAATTGCTGGCGGAACTCCGCATCACCCACCTGGCCCACCAGCAGGCCGCGGCCCTCTCCGGGGGGGAAAGGCGCCGGGTGGAGATCACCCGGGCCCTGGTCACCGCCCCCCATTTCATTATCCTGGACGAGCCCTTTGCCGGCATCGATCCCCTGGCTGTGACCGATATTCAAAATATTATCCGGCAGTTAAAGGAGCGGCAGTTGGGGGTGCTCATCAGCGACCATAATGTCCGGGAGGCCTTAGGGGTCTGCGACCGGGCCTATATCCTCAACGAAGGAGTGGTCCTGGAAGAAGGCACACCGGAAGTTTTGGTGCAAAGTGAAGTGGCTAAAAGGATTTACTTAGGGGAGACCTTTAAGTTATAATAGAATCGGAACTTGTTTCAGGCCCGGGCTGAGGCCCGGAGACTTCCCTTAAAGATTAGGCATATGGCCCTTGAGATTCGACAAAATCTGAAGCTCACCCAGACGCTGATCATGACCCAGAAGTTGCAGCAGGCCATCAAGTTGCTGCAGCTCTCCCGGTTGGAGCTCCTGGGGGAGATCCATCAGATTCTGGAGACCAATCCGGTTTTGGAAGAGTCCCAGATCGAAGACAAGGGCAATTCAGGACAGGAGCAGGAAGTTATCCCCTTCAGTAGCGGCGGGGAAACCCTGGAGAGTGAAGCCAGCAATGGCTCCGAGGCCAAATCCGCCGCGGAGGAATGGGACTGGGACAGTTATCTGCAAGACCGGCTGATGCCCACCCCCACCTTCGGGGACTTTGAGGAACGGGAAGCCCCGTCTTTTGAAAACCTGAACGCCCAGAAACCCACCCTGAAATCTCACCTCATCTGGCAGCTGCGCATGGCGGAGTTGGATGAGGAAGGGGAGGCCATCGGCGCCCTGATCATCGGCAATCTGGACCGGGACGGTTATCTGCAGGCCACCATCGAGGAGATCGCCGGGGAGATGCACGTCTCTCCGGAGCGGGTAGGGGAGGTCCTGGAGATCATCCAGGGCTTCGACCCTCCGGGAGTGGCGGCCCGGGACCTCAAGGAATGCCTCCTCCTGCAGCTGAAATTCTCCGGCCAGCAGGATCCCCTGGTCACCGCCATCGTCGAGAACCACCTGAATAATTTGGGGAACAAGAACTACCAGGCCATTGCCCGGGATCTGAAAGTCCCTCTGGAAAAGGTCTTCCAGGCCTGTGAGCCCATCTTTAAGTTGGATCCCAAGCCCGGCCGGGAGTTCGACGCCGAAGACGCGGATTACATTAACCCCGATGTCCATGTGCAAAAAGTCGGCAACGATTATATAATTAGCTTAAATGAAGACGGCCTGCCCAAGCTGCGGGTCAATTCCTTTTACCTGGAGGCCCTGCGCAACCCCGAAAACCTGCCGGAAAACGTCAAGAGCTACATTCAAAAACATCTGGATAACGCCCTGTGGTTCATCCGCAGCATCCACCAACGTCAGAAGACCTTGTACAAGGTCACCGAAAGCATTATTCGCTTCCAGCGGGAGTTTCTGGACAACGGCCTGTCCCATCTGAAACCTCTGACGCTGCGCCAGGTGGCGGAAGATGTGCAGATGCATGAATCCACCATCAGCCGGGTGACCACCAATAAATATATCCACACCCCCCAGGGCGTCTTTGATCTTAAATATTTCTTTAACAGCGGTATCAACCAGATTCTGGGAGACCAGATCGCCTCGGAGAGCGTGAAGGAAAAGATACGCCAGATCGTCCAGGGAGAGAACCCCGAGAATCCGCTGAGTGATCAAGAGATTGCCGATATTCTGCAACGGGACAACGTCATCATCGCCCGGAGAACGGTGGCCAAATATCGGGGCATGCTGGGGGTGCTCCCTTCCAGCAAACGCAAGCGGCCGGTATACCGCCGCAAAGACCTGTCAGAAACCACCGTCTCTTGATCCACATATATTTCCCCGGGGGTTAGCCATTTAGGAGGATGCAATGCAGATTTCTGTGACTTTTAGACAGATCGAGCCTTCAGAGGCCTTGAAAAATTATGTGACGGAGCGTTTGCAGAAGTTTAAGCGCTATTTGGATGGTCCGGTGGAGGCCCATGTGGTGCTGGGATTGGAAAAATTCCGCCACCTGGCCGATGTCACCATTGACAGTAACGGCCGGATTATCAAAGGCCGGGATGAGAACGCGGATATGTATGCGGCCATCGATCTGGTCATGGATAAGATCGATATGCAGCTGAAAAAGCTGCGGGACAAGTTACGGGATGTCAAAGGCGACCGGAGCCGGGCGGCGGCCTCGGTGGCAGTCCCGGAAGAACGTCCGGAAATGCCTGCGGTCCGCCGGAAAAAAGTGGAAGTGCCGGCCCTGCAGCTGGCCGATGCCCTGGAGATGATGCAAAGCGGCAACGATAACCTCTTGGTCTTCACCAATGTTACCAATGGTGCCTTAGGAATTCTCTTCCGGCGCCAGGACGGGCAGTTTGTCCTGGTGGAGCCAGATTTGAGTTAGAATGTCCCCGGACCCCATGAAAATCATCGATCTGCTGAACCCCAAGTGTATATTGCCTAACCTGCAGGCGACCACCAAGAAGGGGGTGTTGGAGGAACTGGCCGCGGTCCTGGTGAGCGGCCAAAAAGAGGTGAACCTGGAGAACGTGGTGGAAGTGCTGATGGAGCGGGAGCGCCTGGGGAGCACGGGCATCGGCGACAATATCGCCATCCCCCACGGTAAGCTTCCCCAACTCTCCCAGATGCTCCTGGCCTTCGGCCGCAGTGTCAAAGGCGTGGACTTCGATTCCATGGACGGCAAATCCTCCCACCTCTTTTTCCTGCTGTTGGCCCCGGTCAATGCCTCGGGTCTGCATCTCAAGGCCTTGGCCAAGATCTCCCGCATGCTCATGAGCCAGACCTTCCGGGATAGCCTGATGATCTCCAAGGGAGGCGAAGAAATCCTGCAATTGATTGCCGACAAAGACGCAGAATTTTAAAATCAGCCAGAACCCCCATTCCTTCCCTGGGACCCGGAGCCATCCCGGCCCAGGGTTTTGCAGTTCCCAGCAAGGGCCAGTGCCAGTGGCAAAGCAACAGCTCCCCAAATCACCACCGCCGTCTTTTCCCATTTTAATTATTACCGGTCTCTCCGGTTCGGGGAAGACCACGGTACTCAGGGCCCTGGAAGATATCGGCTATTTTTGTGTGGACAACCTGCCCCTGCGCCTGTTGCTCCCCTTTTTGCGGGAGCAATCCCAGGTCAACCGGGACGGCCGCAAAATCGCCCTGGGGATGGACGTGCGCACCGAGGGGTTTCTGCAGAATTACACCCGGGTCTTCCGGAGTCTGCAGCAGAAAGGGTACCAGCTGCACCTGATATTCCTGGAAGCCGATGAAGCCACCCTGATCCGGCGATTCAGCCAGACCCGGCGACAGCACCCCCTGGCGGACCGGGACAGCATCTCCCATGCCTTGGAGGAAGAGCGCCGCTCCCTGGGCGGTCTTCGGGGTCTGGCCCACCGCATCATCGACAGCTCCTTTTACAACCCCCATCAGCTGCGGGAGCTGATCCAGGCGGAATACTCGGAACTGACGCCCCGGCAGCGCCTGGCCCTCCATCTCATCTCTTTCTCTTATAAGAACGGTATTCCTCCCGAGGCGGACCTGGTGCTGGACGTGCGGTTTTTACCCAACCCTTTTTTCGTGGAAGAATTGAAACCCCTTACCGGCAATGACCCCCAGGTGCGGGATTATGTCCTGGAGAAGCAGGAGACCCAGGCCTTCTTGCAGCAGCTTTTCCAGTTCCTGGACTTCCTGCTGCCCCTGTTTATTAAAGAAGGGAAAACCCACCTGACCCTGGCCATCGGTTGCACCGGGGGGCAACACCGCTCCGTAGTCATCGCCAATGCCCTGGCGGAACACCTGGCCCAGGGGAATCTCCCCTCCACCCTTTACCATCGAGAAGTAACGCCCAAGGAGAGCCACGCATGATCGGAATTTTACTCGTTACCCATAAGGAGCTGGCAGAAGCCCTGATGAACGTCTGCGACCTGATTCTGGGACACCAGGATGGGATTCAGGCCCTGTCCCTTGATCCCCACGCCTCCCCGGAGGAATGCCGGCAACAGATCCAACGGGGTTTAGGCCAGGTGAATAATGGTAACGGAGTAATCATTCTCACGGACATGCTGGGGGGCACGCCCTCCAACCTCACCCTGTCCTTTCTGAAAGAAGGCAAAGTGGAGGTGGTCACCGGGGTGAACCTGCCCATGCTCATGAAGCTGGCCCAACTCCGGGAGGAAAAAGACGTGGTGCAGGTGGCCCTGGCCCTGAAGCAATACGGCCAGAAGGGGATTACCGTAGCCAGCGAGGTTCTGCGCCATAAATGAGCCGGAACTGTTGATCCGTCCGGCCGGATTGACGGACATCAACGGCATCTGGGCCATCGAAAAAGTCTCCTTCCCCACCCCCTGGTCCCGCTTCTCCTTCCTGGCGGAGCTGGGACACTCCCTGAGCCAGACCCTGGTGGCCGGCCCGCCGGAGCCGCAACCCTGGCAGGTCTGGGGCTACCTCATCTACTGGGTGGTGGCCGACGAAATGCATATCCTCAACCTGGCCGTCCACCCCCGACAGCGCCGCCGGGGCCTGGCCCGCCGCCTTTTGGTTACCGGTATGACCCAGGCCCGGGAACGGGGGGCGCAGGTGGCCTGGCTGGAAGTGCGGCCTTCCAACGCCCCGGCCCTGTCCCTGTATCACTCTCTCGGCTTTCAGGAAGTGGGCCGCCGCCCCCGCTACTATGACGACACCCAGGAAGACGCCCTGCTCCTGGCTTGCTATTGGGAAGAGCCGGAAGAGAGATGATGGAGTTGGGGTGACACAGCTGTAACCTTTCCAGGGTCTTGAACGTCTAAGGAATTATTCACCGGCATCAGGAGGCACCGGCATGGACGAGAAAACCAAGCTGTTGGTTTGCCTGGGCGCGGCCACCGCGGCCAACTGCATCCCCTGCTTTGAATTTTATTATGGGAAGGCCCAGGCCGCCGGGGTGGTGGAGGCAGATATTCAAGAAGTGGTGGAAATCGCCTATCAAGTGAAAAACAACGTCAATATGCTCATGAAAAAAAGCATCAGGGCCGCCACGGGCCAGGAAGGGGATAACTTGCCCTTGCCTGATGCGAAATGCAGCCCGAAATGCGGGTCCTGAATTACCGGGATTAACAGATGCACCTCACCGAGATTTACGACCAGTATTACCAGAAGGTCAGGAAATTCATCCTGCATACGGTGAGGAATGAATGGGTGGCGGATGACCTGGTTCAGGAGACTTTCATCAAAATCAATAATAACCTGGACCACGTCAGGGATGCCGCCAGACTGCAAGCCTGGGTCTTCCGGATCGCCCATAATGTCTGCCGGGATTATTTCCGCCAGCAAGGGAAAAACCCCAGCCTGGGATTAGAGGAGATCTCCGGGGAGCCGGCCGCGGCCAAGGCGCCTACCACCCAGAAAGAACTGGAGCAGGGCCAGATGCGCAAATGTGTCTTCGGCCTGGTCAACTTTCTCCCCGAATCCCTCCGCACGGTCATCATCCTTGCGGATATCAGCGAGTTCAGCCAACGGGAAATCGCCGATATCCTGGGTATCTCCCTGGAAAACGTCAAAATCAGGCTCCACCGGGCCCGGAAAAAGTTGAAGACCCTGCTGGAAGAGCACTGTGTCTTCGAAGTGGATGAAAGGAACGTCCTCACCTGCCAGCCGGAAACCCCCAGCGGCTACAACCTCTTCATCAAGCCCCCCAGAAATTAGTTGTATCCTTTCCTCTGCCCTCATCGTCCTAGGTGTAAAATTTTAAGGGCAAAGGAGAAACGATCATGACTGGGACGCAGCTAGGGGAACTGGAGAATCCGGCTGGCAGCGGCGGGAGATGCTCGCAGGCTCAAGCCGGGAAAAAGATCGTGGTCTTGCTGGCCACGGATAGCCTGGGCAAAGGCGATGAGAAACTGGGACAGCATATCGTCGTCAATTTCATCATGAAAATGAAGGAGATGAAGGACGATCTCTGGCGCCTGATCTTGTTAAACGGGGCGGTCAAACATACGGCCGCTGGGTCGGAAGGCTTGCCCTACTTGCAAGATTTGGCCCGGGATGGCTTGGGCATTCTGGTCTGCGGCCCCTGCTTGAAGGCCTTTGACCTGTATGAGAAAAACCAGGTGGGCGAAGTCACCAACATGCTGGATATCATCACCTCCATGCAGTTGGCGGACAAGGTTATTTCTCTAACTTAGACGCGGGAAAATATTGCGGGGTGGAGGGCCAGGGACCTGAGGTCCCTGCCCTCCTCCCCCACCCCCCTCCCCACCCGCAGATATTCTAGGGAAGTCTGGGCCCTAAACCCAGACTTCCCCGATTTTCCTAAGATGTAAGGGGCAGGGGGCAGGGGGCTCTGACCTCTGGCCCCCTACCCCCATCACCATCACCTCACCTTATGGCGCGCCGCACTGGCGGGGAGGTGCGGGGTTGGCTTTCAGGTAGTTGGCCACCAGGTTTTCCGGGGATTCCTGGGGGTCGCCGGCAATAACCTGGATGCCCCGGTGTTGCAGCAAGCCCTGGGCCTTCTCCCCCAGACCCCCGGCGATGACGTGGGTGACGCCCAGGTCGTTAAGTATCTCGGGCATGCCCCCCGGTTCATGGGGCGGGGCGGGGATGGTTTCTTGAGCGGTAATGGCTCCGTCCTTGACGGTGAACAGGGCGAATTGCCGGGCCTGGCCGAACTTGGCCGCCAGCTTGCCTTCATCTAAGGGCAGGGCGAACTTCAGCACCCCCGGCTCCCGGCGGGGGGCGGTGGGGGGCAAGGTTTCCAGGAGATAATCGACGATGGGCCGCAAGGCCTGGAAGAAGGGGCTGTCCTTCTCCTCCAGTTGCATCAGCTGCCCCTGGTCCGCGGCCTCCACCACCCGGGGGTCGAAGGGCAGGGCCCCCAGAAAGGGGACCTTGGCGGTCTGGGCCGTCTTGGCCGCGCCCCCGGTCTTGAACAGGGGGATGGCCTCCCCGCAGTGGGGGCAGCGGTAGCCGCTCATGTTCTCCACCAAGCCCACCAGGTCCATATTGATCTTCTGGCAGAAATTGATGGATTTGCGCACGTCCGCCAGGGAGATTTCCTGGGGGGTGGTGACGATGAGGGCGTGGGCCTCGGGGATGGTCTGGGCCACGCTCATGGGCTCATCCCCCGTGCCCGGGGGCGCGTCGATCACCAGGTAATCCAGGTCGCCCCACTGCACTTCGCTGAGGAACTGGCGGATGAGCTGGTGCTTCAGGGGGCCCCGCCAGATGACTGCCATTTCCCGGTTTTTCATGAGGACCTCGATGGAGATCACCCGGAGGTGATCAAAGAGGTCCGGGGGCAGGTTAAACTGGGCGTGCATCAGGTCCAGGGGCTCAGTCAGGCCCAGCATCCTGAGCACGTTGGGGCCGTGGAGGTCCACGTCCATCAGGCCCACTTTGAAACCCCGGCGGGCCAGGGCCAGGGCCAGGTTTACGGCCACGCTGCTCTTGCCCACGCCGCCTTTGCCGCTCATGACCAGGATCTTGTGGCGGATCTGTTTCAGGGTGCGGGCGATCTCTTGATCGCCGGCATCCGGGGCTTGATGATGATGTCCCGGGTCGCAACCGGGGCAGGACTTAGGGTCAGCGCCGCAGGTCTTGGGATCGGCGCCGGAAGGACAATCACTCATAATTTATATCTCCTCGCTAAACTTAATCGTCTGGAAACGCAGAAAAAGGGATGAACCAATGGTCATTACCCCCATCTATATATTTAATACCTAAAAAATCCTTCCCGCAAGGATTTTAAATAGATCGCCATTGGGGATCACGGCGGCAGACGGCTGGGGGCCAGCCTACTGCGGCCGTAAAAGTGAAGAAAAGACGGCCTCTCCCTGGTAAATAGTCCCGGAAGGCAGTTTTTTCCTTGACCTCCCGGCCCTGGAGAGGAATGGTTGGCAAGAGGGGAGAAGGCAATGGCCCTGCCTCTTTGACTAAATAACTAAAAACCAGCCACGAAAAAAGGTATAATGCGGAGTGAAGGAGGTCGCGGTTAATGTATAAGCTCGTTTTGCTGCGCCACGGAGAAAGCGTCTGGAATAAGGAAAACCGCTTCACCGGCTGGATTGACGTGGGGCTCTCCGAAAAGGGGGTGGAGGAGGCCAAGGAGGCCGGGCGGGTATTGGCCCGGGAAGGGTTCGGGTTTGATGTAGCCTATACCAGCGTGCTCAAAAGGGCCATCAAGACCCTCTGGCTGGCCCTGGAAGAAATGGACCTGATGTGGCTGCCGGTGCACCATAGCTGGCGTTTGAACGAGCGCCACTACGGGGGCCTCCAGGGGCTCAACAAGGCGGAGACCGTGGAAAAGCACGGCATGGAGCAGGTGAAGATCTGGCGGCGGAGTTACGATGTACCGCCCCCGGCCCTGACCGTGGACAGTCCCTATTATCCCGGGAAAGACCCCCGCTACGCCCGGGTGCCCCAGGCGGAGCTGCCCCTCACGGAATGCCTGAAAGACGTGGTGGCCCGCTTCCTCCCTTACTGGCATGAAACCCTGGCCCCCGCGGTCAAGTCCGGGCAGCGGGTGGTCATCGCCGCCCACGGCAACAGCCTCCGGGCCCTGGTGAAATACCTGGATCAGGTCGCCGATGAGGCCATCGTCTCCCTGAACATCCCCACCGGCATACCCTTGGTCTATGAGCTGGATGGGGACCTGCAGCCCCTGAAACATTACTACCTGGGGGACCCGGAGAGGGTGCAGGCGGCCATCCAATCGGTGGCGGACCAGTTAAAAAAGAAGTGAGAGGCCAGGGGGGGAGATGCCCCTGGGCCTCCCCCTCCTCCCCCCCGATATTTTCAGGCGAGTGGGTTTTCCCCCCATCCGTAAGGAGGCGGAGAACGCCCCCTAATCCCCCCATTTCTTGCGGCTCAGTTCGATCTTTTGGCGCACCGCGGCCCAGGCCCGTTTGGTGAGGAAGGATTCCTGCCAGCGCCCCGCCATCCGCCCAAACATCTCGTAAGGCACGGCAAAGGTGATCTCGTCGGGCTTGAGGAATTTGCGGTCCGAGGGGTCCCAGCCCCCCAGCACGGCCTTGAGGAGGCCCCACTGCACGTATTTGATAGGCCAGGTGACGATGTTGGCGCAGCCCGCGCCGAAGGGGGAGTACACCGCCTCAAAGTCGTTGGTGACAAAGGTGGCCAGTTGGTTGAGGCCGGAGATGGACTCGGCCCGGGCGAAGAAGATCACCACCTCCGGCTCCTCGTCCGGGGCGAATTGGCTCAAGGGTTTGAAGACGCAGAAGCGGGCGGGTGCGGGGCGGGGGTCGATGGTCTCGTAGAAATGGCGGGTGACTTCCGGGGACTCCAGGTAGCACTCCCCCTCCAGGATGTTGGGGATGCCGGTGGAGACGTAATGGACGATGGTCTCCAGTTGGGGTTTCAAATACCCCAGGAAAAACGCGGCTCCCAGGCAGCCGAAGCGCTCCTGGTCGAAGAAGGCCGGCACCCCCTTTTTCCGGGCCCGCCAGAGGTGGCTGATGACGCAGGAAAAGTTGGCAAAGGTTTCGTCCCAGTCCACCTCCCCCCGGGCCTCCATCTCTTTTGTAGGCAGGCGGTAGGCCTGGGGGGATAGGCCCCCCTGGGGCTCCAAGTGAGTGTAATGGACGCCCAGGGGCTCCTCCCCCAGGCCCAGAATCTCGAGCAATCCCCTGACTGCCGGTGGATTATCCTCAATGGCCATCCCTTTCACCCCTTGCGTTTTTTTAAGAATATAGGACCAACTCCCCTGGAAGTCCACCTGCTCAAGTTACAATTGTGGGCCACTGGGCGCTGAGTTCCTGTCCCATACGCCATTTGGGGTCCGGTGGAGGAAGCAGCCATGGGGAAAAAGGTAACAAGGCAGGGGGTGTTGTTACCTTTTGCCCCGCGGCCAGATCCACTTCCTCTGCCTGCAAAAGTTAAACATTTCCCAGGCCAGGTCCAGGTTTCCTGGAGATAAGAGACGTTCCCCGGCGGACATTTCTGGTCTGATTCTTTCTTGACTTATAGGGTAATTTTTTCTAAGATGACTAGTGGGTAAATTCACAATATATATACAAAATTATGTAGATATATAAATCAGGAAGGGTAATTTCTATGGCCAAAAAGGCGCAGGCTAAAGATCCGGTTGGCAAAGTAATGGTGGTGGGAGCGGGCATCGCCGGGGTGCAGGCCGCCCTGGATCTGGCGAATGCCGGTTTCTACGTCCACCTGGTGGAAAAAAAGTCGGCCATCGGCGGGGTTATGGCCCAGTTGGACAAGACCTTCCCCACCAACGACTGTTCCATGTGTATCATCTCCCCCAAGCTGGTGGAATGCGGCCGCCACCTGAACATCGAGATCAGTACTCTTTCCGAGGTTACCAACATCAGCGGTGAGCCCGGCAATTTCCAGGTGACCCTGGCGCAGGAGCCCCGTTACATCGACCCGGCCAAGTGCACCGGCTGCGGCGCCTGCACCGAGGTCTGCCCGGTGGCGGTGCCCAATGAATTCAACATCGGCCTCAACGAGGCGAAGGCCATCTACCGCCTCTATCCCCAGGCCATCCCCGCCACCTTCGGCATCAAGAAATACGACCGGGCCCCCTGTGTCCGGGCCTGCCCGGCCAATCTCAGCGCCCAGGGCTACGTGCAGCTCATCAAGGAAAAGAAATACCCTGAGGCCCTGGCCCTGATCATGGACCGGCTGCCGCTCCCCGGCACCATCGGCCGCATCTGCCCCCACCCCTGTGAGAGCGACTGCCGCCGCCAGGAAGTGGACGAGCCCATCGCCATCTGCAACCTGAAGCGCTTCGTGGCGGACCAGGTGGACTGGAGCGCCCTGCCGGTGCCGGAGGTGGAACAGCAGGAAGGCGCGGTGGCCATTATCGGCGCCGGCCCCTCCGGTTTGAGCTGCGCCTACCACCTGGCCCTGAAGGGCTACAAGGCGGTGATCTTCGAGGCCGCCGAAGAAGCCGGCGGCTGGCTGCGCTACGGCATCCCCGAATACCGCCTGCCCCGGGAAGTCCTCCAGCAAGAGGTGGATTACCTTAAACGCCTGGGGGTGGAATTCCGCTTTAAGACCCCCATCGGCAAGGGCATGACCATCAACGACCTCCTCACCCGGGACGGGTTCCGGGCGGTCTTCCTGGGGGTGGGTTGCCAGGACTCCATCCGCCTGCCGGTGCCCGGAGCCGAGGCCCAGGGCGTCCTCTGGGGCGTGGAATATCTGAAGGAAGCGTCCTCCACCGGGGCCAATCCCGTGAAGGGCAAGCGGACCCTGGTCATCGGCGGCGGCAACGTGGCCATGGACGTGGCCCGCACCGCCCGGCGCCAGGGGGCCTCCCAGGTGACCATCATCTGCCTGGAGTCCCGGGAAGAGATGCCCGCCTCCCCCTGGGAAGTGGAAGAAGCGGAGCACGAAGGCATCGAGATCGTCACCCGCTGGGGCGTGAAGCAGATTATCGCCAGCGGCGGCAAAGTCACCGGCCTGGAAATGAAGGCGGTGGAACGGGTCTTTGACGAGCAGGGCCGTTTCTCCCCCACTTACTTTGAAGATCAGACCACCACCCGGGACGCGGACGCGATCATCATGTCCATCGGCCAGAAGGCCAATCTGCAATTCCTTACCCCTGAAGATAAAATCGAGCTCACTCCCCGGGGCCTTATCCAGGCCGACCCCGAAACCCTGGCCACCAGCCGGGCGGGCGTCTTTGCCGGCGGGGACGTGGTCTCCGGCCCCTGGATCGCCATCGCCGCGGTGGCCGCGGGCCGGGAAGCGGCTCTCTCCGTGGAGCGCTACCTTAAAGGCCAGGACCTGAAAGCGGACCGGGACGCGCCGCTGCGTCCCATCCCCAAAGAGGAAGGCCATTGGAGCGAAATCCAGGAAGACATGGCCAAGAAGCACCGGGCCCTGATGCGCACCTCCCCGGTGGAAGAGTGGATTAAGAATTTCAAGGAGATCAACCTGGGCTACTCCGAGGAAGAGGCGGTGGCCGAGGCGGCCCGTTGCATCAACTGCGGGGTCTGCTCCGAGTGTCTGCGGTGCGTGGTGGCCTGCCAGGCCGGGGCCGTGGCCCACGACCAGGGGCCGAAAAAGACGGTGTTGGACGTGGGCGCGGTGGTCCTGGCCCCGGGCTTCCAGACCTATGATCCCAGCAAGTATGGGGCCTACCATTACGCCAGTTACCCCGGGGTGGTGACCAGCCTGGAGTTCGAGCGGATCCTCTCGGCTTCGGGCCCCTATGCCGGCCACCTCATCCGGCCCTCGGACCACGCGGAGCCCAAGAAGATCGCCTGGCTCCAGTGCGTGGGCTCCCGGGACCTGAACCACTGCGACAACAGCTACTGCTCCGCGGTCTGCTGCATGTATGCCATCAAGCAGGCGGTGATTGCCAAGGAACACAGCAAGGAGCCCCTGGACACCGCCATCTTTTTCATGGACATGCGCACCCACGGCAAGGAGTTTGAAAAGTACTACTGGCGGGGCGAAGAGGAGCACGGCATCCGCTTCCTCCGCTCCCGGGTGCACACCATCGATCCGGTGCCCGGCTCCGATGACGTCCGCATCCGCTACCTCTCGGAGAACGGGGACCTGAAGGAAGAAGACTTCAACCTGGTGGTCCTCTCCGTGGGTCTGGAGTCTTCCCCGGACGCCCTCAATCTGGCCAAAACCCTGGGGTTGGAGGTTGACCCGGAGACCCGCTTTGCCGAGACTTCCCCCTTCACGCCCTTGAGCACCAATAAGCCGGGGGTTTATGTCTGCGGGGTCTTCCAGAGTCCCAAGGACATTCCCCAGTCGGTCATGGAGGCTTCCGGCGCGGCCGCGGACGCCGGGGAACTCCTGGCTGCGGCCCGGGGCAAAGACTTGAAGGTGCAGGTCCTGCCCCCGGAAAAAGACGTCAGCGGCCAGGAACCCCGCATCGGCGTGTTTATCTGCAACTGCGGCATCAACATCGGCGGCGTGATCAATATTCCCAAGCTGGTGGAATACGCCAAGACCCTGCCCAACGTCACCTTTGTGGACGAAAACCTCTTCACCTGCTCCGCGGACACCCAGGGCAAGATCCTGGACGCCATCAAAGAAAATGAGCTGAACCGGGTGATGGTGGCCTCCTGCAGCCCCCGCACCCACGCGCCCATGTTCATGGAGACCGTCCGGGAGGCGGGCCTCAACCCCTACCTCTTCGAGATGGCCAACATCCGGGACCAGGACTCCTGGGTGCATATGCACGAGCCGGAAAAGGCCCTGGAAAAGGCCAAGGACCTGGTGCGGGGGGTGGTGGCCCGGCTCACCAACCTGGAACCCCTCCACAAGATGGAGTTCCCGGTCACCAAGGCCGCGCTGGTCGTCGGCGGCGGCGTGGCCGGCATGGAGGCGGCCAGTTCCATCGCCAATATGGGTTTCCAGGCCTATCTGGTGGAAAAAACGGACAAGCTGGGGGGCAACGCTTGGAACCTGGTGGTCAGCTCCCGGGGCTACAATTACCGGGGCTACCTGGAAGGGTTGATCGATTCGGTCACCAAGAACCCCAACATCGAAATCATGTTCAACTCCGCAGTCACGGAGACCAGCGGTTTTATCGGCAATTACCGCTCCACCGTCACCACTCCCCAGGGGAAAAAGGACCTGGAGCACGGGGTTACCGTCATGGCCACCGGCGGCCAGGCCCTGTCCCCCGCGGAGTATCTCTACGGGGAACACCCCAACGTCTATACTTCCCTGGAAGTGGATCAGCTCATCGCCGGCAAGGACGCCAAAGTCGCCAAGGCCAAGCAGGCGGTCTTCATCCAGTGCGTCGGCTCCAGGGAACCGGAGCGGCCCTATTGCAGCCGTCTCTGCTGCACCCACTCCGTGGAGAGCGCCATTGAGATGAAAAAGCTCAACCCGGATCTGGATGTCTTCATCCTCTACCGGGATCTGCGCACCTACGGCGTCCGGGAATTGCTCTACAAGGAAGCCCGGGAGCTGGGGGTGATGTTCATCCGCTTTGACCTGGAGAGCAAGCCCCAGGTGGAAAAAACCGGGGACGGCGGCCTCCAGGTGACGGTGAACGATCCCATTCTGGGGGTGCCGGTGATCCTCAAACCCGATGTCCTCACCCTGGCCAGCGCCGTGCTCCCCAACCCCATCGAGGACCTGGGCGAGCTCTTCAAGCTGCCCCGGAACGCGGAAGGCTTCTTCAACGAGGCCCACGCCAAGCTGCGGCCCGTGGATTTCCCCACGGACGGCATCTTCCTGGCCGGCCTCACCCACTATCCCAAGCCCATTGACGAATCCATCGCCCAGGCCAAGGCCGCGGCCGGCCGGGCCGCCACCTTCCTGGCCCTGGAGAAGGTCTCCGTGGGCGGGGTGGTGGCCACCGTTGAACAGGACAAGTGCGCGGTCTGCCTCACCTGCGTGCGCACCTGCCCCTACAACGTGCCGATCATCGACTACCAGGTGGACGCGGCCTATATCGATCCGGCCAAGTGCCAGGGCTGCGGCGTCTGCGTCTCCGAATGCCCGGCCAAGGCCATCACCTTGAAACACTACACCGATGCCCAGATCATCGCCCAGGAAACGGCTCTGGCCGCGGGTTAAAGAAAGGAGAAATTATGACTGCGCCTTTTACTCCTAAAATCATCGGCTTCTGCTGCCGTTACTGAGCATACAGCGCCGCGGACCTGGCAGGTTCGATGCGACTGCAATATCCCCCGGAGATCAAGATCATCCTCATGCCTTGCACCGGCCGGGTGGACATCCTCCACCTCCTCAAGGCCTTTGAAGGCGGCGCCGACGCGGTCTTCGTGGCCGGCTGCCTGGAGGGGGAATGCCATTATCTGATGGGCAACATCCGGGCCAAGAAACGGGTGAATAAACTGAAAAAGGACTTCACGCAGCTGGGCTTGGAGCCGGAACGGCTGGAGATGTTCAACCTCTCCTCTTCGGAAGGGCCGAGATTCCAGGCCATCGCCAAGGAGATGGCCGAGCGGGCCTTTGGGCTGGGCCCCAGCCCTTTAAAAAGGGAAGCCCGGGCCGCCTGGCTGGCGGCGCATCCCCAAGAGAAAGCCGCTTCTTAGGATTTGCAGGATTAACATATGGGGAAGGGGGCCAGGGGGCATGGTCCCTCACCCCCTTCCCCCCATGCCATAATTAAAGAAAAGGAGGTGATCCCAGGTGCATCGGCCGGTGCTGATTAGCCGCAGGAAATCCTGAAGCCCGGGTGTTCGGGGGGCCTTGGTAAGGCCCGCATCCCCATGGCGCTGGATGAGGCCGGGGAGGATCGCCTGGGATCGCTGCTGCGTACTGTAAGTTCCTGTTAAACCCCCATCCTTCCTTCCTCAGGTAAGCTCCTCCAACGTGCCTTCATTCCAGCATAGTTCTTAAGAACTGCACATCTGGGCCTTGTTAGCGGCAGCAGTGCGTCCGCGCGCGGTGAGCCGGACAGGTTTCCCTAGCCGGGATTGAGCTGGCGGCGCGACCGCGGTGTGGCGAGGCCCGGTGGTGTTCGAAGCAAACCCTAGGGGGCAATTGGCCCCTTGATCTGGAATAAAGGAGTTGAGGATGACTGAGGAATATTCTCCCAAGATTATCGGTTTCTGTTGCCGCTGGTGCTCCTATGCCGGGGCCGACCTGGCCGGGGCCATGCGCCTGCAATATCCTCCCAACATCAGGATTCTCATGGTGCCCTGCACCGGCCGGGTGGACATCCTGCACCTGCTCAAGGCCTTTGAGATGGGGGCGGACGCGGTCTTCGTCTCCGGCTGCCATGAAGGTGACTGCCACTACCTCCGGGGTAACATCCAGGCCTGGAAACGGGTGGCCAAGGTGAAAAAAGTGCTGGCCGATATCGGCCTGGAGCCGGAGCGGCTGGAGATGTTCCATGTCAGTTCCGGGGAAGGTCCCAAGTTCGCGGCCATCTCCCAGGAAATGACAGACCGGGCCTATCGTCTGGGTCCCAACCCGGTGCGGGGGGAGGCCCGGGCCCAGTGGCTCGCGGCCCAGGCCCAAGAAGAAAAGGCCGTCTGATCTGCCAGGCGGTGCAAGGAGCCAGGAGATGGTAGCAAAACTACCTTCTCTGGCAAATTCGCCCCCTGCTATTAACCCAACGGTATCCAAAGTCCCCTTGGAAAAAAAGGGATTTAGGGGGATTTCAGGACCTTATAAAATCCCCCCTAACCCCCCTTTAATAAAGGGGGGAATAAAAACTGCGAGACCTCAGCGAAAGTCGCCTAAAGGTCGAAATCAAAAGATTTTATCCCCTCTCCCCTCTGGGGGAGAGGGTTAGGGTGAGGGGGGGGCTTGGCAACCACCTGCAATCAGACCAAAAGACGACACCCCCACCCCGGCCCTCCATCCTCAAGGGGGAGGGAGATTTTAAAAAGTCTATTTAATTAGACATCTTGCAGAGGTCTTATTGCCTCTATCCAGGCCCAAAAACAAGTTTAACGGCCTGTTAAACCCCAAAGGCCATCAACACTCGGACGCAAAGGATATGTTATGGAACCCTTAGACTTAAGCAATCTGGCGGCAAGGCGGCAACAGAGCATCTTTAGCGGCATCCTCTCGGAATCCCATCTGCAGGCCTGCTTCACCT